>DASTID010000140.1:0-20601 GCA_035717905.1 Sphingomicrobium sp. | reverse complement strand
CTGGACCCGCGTTTCCGCGACGGAAATCCAGGGTTGGGACGGCGCGGTCAACACCGGCACCAAGGTGGTGACGCTGACCTTGTCGGCTCCGTCATCGATCGCCGCGGGCGACACCGACACGGTGACCGTCACCGCGACGCTCAACAACAATTACGACAGCCATCCGGGAATCGACCTCGACGATCTGCAGAACCTCGGTTCTGTGACAGTCGTCGCGACCGATCAGGACGACGGGCAGGTTTCCGGCACGGTCAACTTGGGTGTGTCCGACGACACGCCGCTGAACTTCGCGCCGATCGGAGCGGAGGTCGAGAATACCGGCACGGCGGTCGTCACCGAGCATCTCGACGTCGAGGACACCGACACTGCGCTGGTCAATAACGCTGGCGCGGACGGCATCGGCACGCTGACGTGGGACATCACCACGCCGGGCACGCCCTTGCTGAGCACGGGCGGCCAGCCGATTACCGTAAGTGGGCAAGCGGTCCTGCTGTATGTCGAGGCGGACGGTTCGCTGACCGCGACGACCGATCACAGCACGGCGTCGGCGACGGTGTTCACGGCGACGCTCGACGAAGCGACCAGCTCGTACACGATCGACTTCGATCGGCCGCTCGACAACGGCAGCACGTCAGCGTCGGACTTCTCTGCTGTCGCCGCGGGCAACACGCCATGGAAGGGCGTCGATCCCGATCTGGTTAATGGCTCGCCCCTCGATATCGAAGATTCGGACGATCCGAATCCCGACTCGACCGACATTCTGCTCACGGGCTTCAATGCGGCCACCTCGGCAGACCTCACGATCAACACCGACGCCGACGACATCGGCACCGGAACGGGCCAGAAGCTCGCGGCGGACGAGACTCTGCGGATCGACCTGGTCCAGGATCTTGGCCGTGATTCCGGCGACGACGAGAGGGACGCCGGCGGCTACACCTACGATGACCACGTGGGGCAGAAGGTGTTCAGCTTCACCATGGTTGACCCGCAGTCTGGCAACGACACGACGGTGCTGCTCAAGGCCTACAACGTCACCGACGGCGATCCGTTGAGCCAGTCGGATGTCAACGACTCGAGCATCAATTCCGCCGTCGAAATCGATCCGGACTCGATCGTGGTCACGCTGAACGGCGTGGAGCTCACTGAAGGCAGCGACTATTTCGTCCACGATGCGGGCGGTCCTGACGATGGCGTTTACGTCGAAGGCATTCCGAAAGGCGCCGTGATTCAGTTCGAGGCGATCGGGGGCGCGACCTTCGAAGCGGTCACGATCACCAACGGCGCCGGCGATGAAAATCCCGACGACGCGGGCACCTTCTTCACCGGGGCAGACTTCGCGGTTGGTGGATTCATCTACGGCCAGAACGATCCGGGCGATCCGGTCGAGTTCCAGCTGCCGGTCAAGATGACCGATGGCGACGACGATTCGTCCACGGGGACGATCGACGTGACCGTCAACCCGGTGGGAAGCTCGAGCACGCTCGCCGCGACCTCGACGACGCTGCAGACGACATCGCTGACGTCGGCCAACGACAACCACCTGCAGCGCTCGTTCAACACGGGCACCGACGCCGCCCTGGTTGGCGCCGTGGCCGCGGCCGGTCTCGGAACGCTGTCGCAGCTGTCGCACAGCATCGATCCGGGCACGGGCACTGTCGCCGAGGATACGCAGTCGATCTCGTCGTACAGCGTCGCCGGTTCGACCGACAGCGTCTCGCACGACCAGGTCGTCAGCAAGGTCGCGCTGACCGAAGGCTCGGACGGGCCGGCTCAGTCGACCGACAGCCAGACCTCGACCCACGCCGACTTCACCGCCGGCAACGGCGATTCGACGGCGACGGACTCGAACGTCCAGGCGCCGACGGAACTCCTGCAGGGGACGGATGGTCCGGCGCACGGGCAGGCCGGCGCCGCAGCGCCGCTGACGGCCGCGGCCGTGGCGATGCCGGCGGCCGCCCACCTGCTCGCGGCAGCCGGGCACGGCCCCGCGGCCGACGCCAAGAACGCCGGAGTTGCGGGAGACGGTGGCGCCCAGCACAACCAGGTGGTTGCGCAGGTGCTCGCTGACGCGCTGCACGGCGGCGGTCATGGCCCGAACCTGGATGCGCTGATCAATGCGCTGCCCGGCGATCACGGCGCGAAGGGCCTCGAAGCCCTTGCAAGCCACGGGGCGGCCGGCGTTCCAAACGGGGACATGACCGCTTTTGCCGGCTTCACGGGAGGCCACGCCATGCCCATCATGGAGCAAATGGCGATGCATCACGACGCGGCACCGGCTCACAGTTGAGTTTGCGTAACTAGCGAGAGCGCGGGGCCTTCACCAGTGGACGGTGGGGGCCCCGCAATGACCAGAAGGGGGTATCATGAGTAAGAAGCACTGGACGATCATCGTTCCCGGAGCGGTGCTGCTTTGCGGTTCACCTGCATTCGGCGTGGAACTGCGCGACGCCGTTCAATCGGCGCTCAACACCAACCCGCAAATCCGTCAGGCCGTCTCCAACCGAGCTGCGACCGAGGAAGAGCGCGTTCAGGGTCAGGGGCTGTATTATCCGCGAGTCTCGGTCGAAGGATCGGCCGGCGTCCGCAACCTGAAAAACCCGACCCGCCGCAATCTCGGAATCGCCGATCACACCTTGTGGCCGATCGAAGGCGACCTGATCGTCGATCAGCTTGTCTATGACAGCGGCGGCCGTGAGGCCGAGATCCGCCGCCAGGCGGCGCGGACCGACGCCGCCGCCGCGCGCGTCGAGGAGCGGTCGGAGTTCGTCGCGCTTAATGTCGCGCGCACGTACATCGACTATCTGCTCCAGCAGCGGCTGGTCGCGATCGCGCAGGACAATGTGACGTTCCACGAGCGGCTCGCGGGCGACCTTCGCGAGGGCGTGTCCAAGGGCTCGATCAGCATCGCCGACCAGCAGCAGGCCGAAGAGCGGCTGCAGGCCGCGCGGGCGCGCGTCACCGAAGCCCGCGAGGACCTCGACACCGCCGCGATCACCTTTCGCACGCTGACCGGGATGCCGGTCGACAGCGTGTCGATGCCGCCCGACCTGTCGCAGTGCATGCCGGCGACGCTCGAAGAGGCCGAGGCCTTGGCCCGGGTCAACAACCCGCGCGTCCAGGAAGCCATGGCCGACCTGTCGTCGGCGCGCGAGGAAGTGCGTGCCGCAAGGGCCGACCTGGGGCCGACGTTCAATATCGAGGGCCGCGCGCGCGCCGGTCACGACATCGACGGCTTCGAAGGGCGGACAACCGACCTTCAGGCGCTCGGTATCCTGCGCTGGACGCTGTTCAACGGCGGCATCAAGGAAGCCAACGTCCGCGAGCAGCAGCGCCGCGCCGACGAGGTCCACGGCCGCCTGTTCGAGCGGACCCGCGCGGCCGAGGAGGACGTCCGCACCGCGTGGAGCCGCCTGCAGAACCAGAGCGCGCTGGCCACCGAGCTCGAGACCCAAAGCCGGATCTCGGACGACCTGCTGCTGTCCTACCGCGAGCAGTTCAACATCGGGCGGCGCTCGCTGCTCGACGTGCTCGACGCGCAGAACACGCGCTATAACGTCCAGGCGCAGACCGAGACCGCGCGTCTCGCGAAGCTCTACGCGCAATATCGCGTGCTTGCCGCCGAGAATCGTTTGATCGAGTGTCTCGGCGTGCAGATGCCCGCGGCCGCGATCGGCCGCGAGCGCGAGCGTTTCGGGGTCAACCCGATCCCGCCCGCGGACCTTCAGGAAACGAGCATGCCGGTCCCGGCGATGGTTCCGCCGCCGCCGCCGATCGGCGGAACGCCGGCGGGCGCGACACCGGGCGAGACGCTCGAGAATCCCACCGGGACCGAGGGCGCGCAGTAAGCGCGCGGGGGACGGGCAGTGAGCTTCATGCACTGGCTTGACGCGGAGCAGTCGCGGGAGATCGACCCCGTCCTTGATTGCCTGACCTATCTCGCGCGACAGGCGGACCGGCCATCTTCGCCGGTTCTCCTGCGCGCGGGGCTCGCCGTCACGCCCGACGGCAAGCTGCCCTTCCATCAGATCGAGCCGGCGCTCGAGCAGATCGGCATGCGCGCCGATCCGATCGCCCGCCGGCTCAAAAACTGGCCGTCGGCCAAGTGTCCGGCGGTGCTCGAGCTCGCCGACGACCGCGCCGCCTTGCTGCTCGACGTGCGCGACGCCGACGGGCTGCTCTATGCCCCCGGCGTCGCCGAGCCGGCGTGGGTCAATCTCACCGAGCTCGAGCCAGCCTATACCGGCCGCGCCGTTGTAGTTGAAACCGACCCGACGCAGGAGCGCGCGAACGAGCGGCCGTGGGACGAGGCCAAGCGCCGTCACTGGTTCTGGTCCGAAGTGTGGAAGGTCCGGCGCGAATTCTGGCCGGTCCTGCTTGCCGCGCTGATCGTCAACCTGCTCGCGTTCGCGATGCCGCTGTTCACCATGAACGTGTACGACCGCGTGATCCCGAACAAGGCGGTGTCGACTCTGTGGGTGCTGGCGCTCGGCGTGATGCTCGCGCTGGCGTTCGATTTCACTTTGCGGATCGCGCGCGCGCGGCTGATCGACGAGGTCGGGCGAAAGCTCGACGCCAAGCTGTCGCAGAAGCTGTTCGAGAAGGTGATGAACCTGCCGATGGCAGAGCGCCAGGGCAGCACCGGCGCGTTCGCGCGGCGCGTCTCCGAATATGAGATGGTGCGCGATTTCTTCGCCTCGACGACCGTCGTCCTGGTCGTCGACATGACGTTCCTCGTCCTGTTCCTCGGCTTGATCACCGCGCTTGCCGGCTGGCTGGTGTTCGTGCCGATCGCCGGCATCGCGCTGATGCTGACCGCCGGGGTCAGCCTGCAGAAGGCGATGGGCCGCGCCGCGCTCGACGCGCAGGCCGACGCCAGCCTGCAACATTCGGTGCTGGTCGAATCGATCGCCGGAGCGGAAACGCTCAAGTCGTCGCGCGCGGAAGGGCAGATGCTCGGCCGCTGGCGGCGCTATTCATCGATGGCCGCGGCGACGCAGGAGCGGATGCGCAAGCTCACCGCGGTCGCGGTCAACCTGGCGAGCGTTTCGCAGCAGTCGATCAGCATCGGCCTGCTGATCGGCGGCTTCTACCGCTTCCAGGAAGGCGAGATGACGATGGGCGCGATCATCGCCATCATCATGCTTTCGGGCCGCTCGCTGCAGCCGGTCGGGCAGCTCGCGTTCCTCATCACCCGCGGCCGCCAGGCGATCGCGACGCTCGGCTCGCTGCAGCGGATGATGGAGGCCGGGGACGAGCGCCAGGTGGCGATGCGCAGCATCGTGCCCGAGATTCGCGTCGGCCACATCGTGCTCACCGACGTGTCGTTCCGTTATCCCAATGCGGCGCGCGATTCGCTTGCCGGGCTCAACCTCAAGATCAATCCCGGCGACCGGATCGGCGTGATCGGCCGCGTCGCCTCGGGCAAGTCGACCCTCGGCCGCGTGCTGTGCGGGCTTTACGCGCCGACCGGCGGCGTGATGACCGTCGACGGCCTCGACAGCCGGCAATATCACCCGCACCAGCTGCGCGACGCGTTCCGGTTCGTCGGTCAGGACTCCGAAGTGTTCAGCGGCACGGTGCGCGACAATCTGATGCTCGGCGCCGCGCAGGCGACCGACGATCAGCTGATCGATGCGGTGGTCCGCTCGGGCGCCGACATCTTTCTGTCGCGCGACGCCGCGGGCTTCGACCTGCCGGTCGGCGAGCGCGGGTCGCGGCTGTCGGGCGGGCAGCGCTCGCTGCTGGTCCTCGCGCGCGCGCTGGTCAGTCCGTCGAAGCTGCTGTTCCTCGACGAGCCGACCGGCTCGATGGACACGCAGACCGAGCTCTATTTCATCGAACATCTGAAAACGGCGCTCGCTGCCGACCAGTCGCTGATCGTCGCCACGCACCGCCACAACATGCTGTCGATCCTGACCCGACTGATCGTGATCGACGGCGGCAAGATCATCGCCGACGGGCCGCGCGACGAAGTGATGAAACACCTGACCGCGGCCGCCGCGCCGAAGGAGAAGGCGTCGTGACCGCGCAGGCACTGCTCGCCCGCGGCATGCGGCTGTCGACTCCGCGCCTGCGGATCGTCGGCGCGCTCGCGCTCGTGACGTTGCTGGCGCTTGCCGCGGCGATTGCGCTGATCTCGGCGCGCGAACCGGCCAATGCCGCGACGATCGCATTGCCGCCGGCGCGGGAAGCCGCGCTGATCGAGGCAACGGCCGGGGCCGAGGCGAACGCGGTGCGGGCGATCGGAGATCAGGCCAAGCTGATCAATGCGGCGCTTCCGTTCGCGTCCGGGCCCGTCCACTCGGCGCGCCCGTTCGAAGCCAGCGGCAGCGATCTCGACCAGCGCCGCGCGCTGCTCTGCCTGACCCAGGCGGTCTATTACGAAGCCGGATTCGAACCGCTCGAGGGCCGCCGCGCGGTCGCGCAGGTGGTGCTCAATCGCCTTCGCCACCCGGCGTTCCCGAAGTCGGTCTGCGGCGTCGTCTATCAGGGCGCCGGCTCGGTCTGCCAGTTCACCTTCGTTTGCGACGGCGCGCTTTACCGCGCTCCCGCGGCCGCGGCGTGGCGCCAGGCTGAAGCGGTCGCGCGCGCCGCGCTCGCCGGATATGTCGACCGCTCGGTCGGCGAAGCCACTCATTACCACGCCGATTATGTCGCGCCGCGCTGGGCGCCGCTGCTCGCCAAGGTTGCGCAGATCGGCCAGCACATTTTCTATCGCTGGCCGGGCGCGTGGGGTCAGCCCGCGGCGTTTACCGGCCGCTACATCGGCGAGCCGCGCGATCCACTGTCGATGCGCCCGCCGATGCCATCCAGCCAGCCGTCATCGTCGGATGCCATCGCGGAGGTGGCGGGCCCGGTCACCGACGGCACGGTTCTGCAGCATGCACCGAACGACGTCGGCGGCTTGCTTGACACGTCGAAGGGCTGGACGTTGAACATTCCGGGTCCGGGCGAGGTCGGCAGCGCCGCGGCGCGGCTGGTCGCCAGCCAGCAAGCCCTTCCGCCCGCGGCGGTCGAGCCGGCGTCGACCGGAGTCGCCGGCCCCGCGGTCGCGAGCCGCTGAGCAATCTGGAGTAAGCGTCCCAATGGCCTCCCTTCCTTTCGTCGGACACGCGATCAAGCACCGCCGCCCGTTGACCGGCGCGCAGATGATCATCGTCGCCTCGGCGGCGGCGTTCCTGCTGTTCCTGATCTGGGCGAGCATCGCGCAGGTCGACGAAGTCACCCGTGGCCAGGGGCGGGTAATCCCGTCGAGCAAGCTTCAGGTGATCACGGCGGCCGATCCGGCGACCGTCGCCGAGCTCTTTGTCCGCTCGGGGCAGAGGGTCCGCAAAGGCCAGCTGCTGGTCAAGCTGGCGAGCCCGGAAAGCCGTTCGCAGCTCGGCCAGATCCAGGCTGAAACCAATTCGCTCGAGGCCCGTGCCGCGCGGCTGACCGCCGAGGGCATGGGCAAAAGCACCGAATGCGACGGGCCGGACTGCGCCGGCGAAGCCGCGCTGCGCGCCGCGCGCGCCTCGGCGCTCCAGAGCAAGGTCGCTGCGCTCAACGCCACCGCCGACCAGGCCCGCCGCGATGCGGGCGAGGCGGCGGCGACGATCAACAGCCTCCAGCGCAGTCTCGGGCTCGCCCAGCACCAGGTGCAGATGATCGAGCCGCTTGCCGCGAAGCACATCGTGCCCGAGACCGACCTGCTCGACAAACGACGCGAAGTCATCGACCTGCAGGGGCGCATCGCCGCCGCGCGCGAGCAGCAGGGCAAGGCGATGGCGGCGGTGCGCGAAGCCGAAGCCCAAGCCGCCCAGGCCAATTTCGAGTTCCGCCAGCAAGCGCTCGACGAGCGCAGCCAGGTCAAGGCCAAGATCGCCGTCAACGAGCAGTCGCTGCTCGGCGCGCAGGGCAAGCTCG
This sequence comes from Sphingomicrobium sp., assembly GCA_035717905.1. GTDB lineage: Bacteria > Pseudomonadota > Alphaproteobacteria > Sphingomonadales > Sphingomonadaceae > Sphingomicrobium. Next base: position 12,696 of record DASTID010000140.1, on the reverse strand, counting down.
ACCGCACCGAAATCCGCTCGCCGGTGGACGGCGTCGTCAACGACGTTCAGGTGACGACGATCGGGTCTTACGTGCAGCCGGGCCAGAAGATCATGGAAGTGGTCCCGCTCGGCGACAAGCTGCTGGTCGAGAGCCGGGTCAAGCCGCGCGACATCGCGTTCATCAAGGTCGGCGACCGTGCGCTCGTCAAGGTCACAGCCTATGACTTCTCGATCTACGGTGGGCTCGAGGGCCACGTGGTGCAGGTCTCGGCGGATTCGATCTACGACGAGAAAGAGAAAGAGGCCTATTTCACGGTGATCGTCGAGACCGACAAGAGCTACCTCACCGCGGCCGGCCACGCGCTCCCGATCACTCCGGGGATGATGACCGACACGCAGATCATCACCGGGTGGAAGTCGATCCTGACTTACCTGCTGAAGCCGGTGTTGAAGGCGAGAAGCGAAGCGCTCCAGGAGCGCTGATCCTCGCCCGGCGTGATCGCCGGGGCTTCCGGCCGCTCGGCCGACGCAATCGTCACCGGAGCCGAGTGGATGCGATAGCCGTGCGTCCACGTGCCCGCCGCGGCGAACGTCAGGATCGGCCGATAGTCGTGCATGCTCTCGCTATCGAGCAGGCGCTCGGTGCCGTTGTCGAGCACGAACATGTGGCCGGCGGCGCGAACCACCAGCACGGCATGATCGCCGCGGGTCACGAGGTCGCGGACGATGACGAGGTAGAGGTCGCGCGGGGCGATCCCGGCGCGGCGCAGCATCTGATATTTGGCGATCGCATAATCTTCGCAGTCGCCGCGGCCGCGGGCGAGCGTGTCGCCGGCCGGCGCCCAGACGTCGGCGCGGCCATATTGCCGGTCATCGTCGACGAACCGGACGCGCCGGTTGACGTAGCGGTTGACCGCCTCGAGTTGCTCGACCTTGTCGAGCCCGCGCAGCGATTGCGCATAGCGGCCCGGAGCTCCGCCGAGCCCCGCGTCCTCGACGCGGCGCCAGCGCGCGCTGAGGCGCGTGCTCCCGACCGGAAGCGCGACCGAGCCGAACACGTCGGGCTTGCCGCTGGTCACGCCGGCCGCAACCGCCGGAGCATCGCGGATGACCGCCGGAGTGACCGGCGGCAACGCGTAAGAGGCGGGCCGCAGCACCGGACGCGCGGCGATCGGCACGCCCTTCTGCTGCGCCAGGATCGCCTGCAGCGCGCTCGGCGCGCCGCCCAGGATCGCGTCGGTCTTGGCCCAGCTGACCGAACCGGCCACGGCGACGCTTTGCGCCTCGGCCGCGGCGGGCAGGGTGAGGGTGATTGCGGCCGTCGCGGTGAGCAGGCCGAGGGTTCGCGGAAGCAGGAATTTCGCCATGCGTCTGCGTCTCGCAGAGCAAGGCAAAGGTCTGCTTAGGGACTATGGTAACCGCCGCATTAAGGAGCGCGGCGGCGGCCGCGGATCTCACAGATAGCGAAGCAGCCGCAGGTGCCGCCGGACCACGGGCAGGTTCGCCGCCGCGACGGGACGGAGCGTGGGGCTGGTTCCCGACGCCGCGTAGCGGCTGTGCAGCGCCTCGGCTTCCTGGTGCACGGTCAGCTGCTGACGCTTGTAGGCCGCGTCGAAATTGGCGGATTGGCGAAGCGCATCGAGCATCGCCTGGTGGGGCGCGTCTAGCCTTGCCGACGGCAGCAGGTTGAGCCTTCGTCCGGCGAGCGACAATTGCGAGCTGGTGCCCTTGTGGTCCTTGATCATCATGGCCGCGAAATCGCGCACCCGCCTGGTGGCCGATCGCTGCAGCGCAAGTTCCGATGAGCGGATCTCGAACAGGTCGATCGCCGCGGCACTGCGGACATAGGCCGCGTTGGACATCGCGACAGGCGGCGCGGGCCGCGGCCGCGCTCGCGATTCGATCCGCCGCTGCGCGGGAGCGGCGCGCTCCTCATGCGTGGCGCAGCCGGCGAGGACAACCGGGACGAACGACAGAAGCAAGCGAGCGGTGCGCATGGCGGTCCCCCAAAAGTCCGCCGCCGCATAGCACAGCAGCCGCCGAACGGAAGCAGGGTGGCCGGGCGGCTATTTGTTCGCGCGCGCCCCCGCCACGGTGCGCATCGCGATCGTGCTTGCCGGCCTGGCATGCACCCAGGTGCCGTTCCAGCCGAAGCTCAGAACCGGCTGGAACTCGCGGCTCCTGGTCTCGACCAGGAATGGTTTGCCGCCGGTGTCGTCGAGGATGAAATAGCGTCCGTTGACCCGCGCCGTCAGCACGGTGATCGGCCCGCCGACCCGGTCGCGCGCGAGCGTCAGGAACAGGTCGCCCGGGTTGAACCCGAGCGCGCGCAAAGCATGCATCTTGACGATCGCGCGATTGTCCATGTCGCCGGCGCCGTGCGCGAGCGTGTCGGCCGCGGTCGCCCAATAATCGTGGCGCCCCCATTCGGTCGTGTCGGAAATCCAGCGGATGTTGTTCTGGACGCGGCTTTGCACATAAGCGAGCTGCTGCAGCCGGCTGAGGCCCCGGGCCGGCCCGACCAGGCGCTGCATCAGCGGCGACTGCGACGCGTCCTTCAGCGCGCGCGAGAGATTGTCGCGAAAGCGCTCGGCGCGGATCTTGATCGCGGTGGTGCCGAGGATGTTCGGCGCCGCGTTGGCGATCACGAAGATCGGCGCCTGACGGACGTCGGGGCGGTCGGCGGCATGCACCGGCGCCGCTGCCCCGGCGAACATGGCGGCGGCCATTAGCGCCCATCGGCTGAATCTCATCTGCTGCGCCCTCTCCCGCTCGAGCGAATTCCGATCGAATCGCAAGAGAATCAGCAGTGGGGGCGAAGCGTAAGTATTTGGTAAACGCGCCCTTAACCATCAACGGCGAAACGTTACGGCAGCGCGACGAAATGGTCGCGCGGACGACGTTCTGCTTCCGCCCGTTGCAGGAATGACACGCCGGCGGCGGCGTGCTCAGCCGCGCGCCGTCCGATTCTTGCGGTAGATCGCGAACAGGATGAGCAGGAACGCTGCGAGCCGGATCAGGTACAAAGAGCCCCGTTCCTCGGTCGGGATGCTGGCCAGCGCGAGCACCGTCTGGCCGATGCCGAGCAAGGCGAACGACAGCGAGAATGCGAGGAACAGCTCCTCGCGCGTGCGCCGCCAGAATCGCAGGAAGAACAGGCTGCAGGCGAGGAACGCGAGCGCGACGGCGCCGGACAGGAAATCGTAGAGCGTCACGCGATCACTCCTCCTCGACCTTCCAGATGAAGCCGAACAGCAGCGAGCAGCCGGCGGCGAGCGCGAGCAGCAGGCGCGGCAGGCGCAGGTCGAATTCGGGGCTCGGCAAGACCACGAGATCGAGCACCAGCACGAGATTGTTGAGCGCGAGGAAGACGAAGCAGATGCTGCTCCACAACAGGAGCGGCGTCCGGCTGCGCTGGTAGCTGCGCCCGAGCAGCCAGGCGCAGGCGGCGCTGGTCAGGAAGCACAGGATGTACACCGCCGCCGGGAACAGGTCCGCCATCGTCAATCCTTACGCAACCGGAACGCGTCGGCGAACGCCGTCAGGTCGCCGGCGGAGCTGGAGACGATGGCGCGGCGGACCGCGTCGGGACGTGCGGCGTAGAGCTTTTCCGTCCGCTCGACGTCCCGCGCGACCTCATCGCTCACCGGCATGTAGCGCACCCCCCGCCCCTCGATCGAAGCTAGACCGCCGGCAAGCAGCGAGTCGAGCGCTTTGCTGACGACCAGCTCGCTCGCCCGCATGGTCGAGACCAGCTCATCGCGCGACCAGACGCGGGGCTCGCTCTTGAGCACCAGCAGCAGCTCGAGCGCCCAGACCGATCGGAAGCTCGAGGCGATGAACCTCAAAAGGTCGTCCGGAGGGGTCGTCACCGGCCCCTGAGACTCCGTTCTTCAGGCATGGGGGCCTCCTAGCCACCGGGACGGGCCGCTGGCAACAGGCGGCAAGCCGCTAGGCCGCGCATATTTTTTTACCAAGCAGAAAGAGATTCATCTGCTAAACTGCCGCTCCGCAGCCGGGGGGCTGCACTTGGACCAACCGGGGTGGGGGAGAAGCGACCACACGGAGAGTTAAGTGAATATCCAGGCCCCGCGCGAGTTTATCGATCGCCGCCAGCTCGTCAGCGCGCTCCGTGCGCTGCGCCGCGGCGATTTCAGTGTTCGCCTGCCCGAAGACGTCGACGGTCTCGACGGCGAGATCGCCGGCCTCTTCAACGAAGTCGTTTCCCTCAACGAAGAGATGACCCAGGAGTTCGAGCGGCTTTCCAGAGTCGTCGGCAAGGAAGGCAAGATCACCCAGCGCGGGCGGGTGAAGAATGCGCGCGGCGGATGGGAAACCGCCGTCCGCTCGGTCAATGAGCTGATCGACGACATGGTCCAGCCGACGGCGGAAGTCTCGCGCGTGATCGGCGCGGTCGCCAAGGGCGACCTCTCGCAATCGATGTCGGTTGAGATCGACGGCCGCCCGCTGCGCGGCGAATTTCTGCGAATCGGCAAGGTCGTCAACACGATGGTCGAGCAGCTCGCTTCGTTTGCGTCGGAAGTCACCCGCGTCGCGCGCGAGGTCGGCACCGAAGGCAAGCTCGGCGGCCAGGCCCGCGTGAAGGGCGTCGCCGGCACCTGGAAGGACTTGACCGACAACGTCAACGCGATGGCGACCAACCTTACCGGCCAGGTCCGCAACATCGCCGAAGTGACGACCGCCGTCGCCCGCGGCGATCTGTCCAAGAAGATCACGGTCGAGGTGAAAGGCGAAATCCTCGAGCTCAAGAATACCATCAACACGATGGTCGATCAGCTCAACGCCTTCGCGTCCGAGGTGACGCGCGTCGCGCGCGAGGTCGGCACCGAAGGCAAGCTCGGCGGGCAGGCGCGGGTCGAGGGCGTCGGCGGCACCTGGAAGGACTTGACCGACAACGTCAATTCGATGGCCGAGAACCTGACCGGCCAGGTGCGCAACATCGCCGAGGTCACGACGGCGGTCGCGCGCGGCGACCTGTCGAAGAAGATCACGGTCGACGTGAAGGGCGAGATCCTCGAGCTCAAGAACACCATCAACACGATGGTCGACCAGCTCAACGGCTTCGCCAGCGAGGTGACGCGCGTCGCGCGCGAGGTCGGCACCGAGGGCAAGCTCGGCGGGCAGGCGCAGGTGCCGGGCGTCGCGGGCACGTGGAAGGATCTGACCGACAACGTCAACCTGATGGCCGCGAACCTCACCGGCCAGGTGCGCAACATCGCCGAGGTGACGACCGCCGTCGCGCGCGGGGACTTGTCGAAGAAAATCACGGTCGACGTGCGCGGCGAGATTCTGGAATTGAAGGACACCATCAACACGATGGTCGATCAGCTCAATTCGTTCGCGAGCGAAGTGACGCGCGTTGCGCGCGAAGTCGGCTCGGAGGGCAAGCTCGGCGGCCAGGCGCAGGTCGAGGGTGTGGGCGGCACCTGGGCCGACCTGACCGACAACGTCAATCTGATGGCTGACAATCTGACCGGCCAGGTGCGCAACATCGCCGAGGTCACGACCGCGGTCGCGAAGGGCGACTTGTCGAAGAAGATCACTGTCGACGTGAAGGGCGAAATCCTCGAGCTCAAGAACACCATCAACACGATGGTCGATCAGCTCAACGGCTTCGCCTCGGAAGTCACCCGCGTCGCCCGCGAGGTCGGCACCGAAGGCAAGCTCGGCGGCCAGGCGCAGGTCGAGGGCGTCGCCGGCACCTGGGCCGACCTGACCGACAGCGTCAACCTGATGGCCGGCAACCTGACCGGGCAGGTGCGCAACATCGCCGAGGTGACCACCGCGGTCGCCCGCGGCGACCTGTCGAAGAAGATCACCGTCGACGTGAAGGGCGAAATTCTCGAGCTCAAGAACACCATCAATGTGATGGTCGACCAGCTCAACGCCTTCGCCGGGGAAGTGACGCGCGTCGCCCGCGAAGTCGGGACCGAAGGCAAGCTCGGCGGCCAGGCGCAGGTGCCGGGCGTCGGCGGCACGTGGAAGGATCTCACCGACAATGTGAACGCGATGGCCGAGAATCTGACGGGTCAGGTGCGCAACATCGCCGAAGTGACCACGGCGGTCGCGCTCGGCGACCTCAGCAAGAAGATCACGGTCGACGTGAAGGGCGAGATTCTGGAGCTCAAGAACACCATCAACACGATGGTCGATCAGCTCAACTCGTTCGCGTCGGAAGTGACGCGCGTGGCGCGCGAGGTTGGCACCGAAGGCAAGCTCGGCGGACAGGCGCAGGTGCGCGGCGTCGCCGGCACGTGGAAGGATTTGACCGACAACGTCAATTTGATGGCGGCGAACCTGACGGGTCAGGTGCGCAACATCGCCGACGTGACGACCGCCGTCGCCAAGGGCGATCTGTCGAAGAAGATCACCGTGGACGTCAAGGGCGAAATCCTGGCGCTCAAGAACACCATCAACACCATGGTCGACCAGCTCAACGCCTTCGCCAGCGAGGTGACGCGCGTCGCCCGCGAGGTCGGCACCGAAGGCAAGCTCGGCGGCCAGGCGAAAGTGCCGGGCGTCGGCGGCACGTGGAAGGATCTGACCGACAACGTCAATCTGATGGCGACCAACCTCACCAACCAGGTGCGCGGCATCGCCGAGGTCGTGACCGCCGTCGCCCAGGGCAATCTCAAGCGCAAGCTGACGGTGGACGCCAAGGGCGAGATCGCGGCGCTGGCCGACACCATCAACTTCATGATCGATACTTTGTCGACCTTCGGCGACCAGGTCACCAACATGGCCCGCGAGGTCGGCATCGAAGGCAAGCTCGGCGGCCAGGCGCGGGTGCCGGGCGCCGCCGGCCTGTGGCGCGACCTGACCGACAACGTGAACCAGCTCGCCGCCAACCTGACCAATCAGGTGCGCTCGATCGCCGAGGTGGCGATGGCCGTGACCAAGGGCGACCTCACCCGCTTCATCGCGGTCGAGGCGTCGGGCGAAATGGCCGCGCTCAAGGATACGATCAACGAGATGATCTCGAACCTGAAGGAGCAGACGCTCAAGAATGCCGAGCAGGACTGGCTCAAGACCAACCTCGCGCGCTTCAGCCGAATGCTTCAGGGCGAGCGCGACCTCGCGACCGTGTCCAACCTCATCATGTCCGAGCTCGCGCCGCTGGTGAACGCGCAATACGGCGTGTTCTACGTCACCCGGCGCGACGAGGACGAGACCAAGCTCGAGCTGGTGGCGAGCTACGGCGCCGAAAGCGCGGCCGAGCTCAAGCAGGAATTCCGCCTGCGCGAGGGGCTGATCGGCCAGGCCGCGGCCGACCGTCGGCCGATCCTGCTGAAGGACGTGCCGCCCGACTTCATCCGCGTCGGGTCCGGCCTCGGTCATGCCAAGCCGGCCAATGTCAACATTCTCCCGGCTTTGTTCGAGGACGAAGTGAAGGCGGTGATCGAGCTCGCCTCGTTCAACGAGTTCAACGAGACTCACCAAAGCTTCCTCGACCAGCTGATGGAATCGGTCGGCATCGTCTTGAACACGATCGCCGCGACGATGCGCACCGAGGGCCTGCTCACGCAGTCGCAGCTGCTCACGCACGAGCTGCAGGCGCGCCAGACCGAGCTCACCACCAAGCAGGAGGAGCTGCACAGCACCAACGAGGAGCTTCAGGACAAGGCCGAAGCGCTCGAGAACGAGAAGAAGCAGGTCGAGGCCAAGAACCTGGAGATCGAAATGGCGCGCCGCGCGCTCGAGGAGAAAGCCGAGCAACTCGCGCTGACCTCGAAATACAAGTCGGAGTTCCTCGCCAACATGAGCCACGAGCTGAGGACTCCGCTCAACTCGCTGCTGATCCTCTCCAAGCTGCTCGCCGACAATCCGCAGGGCAATCTCAACGACAAGCAGGTCGAATTCTCGCGGACGATCAACTCGGCGGGCTCGGACCTGCTCAACCTCATCAACGATATCCTCGACCTGTCGAAGATCGAATCCGGCACGGTGTCGATCGAGGTCGGCGAGATGCCGATGGCGCATTTGAAGCAGCATATGGAGCGGACGTTCCGCCAGCTCGCGGCCGACAAGGGCCTCGACTTCAACGTCAAGTTCGACGCCAAGCTTCCGCACACCATCCTGACTGACGAAAAGCGCCTGCAGCAAGTCGTGCTCAACCTGTTGTCGAACGCGTTCAAGTTCACCTCGAAAGGCAGCGTGACGCTCGCGGTGCGCTGCGCCGAGAAGGGCTGGAGCCCCAACCACTCCGTGCTTCGCGATGCCGACCGGGCGATCGAAATCTCGGTCATCGACACCGGCATCGGCATTCCCCAGGACAAGCAAAAGCTGATCTTCGAGGCGTTCCAGCAGGCCGACGGCACGACCAGCCGCAAATATGGCGGGACCGGGCTCGGGCTGTCGATCAGCCGCGAAATCGCGCGGCTGCTGGGCGGCGAGCTGCAGGTCCGCTCGACTCCGGGCGAGGGGTCGAGCTTCACCTTGTACGTGCCGCTCGAGGCCGAGCCCGCCGCCGCGGCGGCCGTGGTCGGGACGCCGGCGCGCTATGACAACAGTGGCGCCTTGGTGCCGACCGCGCTGCCGACCGGCTTCGACGTCAACGACGATCGCGACGAGCTCGGCAAGGGCCCGTTCGTCCTGATCGTCGAGGATGATCCGACCTTCGCCACGATCCTGCTCGACGCCGCGCACGAGGCCGGGCTGAAGGGCGTGGTTTCGACCGCGGGTGCGGGAACGTTGGCGATGGTCCGCAAGCTGCAGCCGACCGCGATCACGCTCGACCTTGGCCTTGCCGACATCGACGGCTTCGTGCTGCTCGATCTGCTCAAGCACGACCCGGAGACGCGCCACTTGCCGATCCACGTCATCTCGGGAGTCGACCGCAGCCAGTCGGCCATCGCCATGGGCGCCTTCGGAGTCACCGAAAAGCCGGTTGACCGGGCCGAGCTCGTGCGGGTCTTCAAGTTGCTTAGCGACAACACGCAGGACAAGCCGCGCAAGCGCCGGAAAACCGGGAGTGGGCCGCTTCCAGCAGTTCGCTCGATCCCCGAGCTGGCCGGGGCGAAGGTGCTGATCGTCGACGACGACATCCGCAACATTTTCTCCCTGACAAGCGTTTTGGAGAGCCACGACGTGGAAGTGCTGCACGCCGAGCGGGGGAAGGATGGGATCCTGATTTTAGAACAGACGCCCGACGTGGATGTCGCGCTCATCGACATCATGATGCCCGACATGGATGGTTACGAGACCATGCGGCAGGTTCGCGCCCGGGACGAGCTTGCCGACCTGCCGCTGATCGCCGTGACGGCGAAGGCGATGAAAGGCGACCGGCAGAAGTGCCTCGACGCCGGCGCGTCCGACTATATCGCCAAGCCGGTCGACATCGAGCTGCTGCTGGCGCTGGTCCGGGTATGGGTTGCGCGCGCCCGCGAAGCCGCCGCCGTAGCGGCTCCCCCGATGCCGCTGGAGGCCGCGGAGTAGGCGCGTGAACGGTCCCGTCGGCGAGATTCCCGCGATGCGGACCGAGCCGCAAAGCACCGCCGCGCCCGTCGCGGAGCGCGCCCGCGTGCTGCTGGTCGACGACGACGAGCGCAACCTGCTGGCGGTCGCGACGGTCCTCGAGGACTTGGGCGAAGTCGTGCTCGCGCGGTCGGGCGAGGAGGCGCTGCGCCACCTGCTCAAGGGCGAGTTCGCGGTCATCCTGCTCGACGTCTACATGCCCGGCATGGACGGCTACGAGACCGCCCAGATCATCCGCAGCCGCGACCAGAGCAAGGGCATCCCGATCGTCTTCCTGTCGGCGGTCAACAAAGAGGCGGAGCACCTGCTGCGCGGTTATTCGATGGGCGCGGTCGATTATGTGTTCAAGCCGGTCGACTCGATCATCCTGCGGTCCAAGGTCGCGGTGTTCGTCGACCTGTTCGAGAAATCGAAGGAGATCGAAGCCAAGGCGCGGCACGAGCAAGCGCTGCTCGACGCCAACCTGCGCGCGAACGCCGAGCGGCTGCGCGCCGAACAGGAGCTGCGCCGGGCCGAGCAGCGCCAGGCGGCGATCATCCAGTCGCTGCCGATGGTGCTTTATCTGGAGCCCTACGACGCCGAACCGCGGCGCCCGAACTATGTCAGCGGCGACCTCGAGGCGATCACCGGGTTCAGCCACGACGAAGTGCTCGGCCAGCCCGACCTGTGGGTCTCGCGGCTCCACCCCGACGATCACGACCGCGTCGTGGCCGCGATCGAGGCGCGCCGCCGCAGCGGGCGCTCGTCGATCGAATATCGCTGGCAATGCGCGGCCGGCGGCTACAAGCATTTCCTCGACCAGGCGGTGCTCTTGAGGGACGGCGACGGACGCCCGGTCGAGTTCGCCGGAACGCTGACCGACATCAGCGAGCAGCGCAGCCTCGAAAGCCAGCTGATCCAGGCGCAGAAGATGGACGCGGTCGGCAAGCTGACCGGCGGGATCGCGCACGACTTCAACAACCTGCTGGCGGCGGTGATCGGCGGCCTCGGGCTGCTCGAGCGCCGCGCCGAGCTGGGCGACGAGGAGCAGCGCATCCTCGGCATGACGCGGCGCGCGGCCGAGCAGGGCAGCGAGCTGGTCCGCCGGCTGCTCGCGTTCGCTCGGAGGCAGCGGCTACAGCCGCTGCCGATCGCGCTGCCGGCGCTGCGCCAGGCGGTCGCGGACCTGTTGACGCATACGCTCGGCGGGCTCGTCGAGATCGAATGGCGGATCGCCGACGACGCCTGGCACGTATTTGCCGACCAGGCGCAGCTCGAGCTTGCCCTGATCAACCTGATCATCAACGCCCGCGACGCCATGCTCGAAGGGGGTACGGTGACGATCCTGGCCGAGAACCGGACGGTCGGAGCGGACGAGATCGACGCCCTCACGGCCGGCGATTATGTGCGGATCGCCGTCGGCGACACCGGCACGGGGATCGCGCCCGATGTTCTCGAAAAGGTGATGGAGCCGTTCTTCACGACCAAGGAGGTGGGCGAGGGCAGCGGGCTTGGCCTCAGCATGGTCTATGGCTTCGCCAAGCAATCGGACGGCGCGTTCCGCATCGACAGCGAGCTTGGTCGAGGCACGACGGCCGAGCTGTGGCTGCCGCGCGCGCCGGCGGGCGCGGCGAGCGGCAAATCCGCGTCGCCGGAAGCGCCGTGCCTGCACGAGCTTCCTCCGCTCAAGGTTCTGCTGGTCGACGATCATGCCGAGGTCCGCACCACCACCGCCGCGGTGCTCGAAGACTGCGGCCATGAGGTCGTCCAGGCGGGGAATGGGGCGGAAGCGCTGCGCGTGCTCGAAGGGGATTGCGGCTACGACCTGCTGATCAGCGATTATGCGATGCCCATCGTCTCCGGAACCGAGTTTCTTCGCGAGGCGCGCAAATTGTGCCCCGATGTGCCGGCGCTGATCATCACGGGCTATGCCGACACCGACCGCATCCACGACCGGCCGGAGCGGGTCGAGATCCTGCTCAAGCCGTTCACGCCGCGCGCGCTCGAAGAGGCTATCATGCGGATCTGCCGTCTCGAAGCTGTGGCGAAATAAGCCCGATCCGCAGCGATTGACGCCGGACGTTGGCCGCGTGCGACGGACCGCGCAACCCGGCCGCGGGCGCACTGGTTAGACAGAGGTCCGTTCCTCCAACTTGGATCATCCCGGTGAACGATTCCCAAGATTCGGCCGACGTCGATCTCGACGCGACGAAGCAGAAGCTCAGCGAAGGGCTCAAAAGCTGCCATTCGGTGGTGAAGGACTATCGCTCGATGCTCGAGGGCGAGGCCGCGGCGATCGACGGCGATTCCGAAGGGGAGAAGGCGAGCGACTGACGCTCGGCAAGACCGTCGTTGGCGAAAATGGTGCCCAGGGGCGGAATCGAACCACCGACACCGTGATTTTCAGTCACGTGCTCTACCAACTGAGCTACCTGGGCATGCGCATCGGAACCGGTGACCCGGAGCGGCGAGCGCGCTCCCTAACCCCCGTCCGCGCACCTGTCCACCCGCGCTTGCGGCCCGCGCCGATCAACCGTGGGAACCGCGCCCGCGCTGGCTCGTAATCCTTCCGGCCCCGAACCATCTGGAAGGAGACCTGCCGTGGAAGAGGCAGCCGCGAGGAGCGCAATCCGACCGCTCGTGATCGTCGATCATCCGATCTTCGCGATGCTGCTCCCGATCCCGATCGTGTGCTTCGTCGGCGCGGTGATCACCGATCTCGCCTACCAGGGCAGCAACGGCAATCTGCTGTGGGTCAACTTCTCCAGCTGGCTGATCGCCGCCGGTCTGCTGTTCGGCGCAATCGCCGCGGTCGTCGCGCTGATTGACCTCCTGAGGGGCGTGGCCGGAGCGCGCGGCGGCGCCGGCTGGGCGTGCTTCTTGCTGCTCCTCGCCGCCTGGATCGTCGAGCTGGTCAATGCGCTGATTCACGCGCGCGATGGCTGGACCGCGGTCGTCCCGCTCGGCCTCACGCTCTCGGTCATCGGCGCCGTGCTGATCCTCGTCAGCGGCTGGCTGTGGCAAACGGTCCGCTACCGCGCCGCGGGAGACGTCCGATGACCCGCCGCGCCGTTCTCGCCCTGGCGATCCTGCCGCTTGCATCGTGCGGCAACCCGCAAAAGATCGACCCGATGCAGCAGGTGGGGCCCAATCCCGTGCTTCCCGAGCCCGCCGAAGGGCTGATCGCGGCGGTCGGCGTGGCGAAAGTCGTGGGCTGGAAGCAGGGCGAAACTCCGACCGT
>DASTID010000139.1:0-3990 GCA_035717905.1 Sphingomicrobium sp. | reverse complement strand
GCGATCGAGGCGGCCGAGCAATGCGGCCGGACGCTCCTGCCCGAGATCGCCGAGCCATTGCTGCTCGCGCGCTTCCTCGACAGCCGCGACCGGCACCGGACGCTCTATTTCGCCGACGAGGCCGGAGGCGAGCCCGCGGCGGCCGTATTCAAGCCTGGCCCGGCGCTGCTGCTCACCGGCCCCGAAGGCGGGTTCACCGACGAGGAGCGCGAGATCGTCCGCGCCGCGGCAAACGCCGTCGCGGTCTCGCTCGGCCCGCGCATCCTGCGCGCCGAAACCGCGGCCCTGGCAGCCCTCGCCACCTATATGGCGGTAGCCGGAGACTGGCGCTAAGCGCCCGCGCATGACGCAGCGCACCGACACCGGCGACAGCCCGCCGATCGAGAGCCGGGCCGACCTGATCGCGGTCTTCGCCGATGGCGAGAAACCGCGCGAGGATTGGCGCATCGGCACCGAGCACGAGAAGTTCGTCTATCGGCTGAGCGACCATCGCGCGCCGAGCTATGACGAGCCGGGCGGCATCCGCGACCTGCTCAAGGGTCTCACCCAATTCGGCTGGCGGCCGATCGTCGAGAACGGCCCGAATGGCGAGGAGAACATCATCGCGCTCGCGGGCGCCGACGGCACCATCAGCCTCGAGCCGGCGGGCCAGTTCGAGTTGTCGGGAGCGGCGCTCCAGAACCTCCACCAGACCTGCTCCGAAGCGGCGCGCCACCTCGGCCAGTGCAAGATGATCGGCGACCGCCTCGGGCTCGGCTTCCTCGGCACCGGCATGTGGCCCGACAAGACCCGCGCCGAGCTCCCGATCATGCCCAAGGGGCGCTACGCCGTCATGCTCGCGTACATGCCCCGGGTCGGCACGCTCGGGCTCGACATGATGCTGCGAACCTGTACCATACAGGTGAATTTGGACTATTCATCCGAAGCCGACATGGTGAGGAAGTTTCGAGTTGGCCTGGCTCTTCAACCGGTCGCCACGGCGCTGTTCGCCAACTCGCCGTTCACGGAAGGGCGGCCCAACGGCTACAAGAGCTTCCGCAGCCATATCTGGGAGGACACCGACCCCGACCGCACCGGCATGCTGCCGTTCGTGTTCGACGAGGGCTTCGGCTACGAGCGCTATTGCGACTATGCGCTCGATGTCCCGATGTACTTCGTCTACCGCGACGGGAAATATGTCGACGTCGCTGGCGAGAGCTTCCGCGATTTCCTGCTTGGCAAGCTGCCGCAGCTGCCGGGCGAAAAACCGACCATCACCGATTTCACCGACCATTTGTCGACCGCTTTCCCCGAGGTGCGGCTCAAGAGCTTCCTCGAGATGCGCGGCGCAGACGGCGGGCGCTGGGGCCGCATCTGCGCGCTGCCCGCCTTGTGGGTCGGGCTGCTGTACGACGACGAGGCGCTCGACGCGGCGTGGGAGCTGGTCAAGGACTGGAGCATCGAGGAGCGCGAGCGGCTGCGGCATGAGGTCCCCACGCTGGCGCTCGACGCACGCGTTCCCGACGGGCGATCGATGCGGCAGTTCGCCGGCGACGTGCTCGAGATCGCGGCGGGCGGGCTGACCCGCCGTGGCTTCCTCAACTCGGCCGGCGACAACGAGGGCGGCTTCCTCGATCCGCTGCGCGACGTGATCGCGACCGGCATGACTCCGGCCGACCGCCTGCTCGACAAATATCGCAATGAGTGGAATGGCGATGTTTCGCGCATCTACGAGGAATTCAGCTTCTGATGGACATGCAAACCGCTTCGCGCCGGACGCTTTATCCGGAGATCGAGCCGTACGAGAGCGGGCACCTCGACGTCGGCGACGGCCACAGCCTCTATTGGGAGCTGTCGGGCAATCCCCACGGCAAGCCGGTCGTGTTCCTGCACGGCGGTCCCGGCGGCGCCTCGAGCCCCGACCACCGGCGGCAGTTCAATCCCGACGCCTACAAGATCCTGGTGTTCGACCAGCGCGGCTGCGGTCGGTCGACGCCGTTCGCGAGCCTCGACAACAACACGACCTGGGACCTCGTCGGAGACGTCGAGACGCTGCGCACCGAGGTCGCGCGCGCCGACCAGTGGCAGGTGTTCGGGGGCAGCTGGGGTTCGACCCTGGCGCTCGCCTACGCCCAGAAATATCCCGAGCGCGTCACCGAGCTGGTGCTGCGTGGCATCTTCCTGTTCGACCAATATGAGCTCGACTGGCTGTACAAGAAGGGCGGCGCGTCGTCGCTCTACCCCGACAAATGGGACGATTTCGCGGGCTTCGTTCCGGAAGAGGAGCGCGGCGACCTGCTCACTGCCTATCGCAAGCGGCTGACCAGCGACGATGCCGACGAGCAGCTCGCCGCCGCCAAGGCGTTCAGCGTATGGGAAGCGAACGTCGTCACCTTGCTCCCCAACCCGCACGTTATCGAGGAATTCACCGAGCCGCAGAAAGCGGTGGCGATCGCGCGGATCGAGAATCATTACATGATCCACAAGGGTTGGTTCGAGGAAGGCCAGCTGCTGCGCGGCGCCGAAAAGCTCCACGGCATCCCCGGCGTGATCGTCCAGGGCCGCCACGACTGCTGCACGCCGCCGCGCGCCGCCTGGGCGCTCAAGAAAGCGTGGCCCGAGGTCGACCTGCAAATCGTGCCCGACGGCGGACACCTCTACAACGAGCCGGGGATTCTCGACGGGCTGATCCGCGCGACCGACAAGTTCGCCGACCGCCAGGGCTGACGCGCGCGCGAGGAGGGGGCATGGCCGAAGCGGTAGGATCGCGGGCGCGCCCGCCCGGCAAGCATCCGATCGGCCTCGCCTTCCTCGCGTCGACCGAGCTCGCCGAACGCTTTTCTTATTACGGCATGACGGCGCTTCTGGCGCTGTACATGACCAAGCAGCTGCTGCTGCCCGAACATGCCGGGCACGTGCTCGGGCTCGCGGGGCTCCGCAACCTGTTCGAGTTCCGCGGGCCGATGTCCGACCAGGCGTTCGCGTCGCTGATCTACGGCTGGTACGGCGGCCTCGTCTATTTCACGCCGATCGTCGGGGGTTGGGTCGCCGACCGCTGGCTGGGGAAGAAGCCGACCGTGGTGCTCGGCGCGCTGCTGATGACCGCGGGCCATCTCGCGATGGCGTTCGACGCGACGTTCCTGATCGCGCTGCTGTTGCTGATCCTCGGCTCGGGCTGCCTCAAGGGCAATATTTCCGCCCAGGTCGGGACGCTCTATCCGCAGGACGCGGAATCGCTCCGCGCGCGCGGCTTCACCATCTTCTCGACCGCGATCAACATAGGCTCGGTGCTGGGACCGCTGGCGGCCGGCGGGGCCGCCGCCGCCTACGGCTTCCACGCCGGCTTCGCGGTCGCCGCGGGCCTGATGATGGTCGCGCTGGCGGTCTATCTGGCGGGCGCCCGCTTCCTTCCGGAGCCCCGGCCTCGGCGCGCAAGTTCGGAGGTTCTGCCCGCGCTGACCGCCGAGGAGCGGCGGAGAACCTGGGCGCTGATCGGTCTGATCGCGCTCAGCATTCTCCCGAGCATCGCTTACCCGATGATCTGGAATATCGGCATCGTCTGGATCGACCAGCGCGTGGATCTCGGAACACCGCTCGGAACCGTGCCGGCCAGCTGGTTCAATTCGGTCGACAGCTTTTCCAGCATCGTCGCCGCGGCGCCGTTGATCGCCTTGTGGGCGTGGCAGGCGCGCCGCGGCCGCGAGCCGGGGAGCCTGATGAAGATCGCCATCGGCTGCGCGATCATCGGCGCATCGGCGCTGTTCCTCACCGCCGGCGGCCTCAGCCCGCAGGCCAACGGCAAGGTCTCGGTGCTGTGGGCGCTGGCCGCCTATTTCGGGATGGGCGTCGGCTTCATGTGGTACTGGCCGATCACCCTCACCCTGGTGTCGCAGGGCGCGCCGGCGAAGGTCAATTCGACGCTAATGGGCGGGGCATTCCTCTCGCTGTTCCTGGGGACGATCGCGATGGGCTGGGTCGGCAGCTTCTACGACCAGATGAGCAACGCCGGAT
>DASTID010000138.1:0-5064 GCA_035717905.1 Sphingomicrobium sp. | reverse complement strand
GCCCTCACGCGTAGTAGAAGTAAGGGTCGAGCACGCGCACCGGCGTGATGCTGTCGACCGGGAGGCCATTGCGCTCGGCCGCCTTGCGGATCGCCTGATCCGACGGCCCGTCGTAGATGCACCAGGTTTTGGTGCGGTCGGGCGAGACGTAGCTGTGGATCCAGGTGACCTGCTCCTCGGCATTGTTGTCGACCACTCCGCAGCAGGCGATCGACCCTTCCTTGTTGGTCGGAATAGCCAGGCCGTCGGGGAACGTGCGTTCGATGAGATAGCGGGGCATTGCAGAACTCTCCTGTTCGTTTCCGTTGCTTTCGGATGCCCCTGAACTAGGCTAATCGTTGCCGTCGAGAAATGACCGCGACGACGGTCGTTTTGACCCAAACGCCGCAACTTTCGCGGGGGACGTGATGGACACGATCGCCGGTCTGCTTTCGGCAATGCGGCTGGCCGGCGGCGTGATCCTCGACGCCGAGATGCGCGGGCGGTGGGCGATGATGTCGTCCTTCCCGTCGCAGTTTTGCATGCAATTCTTCCCCGTGCGCGGGTCGCTGATCAGCTATCATTATGTGCGCGAGGGCGAG
The DNA here is from genome assembly GCA_035717905.1 of Sphingomicrobium sp. GTDB lineage: Bacteria > Pseudomonadota > Alphaproteobacteria > Sphingomonadales > Sphingomonadaceae > Sphingomicrobium. The sequence continues at coordinate 4,483 of DASTID010000138.1, read as the reverse complement.
CTCTCGGCCGACGCGGGGGAGGTCAGGGCCGACGGCATCGGGCCCGGCTCGATCCTGCTCTTCCCGCGCAACCACGACCATCGCCTGTTCAACGCCGAGACCGAAACGGTGAACGCCGGCGATTATGTACAGCCGCCGCGCGACGACGGGCCGGCGACGCTGCGGTTGGGCGACGGCGACCAGACGGTGCGCCTCTATTGCGGGTTCCTCAGCACGGCGTCGCACCACAATCCGCTGCTCGACCAGCTTCCGGCGATGCTCGTGGTCCGGCCCGACGCGGCGCGCGCCGCGTGGGTCGACGCGTCGATGCGCCTCGCCGCCGAGCAGGCGCGCTCCGACCCGGCGATGGTCGGCAAGCTCGCCGAGCTGATGTTCGCGGAAGCGGTGCAATTGTACCTCGACGAGCATGAGGACGCGCGCAAGCTCGCCTCGGCGCTGGCCGATCCGTGCCTCGCCCGCGCGGTGGCTCACATTCACGCGCATTATGCGCGCGACATCGAGGTCGAGGAGATCGCGCGCGAAGCGGGGGTGTCGAGGACCGTGCTGGGAGAGCGCTTCGCGGCGGTGATGGGCGAGCCGCCGATGCGCTATTGCGCGCGCCACCGGATGCGCCAGGCGGCCGATTTGCTCGAGCGCGGCGAGACCACCGACGAGGTCGCGCACGCCGTCGGCTTCTCCGGCGCGGCCGCCTTCACCCGCGCCTTCAAGCGCGAATATGGCGCGCCGCCCGCCAGCTGGGCGCGAAGCGTGCGCGCTTAGCCCGGCCCCGTTCGTCATCCACGCTTTCGCGGGGGTGACGGGTGTAGGCCTCAAAGCTATGGCCCACCCCATGACCAAGCGCACCGGCGGCCGCATCCTCGTCGACCAGCTTCGCATCCAGGGCTGCGACCGGATCTTCACGGTGCCGGGCGAGAGCTTCCTCGCGGTGCTGGACGCGTTTCACGACACGCCCGAGATCGACACGGTGGTCTGCCGGCAGGAGGGCGGGGTCGCCTACATGGCCGACGCCGACGGCAAGATGACCGGAAGACCCGGGATCGCCTTCGTCACCCGCGGCCCCGGCGCGACCAACGCCAGCGGCGGGGTCCATGTCGCCTTCCAGGATTCGACGCCGATGATCCTGTTCATCGGCGACGTCGCGCGCTTCGACCGCGACCGCGAGGGCTTCCAGGAGATCGACTTCCCCGCCTTCTTCGCGCCGATCGCCAAATGGGCGGCGCGGATCGAGGACGCGCGGCGTATCCCGGAATATGTCGCGCGGGCCTGGCGCGTCGCAACCGCCGGGCGACCGGGGCCGGTGGTGCTCGCGCTGCCGGAAGACATGCTGCGCGACGAAGTGGACGTGCCCGACCGCCCGCCAGTGGCGCCACTCGCCGAGGAACCCGACCCCGGCGCGGTCCAGGCGATGTTCGAATTGCTGAAGGACGCGACCAACCCGGTCGCGATCGCCGGCGGTGCCGACTGGAGCCCGCGCGCCGCGCATCACTTCGCCAATTTCGCCTTTCGCTACGGCATTCCCGTCGCCGCTGCCTTCCGCCGCCAGGACGCCATCTGCAACACATGCCAGGTCTATGCCGGTCAGCTGGGTTACGGCCCCAACCCCAAGCTTCAGCAGCGCATCCGCGACGCCGATCTGATCCTCGCGGTCGGACCTCGGCTCGGCGAGGCGACTACCGACGGCTACACGCTCGTCACGCCCGACCATCCCGGCCAGACGCTCGTCCACGTCCACCCCGATTCCAACGAGCTCGGGCGGGTCTATCACGCCGACTTGCCGATCTGCGCCGACATGGGCGAGTTCGCCGAGATGGTCGACGAGTGGAGCGACCCCGATTTGGTGCCGTTCCACGCCGGCGCGGAAGCGCACAAGGAATGGCTCGAATGGAGCGAGCCCAAGCCGCGTGACGGTGTGAAGCTCGACCTCGGCCCGTGCGTCGCCGCAATGCGCGACAAGCTCCCGGAGACCACGATCATTTGCAACGGCGCCGGCAATTTCTCGGGCTGGTGGCACCGCTACTGGCGCTACGGCCCGATGCCGACCCAGCTCGCCCCGACCAGTGGGACGATGGGCTATGGCCTGCCCGCCGCGGTCGCCGCCGCCATCCGCTTCAAGGACCGCCCTGTGGTCTGCGTCGCGGGCGATGGCGATTTCCTGATGAACGGGCAGGAGCTGGCGACCGCCGCGCAATATGGCGCCGACCTGTTGGTGCTGGTCGTCGACAATGGCAGCTACGGCACGATCCGGATGCACCAGGAGCGCGAATATCCGAAGCGCATCAGCGCGACGGATTTGCGCAACCCCGATTTTGCAGCGCTCGCGCGCGCTTACGGCGGCTGGGCGGAAACGGTCGACAAGACGGCGGATTTCGCGCCTGCCCTCGACGACGCGCTCAAGCGCAAGGGCATCCGCCTGATCCATTGCAAGACCGACGTCGAGCAGATCACCAACGCGACGACGATTTCGAAGGTTCGCGAAACGGCGAAGCGGCTCTAGCGGTCGGTCAGGCGATGCTCCTCGCGCGCCTTGCGCCAGGCCCTTTCGAACAGGCGGTCGTGGACGTTGTCCCGGTCTCCCTTCGCCGGGCGGCCATCCTCGTCGCCGGGCTTCGGCGCCGGCCGATCATGGTGGAAGTGCTTTACAAGCTCGTCGAAGTGGGCGCCGAAGCTGCCCTTCTTCGGGGGTCGTCGGTGCGGCATGGCACTCTCCGCGACAAATCTACCGAGCTCGCAAGGACATACGAACGACAGCGTGGAATCGCTCCCGAAATCATCGTCCAATGTGATGGAATCGCGAGTCAGGTCACCAGATTCGCGTCGCGGAACAGCCGCCAGCGGCCGTCCGCGCCTTTGCGCAGGATCGTCAGCGTGTAACCCGAACGCCGGACCGCATCGCCCCCCTCGGGCGTCACGGTCAAATCGATATGGTTGCGGATCCACGCCCAATCGCCGAGCACCTCGATTTCGCGGATTTCGGCGCGGCCGGCGATTTCGGCGCCGCGCATCGAGTCCGAATTGGCGCGGAACACGGCCTTGTCGAACGGCTCGCGGCCCGGGGTCATGAAGAGCACGTCGTCGGTCATCAGGTCGAGCACCGTCTCGATGTCGCCCGACCGGCTGGCCGCCATCCAGCTATCGACCACCTCGCGGATCGCGCGTTCGTCGTCGGTCATTGTCAGAGGCCGAACGGATAGGTTTCTTCTTCGCCGGTCAGCACGTGCGGCTCGCCGGGCCGTTGCTCGCCCGGCAGCGGCGTGACCGCCTCGGTCTCGTCGAACCACACCCAGCCGTCGAACTGCTTGGGCAGGATCGCATGGCTGTAGTGGCTCCAGCGCTCGGTCTCCGGACGGTAGATGACGCCGATGAAGCGCTCGAGCCGCGGTTCCATCAGCGCGTCGCGGACCGGCGCGTCGACCTCGCCGTCGCGCAGGTCGAGCAGGAACCGCTCGATCCCGCTGTCGTGGCTCATCCGCTCGTAGCTCTCGGGCATCGACGGGTTGACGCGCTTGAACTTCATCGGCTGATCCCAGTCATCGGCGGCGGCGACCGTGCCGCCATGCGTGCCGAAGCCGATCAGCCGCGCCTGGCGGCCGAACTTCTCCTTGGTCAGCTGGCCGATGTTAATCTCGTCGCGGTTCTGGCCCATGTCGGTGAAGGCGGCGTTCCCGATGTGGCTGTTGTGCGCCCACACGATCGCCTTGGATTGCGCCCCCTTGGCGTCGAGGATCATGTTCAGCGTGTCGAACATGTGCGTGTCGCGCAGATTCCAGCTCTCCGCAGAGCCGTAATACATCACGCGGTAATAAGCCTCGGCGTCCTTGACCAGGCGCGCGTTGGCCGCGGCGTCGAGCCATTCGTCGCATTCAGGCGCGAAACAGTCGATCTGCTTTTGCAGCAGGTCTTTCAGCATCTGGACCGCGCCGACCTCGCAGCGGGCATAGCCCTCCATCAGCGCGTGGCGGCCGTAGGCGGCGGGGTTCTCGGCCCACGGATCGAGGCACCCGTAGCGCTTGGTCGCCAGCCGCGCGAGCTCTCGGTCCTCCTCTTCCAGGAAGTCGATCACCGCGCGCATCGAGCTCGACAAATTGTAGAGATCGAGGCCGTAGAAGCCCGCCATCGCTTCGTACGCCCGCTGCTGGTTGTGGGCGCGCATCCAGCGGATGAAGGCGTCGACCTCGACGTTGCGCCACATCCAGGTCGGGAAGCGCTCGAACGCCTGGCTCTCCCCTTCGCGCGCGGGGCGGTGGCGGACGTAGCGGTCAAGCGTCGCGGCGTCGGGCCAGTCGCCCTCGACCGCGACGATGGTGAAGCCGTGCGTCTCGATCAGGTGGCGCGAGATCGCCGCCCGCGCGCGGTAGAATTCGGACGTGCCGTGGCTCGCTTCGCCGAGCAGCACGACGCGGGCGTCGGCGAAACGGTCGAAGAACTCGCCGAACGTGCGGTCGTCGATCTCGGGCAGCGGCTCGGCCGCATCGGCGATCAGCCG
>DASTID010000137.1:0-2142 GCA_035717905.1 Sphingomicrobium sp. | reverse complement strand
CCCGACCAGAATATCGCGATCGACAATGACGCGGCGACGCCGGCCGAAGTCGAGACGCTTCCCGCCGACGAAAGCAGCGTCACGCCGACCAACGAGCTGGTAAACGGCATGATCGATCCCGATGTGAGCGACCTCAACACCGCCAACAGCGACTAGGGGACGGACATGAAGCTCTATTATTCGCCGGGCGCCTGCTCCCAGGCGCCGCACATCCTGCTCCACGAGATCGGCCTCGCGCACGATGCGGCGCGCGTCGACCTCAAGTCGAAGATGGTCGAGGACGGAAGCTCCTATTTGCAGGTCAACCCGAAGGGCTCGGTCCCGGCGCTCGCGCTCGACAACGGCGAGGTGCTGACCGAGAACGCGGTCATCCTCCAATATCTCGGCGACCGCGCCGGCTCGGACGTGCTCCCCTCGCTCGGCGATTTCCGCCGCTACCGCGTGCTCGAATGGACCAATTTCATCACCACCGAGCTGCACAAGAGCTTCGCGCCCCTGTTCAGCGCGCAGGCGGGCGATGAGACCAAACATTTCTTCCGCGAGGCGATCGCCAAGAAGCTCGACTATGTCGAAGGCCGGCTCGGCGGCGGGCCGTTCCTGGCCGGCGACACGCTGACCATCGCGGACCCCTATCTGTTCGTGATCAGCGGCTGGGCGGACAAGATGATCGGGCTCAACAACTGGCCGAACATCACCGCGTTTCGCGAGCGCATGCTCGGCCGCCCGTCGGTCCGCCACGTGCTGCGCTTCGAGGGATTGCTGAAGGAGGAAGTCGCGGGCTAGAGCGCCCGCGCGATGACGCAGTTCGACCTCACCGACGACCAGCTCCAGATCCAGGAGATGGCGCGCAAGTTCACGGCCGACGCGATCACGCCGTTCGCGGCCGAGTGGGACGAGAAGCATATTTTCCCGCGCGACGTGATCCGCGAAGCGGCCGAGCTCGGCTTCGGCGCAATCTACGTCAGCGAGGAAAGCGGCGGCATCGGGCTCGGTCGCTTGGAAGCCGCGCTGATCATGGAGGCGATGGCCTACGGCTGCCCGTCGACCAGCGCGTTCATCTCGATCCACAACATGGCGAGCTGGATGATCGACCGCTTCGGCTCGGACGAGGTCAAGCACAAATACCTCCCGTCGATGATCACCATGGAACGGATGGGCAGCTATTGCCTGACCGAGCCGTCGTCGGGCTCGGACGCCGCGGCGCTCAAGACGAAAGCCGTGCTGGACGGCGACCATTATGTCGTCTCCGGCTCCAAGGCGTTCATCTCGGGCGGCGGCGAGAACGAGATTTACGTCACCATGGCCCGGACCGGTGAGGAAGGGCCCAAGGGCATCACCGCATTGGTGATCGAGAAGGACATGAAGGGCGTCAGCTTCGGCGCGCAGGAGAAAAAGCTCGGCTGGCACTCGCAGCCGACGGCGCAGGTCAATTTCGACGAGGTCCGCGTGCCGGTCGAGAACCGCGTCGGCGCCGAGGGCGAAGGCTTCCGCATCGCGATGATGGGCCTCGACGGCGGGCGGCTGAACATCGGGGCCTGCTCCTTGGGGGGCGCCCAGCGATGCCTCGACGAAGCGGTCAAATACACCAAGGACCGCAAGCAGTTCGGCCAGCCGATCGCCGATTTCCAGGCGACCCAGTTCACGCTCGCCGACATGGAGACCGAGCTGCAGGCCGCGCGCTATCTGCTCTACGTCGCCGCGGCCAAGGTCACCGCCAACGCCCCCGACAAGACGAAGTTCGCCGCCATGGCCAAGCGGCTCGCGACCGATAGCGGCTCATCAATCGTCGACCGCGCGCTCCAGCTTCACGGCGGCTACGGCTACCTCCAGGATTATCCGATCGAGCGTTTCTGGCGCGACCTCCGCGTCCACTCGATCCTCGAGGGCACCAACCAGATCATGCGGGTGATCGTCAGCCGCGACATGCTCCGGCAGTGATGCGCTCGTCCTTCGATACGCGATTGCGGCTTCGCTCAATCGCTACTCAGGATGAGCGGCTTGTTTTTTGTCCGCTCATCCTGAGTAGGGCCCCGGACTATGATCCGGGGTTGTCGAAGACCCGTATCGAAGGACCATGAGCGAAGACGTCATCATCTCCGTCGAGGGCGGAGTCGGCCGGATCCGGCTGAACCGCCCGAAGGC
>DASTID010000136.1:0-2485 GCA_035717905.1 Sphingomicrobium sp. | reverse complement strand
GGAGCCAAAGGGTTTCCGGTCGTTGCGGGGGCAAGCGCCTGGTGCATGGAGGTCGCTGATGAGTTCGCGGTCCAAAGGTTTCGTTGCGGTGCTCGTCGCGGGTTCGCTTTGTTTCAGCTCGACCGCGGCCATGGCCTCGGCTCCGGCGCCCCAGATCAATCCGTGGGCGGCGCTCACCGGGCTCAGCGGCGGCGCTCCGGCGGCCGCGCTGTGCGGGGCCGCGGCGGTCGCCGCCGCGGCGCAAGCGGCCGCCCCCGGATGCCTGCTTCCGGTCGTCGACGCGGCGCCGGTCCCGACCGCGCCGCCACCGACGCCTGTCGCCGTTCCCCCGGTCGAGCCGGTTGGCGGCGGGTTCGCGATCAACCCGCTGATCCTCGCGCTCGGCGCCGTCGCCGCCGGAGCGCTGATTTATTTCCTCATCCACAACAACAAGGACAATGACGAGGAAAGCCCCTCATAGGACTGGGGTCCTTGCTTTGATCGGAAGGGAAGAGGCGTCATGAACAATCGGGTTGCCGCACGGGCCGGTGTCGCCTTCGCCGCGATGATCGCCCTCTCCGGAACGGCGCTGGCGCAGGGCTGGATGCCCGGGTCGGAGATTCTCGGCCAGTCGGTCCAGGTCACCACCAACGGCGTCACCAACACCGTCTATCTCGACCCGGGCGGCGCCGCGCGGATCGTCACCCCGTCGGGCAACACCGTCGCCGGAACCTGGACCGCCGCCAACGGCCAGCTCTGCCTCAGCGGCGCGGCCGCGCAGGAATGCTGGCCCTACGCCTCGCCCTTCCAGGCCGGGCAGCCGGTCACCCTGACCAGCTCATGCAACTCGACCTCGACCTGGCTCGCTTCGGCGACCAACGCGCCGCCGCCGGCGCAGGGCGAGCGCGGCGAACGCGGCCGCTAGACCGCGCGAATCTTCCGGCAATCGTCGCGGCCGCGTCCTATTCGGGCGCGGCCGCGAACTTTTTGTGGAGATGATCGAGCGACGGGTCGTGCGTCAGGTCGAGGTGGAGCGGCGTCACCGACACATAGCCGTCGGCGATCGCCTCGAGGTCGGTCTGGTGGCCGGGCGTCTCGACCATCGGGCCCAGCCCGAACCAGTAATAGTCGTAGCCCCTGGGGTCGGTGCGCTGGACGATGCGCAAGCGGCCATAGTCGCGCAGGCCTTGCCGGCACACCCGAATGCCCTTGACCTCGTCGGGCTTCATCGCCGGGAAATTGACGTTGATCAGCGTCCGCGGCTCCATCGCGAAGTCGAGCAGCGGGCCGAGCACGCGCTCCGCCCACGCCTCGGCGGCGGCGAACGGGACCGTGTCGCCCATCCCCTCGCGCGAATAGGCCTGGCTCAGCGCGACCGACGGCACGCCCGCCAGCGCGCCTTCGATCGCCGCCGACACCGTGCCCGAATAGGTCACGTCCTCGGCCAGGTTGGCGCCGCGGTTGACGCCCGACAGGATGACGTCGGGCGGCGCGCCCTTCATCACATGGGCCAGCGCCAGCATCACCGCGTCGGTCGGCGTGCCCGTGACCGAGAAGCGCCGCTCGTCGTGCCGCCGCAGCCGCACCGGCTGGGTCAGCGTCAGCGAATGGCCGGCGCCCGACTGCTCTTCGGTCGGGGCGACGATCCAGATGTCGTCGCTCAGCCGCCGCGCGACGGCTTCGAGCACCCTCAGGCCGCGGGCGTTCACGCCGTCGTCGTTGGTCAGCAGGATGCGCACGTGGCGCCGCTAATGGGGGAGGCCGCCGCGGCCCGCAAGCCGCCACCGAAATGCGCCATATTCGCAACAGCTTGGCGATTTCTTCACTGTGCTCCGGTAAGTTCTTGTTCAGGCTTTGCGGCGCAATTATAGGCGCGGTGGGGATGGCTTGCTTTCCGCGTGTAAGTCACGGGAAAGCTTGAAGTTATTGCCTCCGGCTGCACCGCTCGGGCCGGCCGCAGCCGGCGGCGGCGTTTGGGACTTGCCGCTACTTTCGGCGGCGGCCCTGGTGCGGGGGAGGGTATATGGCGACGGCACTTGTCGACCTTTATGGCGGCGACGATTTCGAACGTTTCGACCGGATCATTCTCGCCGAGGGCTACCGGCCGTCGGACGGCGAGCAGTTCATGTGCGCGAAGCATCGCGCCTACTTCCTCAGGAAACTCAAGGCGTGGAAGGAAGCGATCATCGAGGAATCGCGCGCGACCATGGCCCAGCTCCAGGTCGATTCGCTGCGCGAGCCCGACCTTGCCGACCGCGCGTCGAGCGAGACCGACTGGGGAATCGAGCTTCGCACCCGCGACCGCCAGCGCAAGCTGATCGCCAAGATCGATTGTGCCATCCGCCGCCTCTACGAAGGCGAATACGGCTATTGCGAAGTCACCGGCGAGCCGATCTCGCTGGCCCGGCTCGAGGCGCGCCCGACCGCGTCGATGACCGTCGAGGCGCAGGAGCGGCACGAGCGCATCGAGAAGGTCTCCAGAGACGACTGAGCGCGGGGCGCTCAG
>DASTID010000135.1:0-24620 GCA_035717905.1 Sphingomicrobium sp. | reverse complement strand
GCATCGGTCTTGCCGAGCGCCGCCGGGACCGCGCGCACCAGCATCGCCGTCGGGCCGAACCGCTCGAGGTCCAACCCCATTTGGCCGAGCTCGGCCGCGGCGGCTTCGAGCCGGTCGCAGTCGGGCTCGTCGAGCTCGACGACCTCGGGAATCAGCAGCGCCTGGCGCGCCACCGAGCCGCCCCCGCTTTCAGAATTGGCACGCGCCGCACGCATCCGCTCGAGCACCAGCCGCTCGTGCGCCGCGTGCTGGTCGACGATCACCAGCCCGTCCTCGGCCTCGGCGACTATATAGGTCGCCGCGACCTGCCCGCGGGCGACGCCGAGGGGGTGGCGGGTGACTGGTTCGAGCGCCGGTTCGGCGCGGCCGGCGGGAGCGTGGTCGAACAGCGCGCGGGTTTCGGCGAGCATTCCCTCTCCCCGAGGGGGAGAGGGCCAGGGTGAAAGGGAACCGCGCGTTTCCGCGTAGGCCGGACCCCCCTCACCCCATCCCTCTCCCCGCTGGTAAGAGGGAGTTTGCCACATCACCGGCGCCGCGGCCTGCTCGCGCGCGGCGCTGCGGCCGCTTTCCTTGTCGAGCGCGCGCCTGAGCCCGCCGACGATCAGTCCGCGCACCGCCGACGGGTCGCGGAACCGGACCTCGGTCTTGGCCGGGTGGACGTTGACGTCGACCTCGTCGAGCGGGACGTCGACGAACAAGGCGGCGATCGGGTGGCGGTCGCGGGCGATGAGGTCGCGGTAGGCGGCGCGCAGCGCGCCGACCAGCAGCCGGTCCTTCACCGGCCGCCCGTTGACGAACAGAAATTGCTGGTCGGCGACGCCGCGGTTGAATGTAGGCAGGCTGATCACCCCGGTCAGGCAAAGCCCGTCGCGGACGCAGTCGATGCCGATGCCGTGGCGATCGAGCTCGTGGCTGAGCAGCTCGGCGACGCGCGCCGGCCCGGTGGCGGGCCGCAGGCTGAGGATGCGCCGGCCGTCGTGATCGAGCGTGAAGCCGACGTCGCTGCGCGCCATCGCGAGGCGCTTCACCGCGTCGAGGCACGCTGCATATTCGGCCCTCGGGGTGCGCAGGAACTTGCGCCTGGCGGGCACCTTGTCGAACAGTTGCTCGACACGGATGCGCGTGCCCGGCGGAAGCGCCGCGGGCCCCTCGCCCGCCGGCCTGCCGTGGTCGATCGCGATCCGCCAGCCGTCCTCACCGGGCATGCGGCTTTCGAGCTGCACGTGCGCCACGCTGGCGATCGACGGCAACGCCTCGCCGCGGAAGCCAAAGCTCGCGACCCGGTCAATCGCCTCGTCGGGCAGCTTCGAGGTGGCGTGGCGCTCGAGCGCCAGGCGCATCTCGTCGGGCGCCATTCCGCACCCGTCATCGGCCACCTCGATCAGCTCGAGCCCGCCGGCCGACAGCCGGACCGAGACTTGGCGCGCGCCCGCGTCGAGTGAATTTTCAACCAGCTCTTTCAGGGCGCTCGCGGGCCGCTCGACGACCTCGCCCGCGGCGATCCGATCGATGAGCTCGGGAGGCAGCCTTCTTATTGACATGTTAACCATTCCTAGCCCATTCCGAAGGCGCCGGCGAAGCACTGATTTTTCGCGGAAATTCAGACCGCATTCAATGGGAAGCGTTGTATTGAGAGTTAAGCGGCAAGCGATGGTTTCGCCGCCTTCCGGGGGATAGGAATTCGATGTTCTGGAATCGTTGGTTCAAGTGGATGTCGCACGACATGGCGATCGACCTCGGGACCGCCAACACGCTCGTCTATGTGCGCGGGCGCGGCATCGTCCTCAATGAGCCGTCGGTGGTCGCGATCGAGACCATCAACGGCGTCAAGAAGGTCAAGGCCGTCGGCGAGGACGCCAAGCTGATGATGGGCAAGACGCCCGACCAGATCGAGGCGATCCGGCCCTTACGTGACGGCGTGATCGCCGACATCGACGTCGCCGAGCAGATGATCAAGCACTTCATCCACAAGGTGCACGGCGGCAAGATGCGCGCCTGGCGCTTCCCCGAGATCGTGATTTGCGTGCCCAGCGGCTCGACTTCGGTCGAACGCCGGGCGATCCGCGACGCCGCATCCAACGCCGGCGCGAGCGCGGTCTATCTGATCGAGGAGCCGATGGCCGCCGCGATCGGCGCCGACATGCCGGTCACCGCCCCGATCGGGTCGATGGTGGTCGACATCGGCGGCGGGACGACCGAGGTTGCCGTGCTGAGCTTGCGCGGCCTCGCCTACACCACCTCGGTCAGGGTCGGCGGCGACAAGATGGACGAGGCGATCAGCTCCTACGTCCGGCGCAACCACAACCTCTTGATCGGCGAAGCCACGGCCGAGCGGATCAAGAAGGAGGTCGGAATCGCCAAGCCGCCTGTCGACGGCATCGGCAAGACCGTCCACATCAAGGGCCGCGACCTCGTCAACGGCGTGCCCAAGGAAATCTCGATCAACCAGGGGCAGATCGCGGAAGCGCTGTCGGAGCCCGTCGGAACGATCGTCGAAGGCGTCCGCATCGCGCTCGAGAACACCGCGCCGGAGCTCGCCGCCGACATTTGCGACCAGGGCATCGTCCTGACCGGCGGCGGCGCGCTGCTCCAGGGTCTCGACGAGGTCCTGCGCGACGAGACCGGCCTTCCCGTCACTGTCGCAGACGACCCGCTGACCTGCGTTGCGCTCGGCACGGGCCGAGCGCTCGAGGAAGAGCAGTTCCGCGGCGTCCTGCAGACCGCCTGAGGACGTTTAGGCGGTGGCGACCGCGGGTCCCGGCTGGTCGCGTCGAGCGCAATACGGGCTGTTCTTCAGCTTTCTCGCGGTCCTTGCCGGCATCTTCGCCGGGCTGATCCTGCTCGCTTTGTCGCTGGTCGCGCCAGCGACCTTCACCAGCGTGCGCGGGGCCGCGCTCGACATCACGGGGCCGATCGCCTCGGCGCTGAGCGAAGTCAGCGCGACCGCCGAGGGCCTGGTCACCGGGGCCGGCGATTATTGGGATGCGGCCCGCCAGAACGGCGAGCTCAAGCGCGAGCGCCGCGCGCTGATGCAGCGCATGGTCGAAGCCAAGGCGATTGCCCAGGAAAACCGCCAGCTCAAGGCGACGCTTCAGCTTCGCCAGCGCAGCCCGGACACGATCGCCGCCGGGCGGATCGTCGGCTCGTCGTTCAATAGCCCGCGGCGTTTCGCGATCCTCTCCGCCGGCACGGGCGACGGGGTGCGCATCGGCATGCCGGTGCGCTCGGCCGACGGCCTGGTCGGGCGGATCGTCGATGCCGGCGCGCTCGCCTCGCGCGTGCTGCTGGTATCGGACCGCGGGAACATCGTCCCGGCGCGCCTGCTGCGCAGCGGCATCGCGGTGATTTCGCAGGGCCGGGGCGACGGCACGGTCGACGTTCGCCCGCTCGAGGTCGGGCGCAACCCGTTCCGGCGCGGCGACATCATCGTCACCTCGGGTACCGGCGGCCTCTATCCGCCGCTGGTTCCAATCGCGCGCATCGTCAAGCTCGACGATGACGGCGCGATCGCGCTGCCGCTCGCCGATCCGGCGAACGTCAGCTTCGCCATCGTTCAGCCACCCTACGAGCCGGCGGCGATCGCCGCCGCCACGGCCCCCGATCCGGATTCGGAGTGATGGTCCGCGCCGCGCTGCAGCAGCGCCGCAAGATCGGCCAGGGGCCCTACCGGTTCGCCGGGTTCGTTCCCGCGGCGAGCGTCGTCGGCGCGTCGCTGCTGGCGGCGCTGCCGATCATTTCGACCAGCGGCTGGTACCCCGATTTCGGCTTCCTCGTGCTGATCAGCTGGCGGCTGCTGCGCTCCGACCCGTGGCCGGCGTGGTGGGCGGCCCCGCTCGGCCTCATCAACGACCTGTTCACCGGCTATTCGGTAGGCTTTTCCGTCGCGCTGTGGAGCGCGACGATGCTCGCGCTGGACCTGATCGACCGTCGGACGATGTGGCGCGATTACTGGATCGAGTGGGTGCTTGCCGCGGTGCTGATCGCGATCGACCAATGGCTGCAATGGCGAATCGCGGCGCTCAGGGGCGCGTCGCTTCCCTTCTCGATGATGGTGCCGCCGCTCATCATCTCGATCTGCGCCTTTCCGCTCAGCGCGTGGCTGGTGTCGCGCATCGACGCGTGGAGGCTCGGCCGATGAAGCCGATGCGCATCACCGCCGCGCACCAGTCGATCACCTTCTCGCGGCGCATGCTGCTGCTCGGCGGCGCGCAGGCGGCGATCGGCAGCGTCCTGATCGGCCGCATGGGCTGGCTGGCGATCGCCCAGAACCAGAAATACCAGCTGCTGAGCGAGAGCAATCGGGTGCAGCTGATCCCGGTCCCGCCGCGCCGCGGCTGGATCATCGATCGCACCGGAAAGCCGATCGCGATCAACCGCTCGAGCTTTCGCGTCGACATCATCCCGCAGCAGCTCGAGAAAGACCGCAACATCGTCCCGGAACTCGCAAGGCTGCTCGCGCTCGATAAGGACGATGTCGAGCGGATCAGGCGCGAGCTGAAGGAGTCGCGCGGCTTGCAGCCGGTGTCCGTCGCCGACAATGTCGACTACGATAAATATGCGGCGGTCACCGTCCGCCTTCCCGACCTGCCCGGAGTGCAGGCGACCCGCGGCTACTCCCGCTATTATCCCCACGGGCCGGCCGTTGCTCACCTCCTCGGCTATGTCGGCACCGCCAATGCCAAGGAATATGAGGCCGAGGACAAGAACCCGCTGCTGATCATCCCCGGCTTCAAGATCGGCAAGCAGGGCCTCGAAAAGACGCTCGAGCCCTATCTTCGCGGCACACCCGGCGGCCAGCGCATCGAGGTCACCGCTCGAGGCAAGCTGGTCAAGGAGCTCGATCCCAAGCCGGACCGGAGCGGACAGACCGTCCAGCTGACCATCGACGAGGGGCTCCAGCAATATGCCGCGCGGCGGATGGGCGACCAGTCCGGCGCGCTCGTCGCCATGGACGTAGCGACCGGCGACATGCTCGCCTTCGTGTCGATGCCCGCCTTCGATCCGAACAGCTTCAGCGAAGGGATCGGGCGCACCGAGTGGCGGATGCTGTCCGAAGACGATCACCTCCCGCTTCTCAACAAGGTCGCGCAGGGGCTCTACCCGTCGGGCTCGACGATCAAGCCGGCGATGGCGCTTGCATTCCTGAAGCAGGGGATCGACCCCAAGCGGCGCGTCAATTGTCCCGGCGGCTACCAGATCGGCAACCGCTATTTCCGCTGCGACGCGGTCCACGGATCGATGGACATGCACTCGGCGATCGAGCGCAGCTGCAACACCTATTTCTGGGCCACGGGCCTCGCCACCGACCCCGAGCCGACGACCGAGATGGTCAAGTACCTCGGCTACGGCGAGGATTTCGACCTGCCCATTCCGACCCAGCGCTACGGCACGATGCCGAGCCCCGATTGGCTGGAGAAGAAATATCACCGCAAATGGCAGGGGTACGATACGGCCAACACCTCGATCGGCCAGGGCTATGTCCTCATCAATCCGATGCAGCTCGCGGTCATGCCCGCGCGGATCGCGTCCGGGACGCTGGTTCAGCCGCGGCTGCTGATGGCCAAGCGCCGCAAGCCGGTCCCGTCGCTCGAGGTCGATCCCCAGCATCTCGAGATCGTTCGCAAGGCCATGGCCTCCGTCGTAAACGACCATGGAACGGCGGTGGCCTCCAAGCTGCCGCTCGACGGAATCCTGATGGCCGGCAAGACCGGGACGGCGCAGGTGTTCCGCCTTGGCGAGCGCGGTCACCAGAGCAACTGGGCGCTGCGCGATCACGCGCTGTTCATCGCCTTCGCGCCGGCGGACAAGCCGCGCTACGCCATCGGCTGCATCATCGAGCATGGCGGCTTCGGAGCCTCGGCGGCCGCGCCGATCGTCCGCGATTCCATGACCTATCTGTTCGACAAGCAGAAGGCCTTGCAGGCGCTCGCCCCGCTCGAGGAGCAATGGGGCGGCACGCTGGCCGAACGCAACGCGCGCAAGCTCGCGGCCATCAAGGCGGCCTCTCAGGCCCCCAGCGCGTGATCACTTCGGCGATCATCCCGCGGCCGCTCGCGCGGCTGCCGTGGCGCTTGATCTTCCTGGTCAGCGGGATCGCCATGTTCGGGCTGGTCGTCCTCTACTCGGCCGCGGGCGGCGCGATGGAGCCCTGGGCCGTCAAGCAGGGCATCATCTTTCTCGGCTTCCTGACGGTCGCGGTGGCGATGTCGTGGCTCAACGAAGCGACCATCAAGTCGGTCGCCTTCCCGATCTACGGCGTCACGCTGCTGATGCTGATCGGCGTCGAGGCGCTTGGCTTCGTCAGCAAGGGCGCGCAGCGCTGGCTCGACCTCGGGCCGATCCGCCTGCAGCCGTCCGAGTTCATGAAGCCGGCCATCGTGCTGGCACTCGCCCGCTTCTACGAGCTGGTGCCGATCGGCGAGATCCGCAAATGGCGCGCGATCTGGCCGGCCTTCGTCCTGCTCGGCGTCCCCGCCTTCCTGATCCTGGTCCAGCCCGACCTCGGCACGTGCATCATGGTGGTGCTGTGCGGGGTGACGGTGATGTTCCTCGCCGGCCTGCCGCTGTGGATCTTCCTGGCGCCGGCCGCGGCGGTCGCCGTCGCCGCCCCGATCGCCTACCAGATGCTCCACGGCTACCAGAAGAAGCGGATCGACGTGTTCCTCGATCCCGAGAGCGATCCGCTCGGCGCCGGCTATCATATCGCCCAGTCGAAGATCGCGATCGGCTCCGGCGGGATCTGGGGCAAGGGTTTCCTCCACGGCAGCCAGAGCCACCTCGACTATCTGCCCGAGGGCCACACCGACTTCGTGTTCGCGACCATGGCCGAGGAATGGGGGCTGCTCGGCGGCGTGCTGCTGATCCTGGCGTTCGGCGCGGTAATCCGCTGGGGGATGCGGGTCAGCGCCAACGCCCGCAGCCGCTTCGCCCAGCTCGCCGCCGCGGGCCTGTCGGCCGCGATCTTCTTCTACGTCGCGATCAATCTGATGATGGTGATGGGCCTGGCGCCCGTCGTCGGCGTGCCGCTGCCCCTGGTCAGCTACGGCGGCTCGGCGGTGATGACCGTCATGCTCTGCCTCGGCCTGCTGATGGCGCTCGAGCGGCAACAGAGGAGTCGGTCGCCCCTCGCCTAGCCCCCCTCCGCCGTGGGCTGGGGAGCATTTAGGCGGGGTCGGCGGTTGCGCCCCATCGGCGCCCATGCTACCGGCGCGCCGCGCTTCGCGGAAAGCGCCTTTCAGACCCGGTGTGGACGCATAGCTCAGTTGGTAGAGCAGCTGACTCTTAATCAGCGGGTCCTAGGTTCGAGCCCTAGTGCGTCCACCATTCCCTTGCCGCGAAGCCGACCGGTCTCGAGCGAGCGATGACCGTCGATCGACTCCGCGACCTGCTGGCTCGAGAGCCGTTCAACGCCGGGGCCTACCGCCGCCTCGCCGAAGCGCTCGACGATGCTCGTCAGGACGGCGTGCGGTCCGCGCTGCGCGCGGCCGACCGAACGCTCGAGGATGCCGAGCGCGCGCTGAGCGCCAATCAATTCGAGCGCGCGGGCGCGATTTTGCAACGGCGCTTGGCGGAGCGGCCGCGCGACGTCGAGGCGCTCCATCTGATGGGCGAGCTCGCCTTCGCGCTCAATCGCGAGCTGGACGCGGAGGCGCTGCTAAGGCTCGCGCTGGACTTCGCCCCGGACTTCACGCTCGCGCGCATCGCGCTGGCCCGGCAGCTCGACACCAGGGGCCTGTCGCTGGAAGCGCGCAAGGCGCTCGAGCCGGTGCTCGCGTCGGAGCCCGGCAACCTCTACGCCAAGTTCGTTCAGGCGGCGGCGCTCGGCCGCGCCGGCGATTATGAACGCGCCGCCAAGCTCTACGAGGAGCTGCTCGGCGAGCTGCCCGACGAAGCGTCCTTGTGGACGACCTACGGCTATGTCCTCAAGACCATGGGCCGCGCGGACGAGGGTCTCCGCGCCATGCGCCGGGCGGTCGCGCTGGCGCCGACCAACGGCGAAGCCTGGTGGAACCTCGCCAACCTCAAGACCAGGCAGCTCGATCCCGCGGATATCGCCAGCATGACGCGCGCGCTGACCGATGAAAATCTCGGCAGCGACGATCGGCTTCACATTCATTTCGCGCTGGGCGTCGCCTGTGAGGACCAGGGGAACGCCGGCGAGGCGTTCGCCCATTACGAGCGCGGCAACGCCATCCGCCGCAAATCCTGCCATTTCGACCCGGCGGCGTTCAGGGCGGACATCGAAGCCGCGACGCGAACCTTATCGCGCACGTTCTTCGACGACCGCCGCGGGCTTGGCGGCGACGCTCGCGACCCGATCTTCATCGTCGGCATGCCAAGGTCGGGCTCGACGCTGATCGAACAAATTCTGTCGAGCCACCCGCAGATCGAAGGAACGCGCGAGCTCGCCTACACGGGCAATATCGCCAGGCACCTCGGCTACGGTCGCGGCGACTATCTCGAGCAAATGGCGGCACTCGACGCGGAGCAGAGCCGGAGCCTCGCGGCGACCTATCTCGATGACAGCCGGGCGGAGCGCAGGACGGAGCGGCCGTTCTTCATCGACAAGATGCCCAACAACTGGCTCTACCTCCCGCTCATCCAGTTGCTGCTGCCGAACGCCCGGATCATCGATGCGCGGCGCCATCCGCTCGCGTGCGGGGTCTCGAACTTCAAGCAGGTTTACAGCCGCGGCCAGTGCTTCAGCTACGACCTGGCCAACATCGGGCATTATTATGCCGCGTACGTGACCATGATGGCGCACATCGACGACGTCCTGCCCGGACGCGTGCTCCGCCTGTTCCACGAAGCGCTGGTCGAGGATCCCGAACGCGAGATTCGGCGCCTGCTCGAACATCTCGAGCTGCCGTTCGATCCCGACTGCCTGCGCTTTCACCAGACCGACCGGCCGGTGCGGACCCCGAGCTCAGAGCAGGTGCGGCGGCCGATCGACCGCGCCACCATCGGAAGGTGGCGGATGTTCGAGCCCTGGCTCGACCCGTTGAAAGAGGCCCTGGGGCCGGTGCTCGACGATTACCCCGAAGTCCCGCCCTTGGTTTAGGCGGCCGGTCGCTGCAGCCTTCGCACCCGCGTCGGCGCGGGACCCGGCTCGTTGGCGCTCTGCTCGGCGCCGGGCGGCTCGTGGATCGTCATCAGCGAGCTCATCAGGCTTTCATCGGCGCTCGAACAGATGCCGAGCACCAGCGCCTCGTCGCAGCCCTCGTCGGCGACATAAGCGTGGCCCATGTTCGAATCGATGTAGATGCCCTCGCCCGCGTGTAGCGTCACCGGATCGTAGAATTCGGTGTGAACGATGATGCTGCCTTCGAGCACGTGGATATATTCCTCGCCCGAGTGGCGGACGAGGTCGCCGAACTCGCTCAATGACTTGGCCCGGATGCGGGTCAGGATCGGGATCATCCGCTTCCGCCGGAGCTCGGTGCACAGATAATAATAATCATAGTTGGGCGTGGTGACGCGGACCGACTCGTCGATCCGGCCGATGCTGCGGCGCGCAGTCACCCCTTCCTCGGCTTCGGTTTCGGCGAACAGCTCAGACATGCGGATGTTCAGCTTCTGGCTGAGCTGGAGCAGCTTGTCGTAGGTCAAGGTGAGCCGATCGTGCTCGACCTTGGACAGGGTCGAGACGGGTATCCCGCTCTTTTCGCTCATTTCCTTGAGCGTCCATCCGCGATGCGCGCGCAGGTCGCGCAGAATGCGCCCCAGCGTCGGGTTATTGCTCATGCGGCAAGCCCCCGCGGCGGAATTGACAATTTTCCGATCAGGATCATTATGTCCCTTTCAGGCCTATAACTACACAATAAGGCCAGTTTGCCGTTTCGAGCAAATATACTGGGCAGGGGAGAGGCGGAAATGAAAAAGGTGGCGGCAATTTTCGCGGCGATCGCAGGCGCGGCCTGCCTGACGGCGGCGGCGGCGCAATCGGTCAGATCGGATCTGGCGCCGACGGCCAACGTCCAGACCATGACGCTGCCGACGCCGCCGGTGACCGCCGCCCCGCAAGGCGCGCCGGAGCTGACCGCGACCGACGTCAACGCCTGGCTCGACGGCTTCATGCCGATCGCCATCGCCCGCGGCGATATCCCGGGCGCGGTGGTGGTGATCGTCAAGGACGGCCAGGTCCTGACCGAGCGCGGCTACGGCTACGCCGACGTCGCGAAGAAACGGAAGGTCGATCCGAAGACGACCCTGTTCCGGCCGGGTTCGATCTCCAAGCTGTTCACCTGGACGGCGCTGATGCAGCAGGTCGAGCAAGGCAAGGTCGACCTCAACGCCGACGTCAACAATTATCTGGATTTCAAAATCCCGCCCTATCAGGGCAAGCCGGTCACCGTCCTCAACCTGATGACCCACACGCCGGGCTTCGAGGAAGCGGTCAAGGACCTGATCACGCTCGGCGCGGACACCGCCGTGCCCTATGACGAGCTGCTGAAGCGCTGGACGCCGACCCGCATCTACGCGCCGGGCACGACCCCGGCTTACTCCAACTATGGCGCGAGCCTGGCCGGCTATATCGTCCAGCGCACCTCGGGCGAGCCATTCGACACCTATCTCGAAAATCACATCTTCGGCCCGCTGGGGATGCAGCATTCGACCTTCCGCCAGCCGCTTCCGGCCAACCTCAAGCCGCTGATGGCCGAGGGCTATGTGTCGGGCAAGGACAAGCCCTACGGCTTCGAGTTCGTGAACGCCTCGCCCGCCGGCGCGCTGTCGGCGACCGGCGACGACATGGCCAAGTTCATGATCGCCCACCTTCAGAATGGCGGTGGCATCCTGCAGCCGCAAACCGCGCAATTGATGCACTCGCGCGCCAACTCGCCGTTCAAGGCGGGCAACGGCATGGCGCACGGCTTTTACGAGACCAACATCAACGGCCTGCACGTAATCGCGCACGGCGGCGACACCGTCGCGTTCCACAGCGACCTCCACCTGTTCCTCGACAAGGGCGTCGGGATGTACGTGTCGTTCAACAGCGCCGGGCGAGAGGGCGCCGCGCAGCCGCTTCGCGATGCGCTGTTCGCGGACTTC
Organism: Sphingomicrobium sp.; assembly: GCA_035717905.1. Lineage (GTDB taxonomy): Bacteria > Pseudomonadota > Alphaproteobacteria > Sphingomonadales > Sphingomonadaceae > Sphingomicrobium. The sequence continues at coordinate 13,571 of DASTID010000135.1, read as the reverse complement.
GCCGATCGCTATTTCCCCGAGCCCGCCGACGCCGTCAAAGCCGATCCCAACAACGCCAAGGCCGACGCCGAGAAGCTGGCGGGGATTTATTCGACGACGCGCGGCGCCCGGACCAATTTCCTCGCCATCGCCGACCTGATCGGCCAGGCGAAGGTCGGCGTCGACAGCGACGGAAACCCGTTGATCGCCGACGCCAAGACGCTCGGCGGGCAGCCGCGCAAGTGGATCCACATCGGGCCGATGACCTGGCGCGACGCCGACGGTCACGACATCCTCGCCGCCAACGCCGCCGACGGCAAGGCGACGCGGTTCAGCTATGGCGAGCTCGCGCCGATCATCGATTTCGACCGCACGCCGGCCTATCGCTCGTCGGGCTGGATACTGCCGGTGCTCTACGCGTCGCTGGCGGTCCTGCTGCTGACCGCGCTGCTGTGGCCGACGCGCGCGCTCGTGCGGCGCAAGTTCAATGCCGACTTCGGCCTCGAGCGGCGGCAGCTGTGGACCTACCGCTCGAGCCGGATCGCGGCGATCGCGATCCTGCTCGTGCTCGTGGGGTGGATGCTCGCGATCCAGGCGCTGTTCGGCGACCTCGGCAACGAAGCGAGCATGAACGCCATCCTGCTCCTGCTCGAGCTGCTGAGCATCGTCGTGTTCATCGGCGGCTTCGCGGTGATGTGCTGGTACGCCTACACCGCGTGGCGCTCCGGCTGGCGGTGGCCGGCCAAGGCGTGGAGCGTGCTGCTGGTGATCGCCGCCGGCATGGTCGTCTACGTCGGGCTGGTGTTCAAGCTCATCGGCCTGACCACCAATTACTGATGGCCTCGCTCCGCCTCTCCTGGCGCGTCGAGACGCACCATTTGTCGGCGCCGTTCCGGATTTCGGGCCGCGTGTTCGAAACGTCGGACGTCGTCGTGGTCGAGCTCGGCGACGCGGAGTTCACCGGCCGCGGCGAGGCGGCGGGGGTCTATTACCTCGACGATGATTCGGCGCACATGGTGGCGGAGCTGGAGGCGCACCGCGACGCGATCGAACGCGGTGCTGGCCGCGACGAGCTGCGCGAGCGCATGCCGCGCGGCGGCGCGCGCAACGCGGTCGATTGCGCGCTGTGGGAGCTCGAGGCGAAGCGCGGGCGCACGACGGCGCACCACCTCGCCGGCATCGCCCAGCCAAAGCCGCTGATCACTACGTTCACGCTCGGCGCGGACGAGCCGGAGGCCATGGCCGAGGGCGCCCGGCGCTATGCCGGGGCGCGGGCGATCAAGGTCAAGCTGACCGGCGACCTCGACGTCGACATCGCGCGGGTCGCCGCGGTCCGCAAGGCGCGGCCCGACGTGTGGCTGGGCGTCGACGCCAACCAGGGATTTGGTCGCGACCAGCTCGACCCCCTCGTCGACACCCTGCAACAGCATCGCGTCTCCTTGCTCGAGCAGCCGCTCGCGCGCGGCAGCGAAGCCGACCTCGACGGCTACCGCTCGCCGATCCCGATCGCGGCCGACGAAAGCGCGCTCGGGCTCGACGACGTGCCCGGGCTCGTCGGCCGGTTCGACGTGATCAACATCAAGCTCGACAAGTGCGGCGGCCTGACCGAGGCGCTGCTGATCGCCGAGGAAGCGCGCCGGCTCGGCCTCGGCGTGATGGTCGGCAACATGGTCGGCACCAGCCTGGCGATGGCCCCGGCCTATATCGTCGGCCAGCATTGCGACGTCGTCGACCTCGACGGTCCGACTTTCCTCAGCGCGGACCGCACGCCGTCGGTCGAATATTGCGACGGCATGATCGTCTGCCCCGACGAGGTCTGGGGATCGCGCGCCGCGGCGAGGGTCGAGGCGTGACAACGGCCGCCGAGCCTTCCAACTGGTTCGGCCAGCCGCGCGGCCTGACGATCCTGTTCCTGACCAACATGTGGGAGCAATTCTCCTACTTCGGGATGCGCGCGCTGCTCGTCTATTACATGACGACGACGCTGCTGTTCGGTCAGGAAAAAGCGTCGAGCATCTACGGCTTCTACACGGCGTTCGCGTATTTCACGCCGATCATCGGCGGGACCATCGCCGACCGCTGGCTTGGCAAGCGCCGGGCGGTGATCATCGGCGCCGCGGTCATGGCCGCCGGCCATTTCATGATGGCGTCCGAGCCCTTGTTCTACCCGGCGCTGGCGACGATCGCGCTCGGCAACGGCCTGTTCCTTCCGACCCTGCCGAGCCAGATCAACGACCTCTACGGCGCCGACGACCCGCGCCGGCCGTGGGCCTACAACGTCTATTATGTCGGCGTGAACGTCGGCGCGTTCCTCGCGCCGCTGGTGTGCGGTTTCCTCGGCGAGACCTACGGCTGGCATTACGGCTTCGGCGCGGCCGGCGTCGGGATGCTCGCCGGCCTCGTCATCTATCTCTACGGCCAAGGCTACCTGCCGCGCGAGCGCCCGGTCGCCGAGCCGGTCGCGCCCGAGCCGCCGCAGTCGCACCGCGGCCGCGACACCTTCCTGCTGCTGCTCGGCATCGGCCTCGCGGTCACGGTCTTTCGCGGCGCTTACGAGCAGATCGGCAATACGATCGCGCTGTGGATGCGCGACGACGTGAACCGGACGATCGGCGGCGTCGAAATCGGCGCGGCGATGTTTTTCTCCTTGAACCCGCTGCTGGTGATGGTGCTGACGCCGCTGCTGCTCGCGCGGTGGAAGCGGCAGGCGGAGCGCGGACGCGAATTTTCGGTGATGCAGAAAATGGCGGTCGGCGCGCTGCTCGTCGCCGGATCCTATCTACTGATCGCCGCGGTCGAGGCGGTGACCGGCGGCGCCCGCGCCCATTGGGGATGGCTGCTCAGCTATTTCTTCATCTTCACCTTGGGCGAGCTGTACATCTTGCCCAACGGGCTCGGCATCTTCGCCCGGCTCGCGCCTCCGAAGCTCGGCGCCAGCACGGTCGCCGCCTGGTACCTCGCGATCTTCAGCGGCAGCCTCGTCGCCGGTCAGGTCGGACGTTTGTGGAGCCGCGTCGGGCACGTTCCATTCTTCCTGATCCTGGCCGGCATCGCGACCGCGTCGGCGGCCCTGCTCTACCTCCTAGATGCCCCGACGCGCAGAATTCTCGCCCGCGCGGGCGAGCGCGGACCGGCCGACGACCTGACCGACGTCCCCGAAGGGCTGGCGAGGCCGAGCAATGCCTGAGCTCACGCGCCGCGCCGCGCTGAAAAGCGGGATTGCCGCCGCGGTCGCCTCGCCGATGATCAATCGCGGCAGCTTCGCCTTCGCCGCGGCGCCGGGCCGGACCTATTCCGCGCGCGCGATCAAGGTCGTCCGCGAGTCTCTCGTCATCGACATGCTCGCGCCGCTGAAGCTCGACTTCGATCCGAAATTCTTCGACCGGCCGTTCGGACCCAAGGCGCTCGCCGAGTTCAAGGCCTCGGGCATAACCGGTTTCCATCACAGCGTCGGCATCGGCGGGCCCGGCGCGAAGACCCAGGCGCTCGACTTCCTCGCTTCCTTCCAGGGCTGGGTCGGGCGCCAGGCCGACGATTTCACCTTGGTCGGGATCGCCGGCGACCTCGATCACGCCAAGGCCGAGGGCAAGGCGGCGATCATCATGGGCCTGCAGAACGCCGAGCAGTTCGAAACCGCCGACGACGTCAGATATTTCTACCGCCTCGGGCTGCGCTGCGCGCAGCTCACCTACAACAGCCAGAACCTGATCGGGTCGGGCTCGACCGACCGCGCCGACGGCGGGGTCAGCGATTTCGGCGAAGCCATCATCAAGGCGATGAACGCGACCGGCATGCTGGTCGACACCTCGCATTGCGGCGAGCGCACCACGCTCGATGCCATCGCGCTGTCGCCCAGGCCGATCGCCGTCACCCATTCCAACTGCAAGGCGCTGAACCCGCACCCGCGCAACAAGAGCGACGAGGTGATCCGCAATCTCGCAGCCAAGGGCGGAGTGATGGGCATTACGGGGGTTCGCATGTTCATCAAGGCGACCGACCCGACGACCGTCGCGGACATGGCCGACCATGTCGAGCACGTCGCCAAGTTGGTCGGCGTGGAGCACGTCGGGATCGGCTCGGACGCCGATTTGAACGGTTATGACGACATGCCGCCCGACCAGTACAAGCAACTGAAAGCGGGCTATAAATCCACCTACGCGTTCCGCGACAAGATCGACATCGACGGCTTCGATCACCCGCAGAAAATCTACGACCTGACCGAGGAGCTGATCCGGCGCGGCTATTCCGACACGCACATCAGCATGGTTCTCGGCGAAAATTTCCGGCGCCTGCTCGGCGCGACGTGGATCTGAACCGCCACGAAACGCGGGCGCCAAATCGAGGGGAGACACGACCATGACCATCACATCAGAAACAAGGAAACGACTGCTCGCTTCCGCGGCGCTCGCAGGGCTGTGCGTTTGCACGCCGGCCTATGCCCAGACCGACACGCAGCAACAGCAGCCGGCGCCACCGCCGACGCAGAACGACAGCGTCAGCGAAGAGAATTCGGAAGCGATCATCGTCACCGCGCAAAAACGCGAGCAGGTACTGCTCGACGTGCCGCAGTCGGTCACGGTGGTCGGCGGCGACACGCTGGAGCGGCAGCAGGCGACCAACTTCCAGGACTATCTGTCGCTGGTGCCGGGCTTCAGCCTCGACGGCGACACGCCGGGCGAGACCCGGATCACGCTGCGCGGAGCCAACACCGGCGGCGTTGCGTCGACGGTCGCCGTGTTCATGGACGAAGTGCCGTTCGGGTCGAGCACCGGCCTTGCCAACGGCGCGATCCTGTCGGGCGACTTCGACCCGTTCGACCTCAACCGGATCGAGGTTCTGCGCGGGCCGCAAGGCACGCTTTATGGCGCCAGCTCGTTCGGCGGGGTCATCCGCTACATCACCAATGCCCCAAAGCTGAATCGGTTCGAAGCGCGGGCGCAGGCGGGCATTGAAGACACCAAGGGCGGCGGCCTCGGCTACAATGCCGCGGCCGTTCTGAATGCGCCCCTTGGCGACAAGGCGGCCGTGCGGGTGAATGGATTCTGGCGGAAGGAAGCCGGCTACGTCGACTCGATCGGCAATAATCCGCTGTTCATCCTGCCGCCGCTCGACACGGTCGAGATCGGCACCACGCTGGTCAAGGACAACATCAACGATCGCAAGTCCTATGGCGGACGAGCGTCGCTGCTGTTCAACCCGGCGGAGACGGTATCGGTTCGATTGACCGCCTTCGCGCAGAACCTGAACTCGGGCGCGAGCAGCATTTTCGAAGTCGACCCGGAAACGCTCGAGCCGCTCTACGGCGGGAAGGTCCAATCGCTGTACCAGCCCGAACCGACGAAGGTGAAATATCGCGTCTACAGCGGCACGCTCGATTGGGACCTCGGTTTCGCCAACCTCCTGTCGTCCACGGCCTTTTCGCGATTCGACGAGACGTTCAACACGGACGCCAGCATGCTGTTGGCGCCGACCATCAACCTGCTGGCGCAGCTCGGGCTGAGCATCGTCGACGCGCCGGTGACCCGCCCGCTTGGAGTCATGCTGTTCCAGGCCACGAGCACCGACAAATTCACCCAGGAGGTGCGGCTGGCGTCGCCGAACGACGAGCATTTCGAATGGCTCGTCGGCGGCTTCTACACCCACGAGAAGTCGGCGATCGATCCGCAAAACTATTTCGCGACGGAATTCGGGACCAACGACATCGCGCCCGACGTCGCCCAGATCGCCGAGATTTTCCTGCATTCGAAATATGACGAGATCGCCGGCTTCGCCAATGCCACCTGGCACGCGACCCCGCGCTTCGACCTGACCCTCGGCGGACGCCTCGCGCACAACAAGCAAAAAGCGGACCTGCTGATCAACTCGGACTTGCTGGGCAACGCCGAGGGGACCGACCTCAATTCCTCGGAGACCGTGTTCACCTATTCGGTCGCGCCGCGCTACGAGCTCAGCAAGCACGCGTCGCTCTATGCGCGCGTGGCCACCGGCTACCGGCCGGGCGGACCGAACGTCATCCCGGCCGGAAGCCCGGCGGGCGTGCCGACCAGCTATGATGCCGACCGATTGACCAGCTATGAGATCGGCCTGAAGGCGGAAGCGCCCGATGGCCGGCTGTGGTCGTTCGAAAGCACGATCTACCACATCGACTGGAAGGACATTCAGCTCTTCGCGCGAGTCAACGATACCGGCATCAACGCCAATGGCGGCAAGGCGCGGATCAACGGGCTCGAGCTGGCCGGCGCGCTTCGCCCGACGCCCGGCCTGACGCTCTCCGCCAACGGCGCCTACATCAACGCCAAGCTCAAGGAAGACACGCCCCCGGAGACGGGTGGGCTTGCCGGCGACTGGCTGCCGTGGGTTCCGCGGTGGAGCGGCGCCGTCCACGGCGATTATGAATTCCCAATCGGCGGCGGCGCGGAAGCCTTCCTCGGGGCGAGTCTCAACTATGTTGGCAAACGGGTGACCGAGCTCAACGAGCGCACGCCCGACAACGAGACGATCGACATTCCCGATTACGCCGAAGTCGACCTTCGCGCCGGCGTGAACGTCGACCGCTGGTCGATCGAGGCGTTCGCCAAGAACCTGTTCGACGCGGGCGGGATCACCAGCGCGTTCGGCTTCGCCCCGGGGAATTTCCCCAACGACGCCGCCGGCATCGCGGTGATCAGGCCGCGGACGATCGGCCTCGTCGCGACCGTCAAATACTGAGCGCGCGGCCGGAGACGCAGGAGGTGGGCCCGGCAACGAACCCGGTCGTCGCGTCAGCGGGCGATCCGCTGACGCTCGACCTGCCGCAGCCCTACCTCCTGTTCCTCGGCGACACCGTCGAGCCGGGATACGCCAAGACGGCGTTCGGCCTGCGCGACTGGGCGCCCGAGCGCTGCGTCGGCGAGTTCGCGCTGCCGAGCGCGACCGTCACCACCGGCCTGCCGATGATGTCGCCCGAGGAGGCCCGCACCAGGGGCGCCCGGGCGCTGGTCATCGGCGTCGCCAACTCGGGCGGGTTCATCGCCGACAGCTGGGTTCCGGCGCTGATGCAGGCGCTCGAGGCCGGGCTCGATATCGTCAGCGGCATGCACGCGCGGCTCGCCGACGTCGCCGGGCTCGAGCCGTTGGCGAATCGGCTCGGAAGGCGGCTGATCGACGTCCGGCAACCGCCGCCCAACATCCCGATCGCGACCGGGCTTCGGCGGCGCGGCAAGCGGCTGCTGACGGTTGGCACCGATTGCGCGCTCGGCAAGAAATATACCGCGCTCGCGATCACCCGGGCGATGCGGGAGCGGGGCGTGGATGCCGACTTCCGCGCCACCGGCCAGACCGGTATCATGATCGCCGGCGGCGGCATTCCGATGGACGCGGTCATCGCCGACTTCGCGGCCGGCGCGGCCGAAATCCTCAGCCCCGAAGCGCCCGACAACCATTGGGACGTGATCGAGGGCCAGGGCTCGCTGCTTCATCCGGTGTTCGCCGGCGTCTCGCTCTCGCTGCTCCACGGGAGCCAGCCCGACGCGTTCATCGTCTGCCACGCGCCGGACCGCCACCGCCTGCTTGGGGACGAGGCCTTCGCCTTGCCGACGGTCGAGGAGATCATCGACCTGACGCTGCAGCTCGGATCGCGGACAAATCCAGCGATCCGCGTCGCCGGAATCAGCTTCAACACGGCCTCGCTCGGTGAGGAGGATGCCCGGCAGCTCATGGCGCGGGAAAGCACGCGCCTTGGGCTGCCGGTCGCCGACCCGCTGCGCGGCGGCGAGGAATTCGAAAGGCTGGTGGACTCATGCGTGCGCTGATCGCCGCGCTGGCGCTGGCCGCTGCGCCCGTCCCGGCGGCGGCGCAAGCGCCCGCCCCGCTCCAGGCCGAGCTCGCCCGCCTTGCCGCGCCAGCCGAGGGCGTGGTCGGGATCGCCGCGTGGCGCCTCGACGGCCGTGGGCCGCGCGTGCTGGTCAACGCCGACCAGCGATTCCCGATGGCGAGCACGTTCAAGGTCGCGGTCGCGGGCGCGATCCTGGCGAAAGTCGACCGCGGCGAGCTCCAGCTCGACCGGCTGGTGCCGGTGCCGCACGCGATGGTCGTCGAATCCGAGGGCATCGCCGAGACATTCCGGCATCCCGGCGTCAGCGTTTCGGTCGAGAATCTGCTCGAGCTGATGCTGACCGTCAGCGACAATAGCGCCACCGACGTGCTGACCAGGCTCGCCGGCGGCCCGGCGGCGGTGACCGCTTGGGTGCGCGGGCAAGGGATCGAAGGTTTGCGTGTCGACCGCGACACCGCCGGGCTGATCCGCGATTTCTTCCACATCGGGCCGGGACCGTTTCCCGAAGCGCTCGAAGCCGCGGTCAAGGCGGATCCGAAGCTCGAGGAGCGCGGCGACGACCCGAGCCCCGAGTTCGACGACGACCCGCGCGACACCGCCACCCCGACAGCGATGGCGAGCCTGCTCGAGCGCATCTTCACCGGCAAGGCGCTGAGCCCGGCCAGCACCAGGCTTCTGACCCAGATCATGAAGCGCAACACGACCGGCAAGGCGCGCATCCGCGCCCGGCTACCCCAGGGCACGGTCGTCGCGGAGAAGACCGGGACGATCGGGGGATCGCTCAACAACGTCGGGATGATCACGCTGCCCGGCGACAACGGCAAGCTGCTGCTCGCGGTGTTCATCAAGAAAAGCGCGAAGCCGTTCGAGGATCGCGAGCGGGTGATCGCCGACGTCGCCCGGGCGATCTACGATTATTACCTGTTCGGGGCGCCGCGATGACCGAGGCCGCGCCGAGCCGGTTCAAGCGCTTCCTGCTGCCTGGCCTCGGGGTCAAGGCGGTGGTGATCGGCGGCGGCTATGCCACGGGCCGCGAACTCGCCGAATTCTTCCTCTCAAACGGCCCGTGGGGCGGGCTCTATGCAATCCTGTTCGCGACGGTCCTGTTCAGCATCTTCTGCGCGCTGACCTTCGTCGCCGCGCGGCGCTTCGCGACTTACGACTACCGCAGCTTCTTCAAGCGCCTCCTCGGGCCCGCCTGGCCACTGTTCGAGCTCGCTTACCTGCTGTTCGTGGTGCTGATCCTGGCGGTTTACGGAGCGGCGGCGGGCGCGATCGGGGAAGCCGTGTTCGGAGCGCCGGTGTGGGTGGGAACGGTCGCGCTGATGGCCGGGATCGCCGGGGTCGTCGCGTTCGGCAACAAGGCGGTCGAGCGGCTGTTCCGCGACGTCTCCTACCTGCTCTACGGCGTCTATGCCCTCTTCATCGTCATCGCTCTGGCGAGCTTCGGTGACCGCGTGCCCACGGGGTTCGCGAACAATCCGCAGACCTCCGGCTGGGCGCTCAGCGGCCTTACCTATTTCGGCTACAACATCATCGGCGCGGTGGTGATCCTGCCCGTGCTTCGCCACCTGACGAGCGACCGGGACGCGGTCGTTTCCGGCGCCATCGCCGGGCCGCTGACGATGCTTCCGGCGCTGCTGTTCTTCATCCCGATGGTCGCTTTCTATCCCGAGGTCCAAGGCGCCACGCTGCCGTCCGATTATCTGCTGCAGCGCATCGGCAGCCCGCTGTTCCACATCGCCTTCCAGGCGATGATCTTTTCGGCGCTGTTCGAAAGCGGGACAAGCTCGGTCCACGCGATCAACGAGCGGATCAACCATGCCTGGCAGGCGCGCCGCGGCGTTTCGCTGTCGCACCGCGCGCGGCTGACGATCGCGCTCGTCCTGCTCGTCGGCTGCATGCTCCTCGCCGGCCGCTTCGGCCTCGTCGCGCTGATCGCCAACGGCTATCGCGCGCTCGCCTACGTCCTGCTCGCGACCTACATCCTGCCGCTGCTGACCGTCGGCGTGTGGAAGCTGTGGCGGGGCACGGCGCGGCAAACGCCCCAACCCCTTCCCGTCCAGGAGTAAGCATATGCTGAAGCAAGGCATCCGCGCGTTCACCGCACTGGCGCTGACGATGGCGGCGGCGAGCGCAGGCGCCGCGCCGCCCGCCGGCTTCGACCAACGCGTCGAGCAGCTTCGCAAGGACTTCGGCGTGCCGGGCGTGATGATCGCCATTGTCGAGAACGGGAAGGTTACGCTCGCCGACGGCTGGGGCGTTCGCGACATCACCACGAACCAGCCGGTCGACGCCGACACGATCTTCTTCACCGGATCGACCGGCAAGGCGTTCACCAACGCCGCGCTCGCCACCCTGGTCGACCAGGGCAAGATCAAGTGGGACGACAAGGTCATCGACCACATGCCCGACTTTCGCATGTGGGACCCGTGGGTGACGCGCGAAATGACGGTCCGCGACCTTCTGGTCCACCGCAGCGGGCTGGGCCTCGGCCAAGGGGACCTGCTGTTCCTCCCCAACAGCACCTTGTCGCGCAAGGAAACGGTGCGCCGCGTCCGCTACCTCAAGCCCGCGACCAGCTTCCGCAGCGATTATGCCTACGACAACATTCTCTACATGGCCGCGGGCCAGCTGATCGAGGAGGTCAGCGGCAAGACATGGGAGAAGTACATCCACGAGCATATCTACGCGCCGCTCGGGATGAGGAATTCGACCGACACCGACGCCGAATTCCAGGCCAATCCGAACCACGCCCGTCCGCATAGCCGCAACGACGGGCCGATCCACGGCCTCGGCACGCAGGCGCCGCTCGACGAGAATGCCACCGTTGCCCAGAATGCCGCGCCGGCGGGCGGGCTCGCGATCAGCGCCAACGACATGACTCGCTGGCTGCTGACGCAATTGGGGCGCGGCAAGATCCCCGGCGGCGACAAAAAACTGTTCTCCGAGGAGCAGTCGGAGCAGATGTGGAGAGGCGTGGTGATCCAGCCGATCCGGCACTTCCCGCCGGAATTCGCGGTCACCGAGCCGAACTTCAACCTCTACGCCCTGGGCTGGGACATCGAGGATTATCGCGGCGCCAAGGTCGTCGGGCACGATGGCGCCGTGTTCGGCTCGCAGTCGACCATCGCGCTTTTGCCGGACAAGAATGTCGGCATCTTCATCGCCGCCAACAGCGAGGACGGCGAGATCATCCTCGGCCTTCGCGACGAGCTGCTCGACCATTATCTCGGCTATTCGCAGGCCCGGTGGCCGGAGAAATTCCACAAGTACAAGATCGACAAGCTCAACCAGGCCGCGAAGATGGTGCGGACGGCCGAGGCGAAGCCGGCCGCGATCGGGCCGTCGCTGCCGCTTGCGCGCTATGCCGGGGACTATACCGACCCTTGGTACGGGACGATCAAGGTCCGCCAATCGGGCAAGACCCTGACAATCGATTTCCCGCATTCGAGCGGGATGGAAGGCCCGCTGACCCACTATCAGTACGACACGTTCAAGATGAACCCGAGACTCGATTGGGTCGAGCCGGCCTATGTGAGCTTCTCGGTCGACGCCGACGGCAAGGTCGACCGCGTGACGATGAAGCCGGTTTCGCCGACGGCCGATTTCAGCTGGGACTATCAGGACCTGCTGTTCACGCCGGCCACAAGCGCCTCGCCCGGAGAATGACGGGGCCCTCGTAAACCTGCCGTTCATCCCCTGACCGTCCGTCGATAGCCATCGCGAGTCTGTCGAAGGCGCGGTGGCCGCCCCGCGGCGCGGTTCACATGGGTTGCAAACGAGGATGAATTGCCCAAAGGCGCCCTTGCGCTGCGGGTCCATCGAGGAATGGCGAATTGATCGACGAGCAGCCGCTTGACCGGCGGCGCCCCTGGAGAGCTGCAACGGCAATCCTCGCGGCGCTGGCGCTCGCCTCCTGCGGCGGCGGCGATGCCGAGGGCAACGGCGGCCGCGGCCGGACCAAGGGCCCGGCGCAGGTCGGCTATGTCGTCGTCCAGCCGGGCAGCGCCCCAATCCAGCAGGAGCTTCCGGCCCGCGTCGCCGCTTTTCAGGTGTCGGAGGTGCGGCCGCAGGTGTCGGGCGTGATCCTCAAGCGCATGTTCCGCGAAGGATCGGTCGTTCGGCAGGGGCAGACGCTCTACCAGATCGACCCCAGCGTCTATAACGCCCAGGCCGCCCAGGCCGAGGCCAATTTGCAAAGCGCGCGGGCGAGCGCGGAGGCGGCCCGCACCCGCTCCTCGCGCTACAAGCCACTGGCCGAGATGGAGGCGGTCTCCAAGCAGGAATATACCGATGCGCTGGCCCAGGCCCGGCAGGCCGACGCGGCGGTCGCGCAGAACTCGGCAGCCCTGCGCAGCGCGCGGATCAACCAGCGCTTCACGCGCGTCCCGGCGCCGATCAGCGGGCGCATCGGCCTGTCGAACTTCACCGAAGGCGCGCTGGTCACCGCCAACCAGGCCGACCCGTTGACCACCATCACCCGGCTCGACCCGGTCTATGTCGATATCCAGCAGTCGGCGGCCGACCTTCTGGCCCTTCGCCGCGCGCTGAGCCGCGGCGGCGCGGTGCCGACGACGGCGCAGGTTCGACTCAAGTTGCCCGACGGCTCGGACTTCGGTTTTTCGGGCACGGTCGAGTTCAGCCAGGTGCTGGTCGACCAGGACACCGGCACGGTCACGGTCCGCGCCCGCTTTGCCAACCCGCAGGCGATCCTGCTTCCCGGCATGTTCGTGACCGCCCAGTTCGCGCAGGCGGTCGACACCTCGGCGTTCCTGGTCCCGCAGCCGGCGATCTCGCGCGACCCCAAGGGCAATGCGACCTTGTGGGTCGTCGGACCGGGCAATCGCGCGGTCCAGCGGGTCGTGGTCGCCGAACGCACCCAGGGCCCCTATTGGGTCGTGACCCAAGGCCTCGCGCCGGGCGAGAAGGTGATCACGCAAGGCACCGCCAATCTGCGCGACGGGGCGCCGATCAGGCCGGTTCCGGCAAGCGCGTCGCAGCGCCTCACCCGCCCTCCCGGAGCGCCGAAGCCAGCCGGCGCGAGCCGCTAGGCCATGTCGCGCATCTTCATCGAGCGCCCGATCTTCGCCTGGGTGATCGCGATCATCATCGTGCTGATGGGCGCCGGGGCGATCGTCAGCCTGCCGATCGCCCAATATCCCGACGTCGCCCCGACCCAGATCACGATCCGCGCGAGCTATCCCGGGGCGTCCGCCGAAACGCTGGAGAACAGCGTCACCCAGGTGCTCGAGCGCGAGCTGACCGGCCTCCCCGGCCTGCTCTACTTCAGCTCGTCATCGGATTCGCGTGGCCGGGTCAGCGTCACCGCGACGTTCGACAAGGGCGTCAATCCCGACATCGCCCAGGTCCAGGTCCAGAACGAGATCCAGGCGGCGGTCTCTCGCCTGCCCCAGCAGGTCCAGCAGCAGGGCGTGCGGGTGACCAAGGGCTCGCCCGACTTCCTGATGATCGTCGCGGTCTATGACGAGACCGGCAAGAGCACCAACATCGACGTCTCGGACTGGCTCGAATCGAACATCCAGGACGATCTCGCGCGCACGCCGGGGGTCGGCGACGTCAACGTGTTCGGCTCGCAATATGCGATGCGCATCTGGCTCGACCCGGCGCGGCTGGCGAGCTTCCAGCTGATGCCCGGCGACGTCGTCGCGGCGATCCAGAACCAGAATGTCGACGTCGCCGCGGGCGAGATCGGCGGCGCGCCCTTCCCCGAAGGGCAGATGCTCAACGCCACGGTCACCGCGCAATCGCGGCTGCA
>DASTID010000134.1:0-11025 GCA_035717905.1 Sphingomicrobium sp. | reverse complement strand
GGCGACAAGCGCGGCTATCAGATGGACCCGGCCAACATCGAGGAGGCGCTGCGCGAGGTCGAGCTCGACCTCGCCGAAGGCGCCGACTTCGTGATGGTCAAGCCCGGGCTGCCCTATCTCGACGTCGTCGCCCGCGTGAAGGACGCGTTCGGCGTCCCGACCTTCGCCTACCAGGTGAGCGGCGAATATGCGATGATCGAGCATGCCGCGGCGGCGGGGGCGGGGGACCGCGACGCGCTGATCCTCGAGACGCTGACGGCGTTCAAGCGCGCGGGGGCGACCGGCGTGCTCACCTATCACGCGCTCGACGCCGCGCGGCTGATCTCAGCCTAGGCGCCCAGTCGCCGCTGGATCGCGGCGATCCGCCCGGCCTGGCGCTGGTCGATCCGCCAGATCGCACCGCTCGCTTCCTTGAGCGCCGAAAGCTCGCTCGGCGCGATCCCGCCTTGGGTCTGGAGCATGGTCGCGCCGAGCGCGTCGATATCGCCGAGCGCGCGGCTGGTCGGAGCGCGCGCCGCGATCGCCGCCGACAGCGCCTCTTGCGCGACGATCCAGCTCTCGCTCTGCGCCGCGCCGGCCGCCGAGGCAAGGCTTGCGGCTCGGTCGGCGAGCGGGTCGAACGCCGCGTCGCCGCTCCGCGCCTCGGCAACCAGCTCCCGCAGCTTCGCCGCGACGTCGGCTCGCACCGGCCGCGCGTTGACCGGCGCCGCGATCGGCGCGCGCGGATCGATCGCCTCGGTCGCCCGCGGCTGGAGCGACGGGAACGGCCCGCCCGCCGACGCGCAGCCGCCCAGCGCCAGCATCGTCAGGAGCAGCATCCGTCGCATGGCCGCGGCTGTAAAAGGAAAATGGCGCGCCCGAAAGGATTCGAACCTCTGACCCCCAGATTCGTAGTCTGGTGCTCTATCCAGCTGAGCTACGGGCGCGCATGCTCTTGGCGAGCGGAGGGCGGGACATAGGGGGCGCCGTTTCGCCGCGCAACCCTCTCGCCCAACGCCGGCGCCGCCGATCGCCGCAAGCCATTCATTGTCGCGCGGCCGCTCGAGCGCTACGCTCTCGCCATGCGCCGCGGCCCCTTCTTGATCGCATGTGCAGCGGCGCTTGCTTCGAGCGCGGCGACGAGCGCGCCGTCGGCCGAGCCGTGCCGGCTGTCGCCATCGGACCAAGCGTGGCTCGACCAGTCGATGCACGCCTGGAACTATGCCGCGATGCACATCAGCGGCATCGGCCATGTGCAGAAGATCCAGGCGGTGATCTTCGATCAGGATTGCGTCGTAACCAGCAAGACCGCGATGAACGGCGGCGCAAACGCCTGGAGCGCGCATCGCCACGGCGGCGAGATTGAGTTGCCCGATGGCGCGAAGATCCCGGTTGGGGTCATCTCGTTCGCCGGCTCCGACCCCAAAACGGGCAATTTCTTCGTCATGTCGACGCCGAGCATCTGGCGCGCGGGCGGCAAGGACGGGAAGGGGACCACGCTCGAGGATCTGATGACCGCGGTGATGCTTCACGAAGGCTCGCACGTGGCGCAGATGCCGACCTACGGCGCGGCGATCGGCAAGCTCGCCGAGGCCAATCATCTTCCCGAAGATTTCAGCGACGACAGCGTCCAGCAGCAGTTCGGCAAGAATGCCGCGTTCACGCAGTCGATCGCCGACGAATCGAAGCTGCTGTTCGAAGCGTCGAACGCAAAGTCGCGGTCGGAGGCGGCGCGGCTGGTCCGCGCGGCGCTGGCGCGGATCAACGCTCGGCAGCAGCGCTGGTACACGGGCAAGGACGCCTATTTGCGCCGCGCCGAGGACGTGTTTCTGACGCTCGAAGGGTCGGGCCAGTGGCTCGCTTACCGCTGGCTGGTCGATCCGAAGGGCGGGCAGGCCTCGCCGGCCGCCATTCTGCCCGGATTCCGCGCCGACAAATGGTGGTCGCAGCGCGAAGGCTTCGCCGCGTTCATGGCATTGGAGCGGCTGGCGGGCGAGGCGTGGAAGCGGCAGGCGTTCCACGATGGGCAAAAAACGGTCGTCGAGATGCTCGGCGAGGCCGCGCGGCGGCGCTGACTAAGCGGTGACCGCGGTCTGCGTGCAGGTGGCGGTGCTGCTTGCGGCTTTTTCGGCAAAATCCTCGGCGAGCTTGGCGTGCCAGGCGCGGGCCGTTTCCGTCACTGCGCGTCGTGCGGCCATTCGTTCCTCTACCGCTCGGCGGCGATAGTAGCGCTCGTTCGATTCCACCGGTCCCCTCCACCCTGGAGAACGAGGCGACCATCGGTCAGCAATCGCTAAGGGGTAGTTAATATCCACAGGGTGATCCCGAATTAAGGATGTCCCGGCCGCGCGAGGGCGGCAATTGTCCCGCGTTGGAACAGCCGATTGCCAGTCCGTGACACAGTCCGGGACATCACGGATGATCGTTGAAACCTAACGACTCGCCGGTCGTTGGAACGGCAAATGGTTTCGAAGGAAAGCAAAATGCTGAGCTCGATCGAGTCCCGCGGCCCGTACAATCCGAACGCCCGCGGCTATCATGCCGTCTATCGCGACGGTGAGATCAACCACTGCCCCGGCTGCGGCCGCACGCACTGGCTGATCGGCCGCGTGTCGGCGGAGTGCGCGTTCTGTTCGACCGCGCTTCCGCTGCGCGAGGCGGGGACCCACGGCCCGGCCGCGACGCCGGTGTTCTGGAGCGGCTCGCGCCCGAGCTACGCCGAGCTCAACGCCGCCTGAGCCTCTAGCAAATTTTGAATTCCGACTCAGTGCCGCCGGGTGTATGCTCGGCGGCATGAACAGGGCCGTATATTTCGCCGTGCTGATCGCCAGCGCATCGCCGGCATTCGCCGGCGCCTCCAATTTCACATTGGTCAACGGTACCGACGGCGGCCTGTCGTCGGTATCGATCCGGCGTGCCGGTACGAGCGACTGGAAGTCGCTCGGCGCGGCGCCCGCTCCGGGCGCCGGCGGGCCGGTTCAGTTCAGCGATCCCGATTGCGCGTTCGACATCCGCGCCAATGTCGCCGGCGCCGGACCCGTCACCTGGGCCGGGGTCAATCTGTGCGACGTGAAGTCCGTCGTTCTGAAGCGCGACGGAGCGGCCGGAGCCTGGGTCGACTACGACCAATAAGGTCGCGCCGCTGGACGGGCGCGCGATAGGGACCGGACGCGATCGCCGGGGCAGGCGATTTCACCGAGTCGAGCAGCTTGGCGCCGGCGAGGAACACGACGCCGGTGCAGGCCGCGGCGAGCAGCCAGCCGAACCAGCCGGGGAACATCGTCAGGTAATGATGGCCGCGCTCGACCGCGCCGACGGCGATCGCATAGGTCACCAGCCACGCTTCGGTGCGCGTCTTGATGACGAACAGGCGGCCAATCTTGCGCAGCATCGCTCTCATCCGCATTGGTTAAACACCGAACGTGCCAACCGCGGGTTTGAGCCATTTTCGCCCTAAGGGGAATGGTGAATCGCGCGTTTACTTCAGGCGAGCTGTCCCAAATCGAGAGCATCGAGCAAAGCGGCGCGCGCGGCTTCGATGTCGGCGATCAGCGATGCGCGCTGGACGTCGGCATTGTCGATCTCGGCCGGCCAGCGCGCCCGCACCACCTCGGCCATGCGATCGAGCTTCGCCTCGTCGACCAGGAATCGCGGATCCACGGCCGCCGGGTCGGCGACCACCCGCAGCCTCAGGCACGCCGGCCCGCCCCCGTTCGCCATCGACTGGCGCACGTCGACGATCTCGACGCGGCGGATCGGGCCGTTGCCGGCCAGGTGCCGGTCGATCCAGCCCCATACCGCCGGCGTCTCGCGGCATTCGGTCGGGGCGACCAGGGTGGTCTGGCCGTCGGGCGGAGTCACCAGCTGCGCGTTGAAGAGGTAGGAACTCACCGCATCGGCGAGCGGGACATCGGCGTCCGGAACCTCGACATATTCGAACCCGGGTGTCTTCGCTTCGAGCGCGGCGACCAGCGCGTCCTTGTCCGCGAATGCTTTTTCGTGCGCGAACAGCACGGGGCCGTTGGCGACCGCGACGACGTCGTTGTGGAACGCGCCGGCGGTGATCGCTTCGTCCGATTGCCGCGCGAAGACCGTGCGGTCGGGGTCGAGCCCGTGCCGCCGCGCGATCGCTTTCGAGGCCTCGATATGCTGGCGCGCCGGGAAGGCGCCGCCCGCGACGCCATAGACGAACACCTCGACTCCGGGCTCGTCGTATGCCGCCGCGAGCCGCATGTGAT
The DNA here is from genome assembly GCA_035717905.1 of Sphingomicrobium sp. GTDB lineage: Bacteria > Pseudomonadota > Alphaproteobacteria > Sphingomonadales > Sphingomonadaceae > Sphingomicrobium. Next base: position 6,808 of record DASTID010000134.1, on the reverse strand, counting down.
TGGCCGCGCCCTCGTCGCCGAACGCCGGCGGCACCGGCCCGTGCACCGCGAAATGCGCGTTGTCGGCGAACGCCAGGCGCAGCTGGGCGAGCGTCTCCGGCCATTCGTGGCTGCGGTGGGGCATCGACTTCAGGTTGGCAACCGTCAGGTGGCAGCGCCGGTCCGCCGTGTCGGGCGGCGGCGAGACGGTCGCGGCATTGGCCGCCCACATCGCCGAGGCCGACATCGCGTTAGCGGCAAGCTCCGGCTCCGCTTGCTCGATGCTCGTGCCGAGCTCGGCCAGCCATGCGCGGTGAGGACGCCGGTGCGGCAGGAAAATCCCTTGCGCCAGGCCCAGTGCGAGGTTCGCGCGCATCTTGTCGATACCCTGCAGCGCGGCGGCGCGCGGCTGCGACACCTCACCGGCATTGCGCGTCGAGGCGAGGTTGCCGAGGCTGAGGCCGGCATAATTGTGGCTCGGCCCGACGATCCCGTCGAAGTTGATCTCAGTGAGGGCCATCACGTTCCTCTGGTTGTCATTGCGAGGAGCGCAGCGACGAAGCAATCCACATCTCCGGCGTTACCGCGCTCCCTGGATTGCTTCGCTGCGCTCGCAATGACGAGGAGCGGCATCAGCGGGCGACCGTGACGACCTCGTCGCCGACCTTGACTTCGAGCAGCTCGGCGGCCTGCGGATCGATGCGGATGCCTTTTTTCGGCAGCTTGTGGACGGTGGCGGAGCAGGCGCGGAAGTCCTTCAGCCTGCCGCTCGCGGCAAGCGTTCGGACCTTGCCGCCGTCGCCGATCTCGCCCACCGTCTCGACGCACGCCTCGCGGATCGTGCGAATGTCGTCGGTGTCGGCGGTGACCGTCGGGCCGCCGTCGAAAATGTCGACGTAGCGGTCGAAGTAAAAGCCCTCTTCCTCGAGCATGCGCAGCGCCGCGCGCCCGCTCGGGTGCGGCTGGCCCATCACCGCCCGCGCCGCGTCGGTCAGCAGCGCGACGTAGATTGGCGTGCGCGGCATCAGATCGGCGATGAACTTGGTGCCGTGGACGGCATTGAACTCGTCGGCCTCGGGGAAGGTCATGCCGAAGAACTTGCCGGCCAGCGCGTCCCAGAAGGGCGCGTTGCCGGCCTCGTCCATCACCCCGCGAAGCTCGGCCAGCACCCGGTCGCCGAAGCGCGCGCGGTGCTGCCTGATGAACAAATAGCGGCTGCGCGCGAGCAGCGCTCCCCAGCCGCCGGCGCGCATCTCCGGATGAAGGAACAGCCCGCCGACCTCCGACGAGCCCTCGAGATCGGTGGTCAGGGTCAGCAGCTGGTTGCGGAAGGTCTTGTCGAGCTCCGGGCTCGACTGGGTCAAGGTGCTCAAATGATAGGAATAAAAGGGCTGGGTGACGCCGACCTGGCCGAATATCTGGCAGGTGCCGCGGATTTGCCCGGTCGCCGGGTCCTCGAGCACGAACATGTAGAGGTCACCGCTCTGGCCGTCGTTCTCGCGCGCGAAGCTCGCCTCGGAGCGCGCCAGCTTGGCGACCAGCGTCGCGCGCTCGGGCGGCAGGTTGGTGAAGCCGCCGCCGGTCAGCTTGGCCATCTCGTAGATCGCGCGGAAATCGTCGCCGTGCGCCGGCCGGACGCGGAAGGTCATGTGGCCTCCGCGGCGAGCCGCAAGATGGTCACCGCCGACAAGGACGCGCGTTCGCTCAGGGATTCGACGATCAGATATTCCTCCTCGCTGTGGATCTTGCCGCCGCGCACCCCCATCGTGTCCACGACCGGCACGCCGCACGCGGCGATATTGTTGCCGTCGCACACCCCGCCCGAAGGCTGCCAGCCGATCTCCTGGCCGAGGTCGGCGCCAGCCCGGCTGACCAGCCCGAACAGCGCCTCGGCTTCGGGCGTGAGCGGCTTGGGCGGCCGCCCGAAGCCGCCGTGCGCCTCGATGTGCACCTCGTGCTGCGCGGTCGTCTCATCGAGCGCCTTGGCGATCAGCCGCGCGGCGATCTCCTCGTCGTCGCCGGTCCGCGGGCGCATGTTGACGCGCAGGATCGCAAGGTCGGGGACGACGTTGCTCGGGCTCCCGCCATCGATCCGCGCCGGGTTGACGCTGAGGCCGGGCGTCTTCGACATCGCCAGCCGCAGCGCCAGCTCCGACGCGGCGACGATCGCGTTGCGCCCTTCCTCCGGATTACGCCCGGCGTGGGCCGAACGGCCGCGCACGACGAACGAGAAATTGCCGCTGCCGGGCCGGGCGCCGGCCAGGGTCCCGTCGGGCAGCGCCGCCGGCTCGTAGGTCAACGCGGCGTTCTTGCCGGCCGCCGCTCGGGCGAGGAGCGGCGCGGACGACAGGGACCCCACTTCCTCGTCGCTGTTGATCACGACCTCATAGCCGATGCGGTCGGCGCCGGGACTTTGCTCAACGGCCTTGAGCGCCGCCAGCATCACCGCGATTCCGCCCTTCATGTCCGCGACGCCGGGGCCGCCAAGCACGCCGTCCTCGATCCAGTGCGTGTGCTGGAACGCGTGGTCGGCACCGTACACCGTGTCCATGTGCCCGGTGAGCAGCAGCTGCACCGGAGCGGTCGGGCGCACCGTCAGGTGCAGGTGCCGGCCATGGTCGATGCGCGCGGTCCGGCCCGCGGCATCGACCGCCTCGACCGGCTGCGGCTGATCGAGCCGGAGCAGCCCCGGCAGCCCGGCGAAGGCGTCTGCCAACAGGTCCGCCATGCGCTCCAGGCCCGCGAGGTTCCGCGAGCCGCTGTTGACCGTCGACCAGGCCAGCACCTGGTCGAGCATCGGCGCGCTCGCGGCGCGCTCGGCGGCTTCGCGTTCGGTGGACGTCAATGCCCCCATCGCCCGGCTCCTAGCCGCGCGCCTTGCGGAAGGCCACACCGCCTGCTGCTTGACCGCGCGCGCCGTGCTAATCCCGACCGCGGGAGGTGGCGGCCATGAGTCTCATCCTTGCGGCGGCGCTCGCACTCGGGGGCCCGGGCGACGAGCACGCCCATCGTCACGGCCCTGAGCTCGGCAAGGTGTCATTCGCGACGACGTGCAAGGCTCACTCCGACGCCTTGATGCAGCAGGGCCTCGGCTGGCTCCATTCCTTCGAATATCAGCGCGCGCAAGCGACCTTCTCGGAGGCTGCCGCCGCCGACCCTGACTGCGCGATCGCCTCCTGGGGGGTGGCGATGAGCTATTTCCATCCGTTATGGGCGGCGCCGACGCCCGACGAATTTCAGAAGGGCAAAGCAGCGCTCGCCAATGCGCGACATCATGCCGCCGGCAGCCAACGCGAGCAGGATTATGTCGCGGCACTTGGCGCGTTCTACGATGCCCCTGCCGGGAGCGACCACAAAGCCCGCGTGCTCGCCTTCGAACGGGCGATGGAACGGCTCTCCAGCCGCTACCCCGACGACCGCGAGGCGGCCGTATTCCATGCGCTTGCGCTGATCGCCGCCGGAACGATCGACAACGACCCCGACTTTACGCGCGAGAAACGCGCCGGTGCGATCCTCAACGCCGTGCTCAAGGAACAACCCGAACACCCGGGTGTCGCCCATTACCTCATCCACAGCTTCGACTATCCCGCGCTGGCCGAGTTCGCGCTTCCGGCGGCGCGCCGCTATGCGACGATCGCGCCCGATTCCGCGCATGCCCAGCACATGCCCTCCCACATCTTCACCCGGTTGGGGCTATGGGACGAGTCTATCCGGTCCAATCGTGCCGCCGAAACCGCCGCCCGCGACTGGGGCAGCACGAGCGGAATGTCCGGGGCCTGGGATCAGCAGCTCCACGCGATGGACTATCTGACCTACGCTTATCTTCAGGAGGGGCGGGACTCGGACGCCAAGGCCGTGCTCGATGAGCTGACGGCGATCGGCGCGTCGAACCCGACTCCGACGGCTGCATATGCGATCACGGCGATCCCGGCGCGCGTTCTGCTCGAGCGCCGCCGCTGGCGCGAAGCCGCGGCGTTCGAGCTGCCGGCTAGCCTTGGACGGACAGAAGCCCTCACCAGGCACAAATGGGCGGAGGCCCATCTCCGCTTCGCCAACGCCGTCGGCGCCGCGCGCAGTGGCGACACCGGGCGCGCGAAAGCCGCGCTCGCGAGGCTTGGAGAGATCGAGGCTGCCGTCGTCGTCGCGCCCGGGGAATATGACTGGCGCAAGCAGGTCGCGATCGAGCGGCAGATTGCCGAGGCCTGGCTCGCTTATGCGGAAGGGCGCAAGGCAGACTCGGTGCGGATCATGCGTGCCGCCGCCGACCTCGACGACGCGACCGAGAAGCATCCGGTCACGCCCGGTTCGATCCTCCCCGCCCGCGAGCAGCTCGGCGAGTTGCTGCTCGAGCTCCGCCGTCCCGATGAGGCGCTTGCCGCCTTCGAGGCGTCGCTGAAGCGTGCCCCGCGCCGGCTCGGCGGACTTTATGGCGCGGCGCGCGCCGCGGAGCAGGCGGGGGACAGCAAAAAGGCGCGCGGTTATTTTTCCGAGCTGGCCGAGGTCACTAAAAGCGGCGATGCCGGCCGCGCCGAAGTGCGGGAGGCGAGGGCGCACGCTTCGCGGGCCGCGGTCCGCTGAGCTTGATCAACCGCAACCGCTGCTTCGCCGAGGCGAGCATTGTCTTGAAGCGCGAATCGTCGCGGATGGATCGAGGTCCGGATCCGCTTCGAGGTGACGAATCTCCGTCGTCTCGGCGATCCGGTGCGCCTCCTCCTCGCTCGGGCGAGCGTAGGAAATGAAGACGTCGCGCGTGTCAGGCATCAGTCACTGCATCGGCGACCCCGAGCCGCTGCTTCGCCGAGGCCAGCATTTCCTTGAAGCGCAGGTTCTCGCGGATCGGATCGATATCCGGGTCGACCTCCAGATGCCGTAGGTGCATCGGGCTTTGCAGCCTCTCGAAAAAGGGCTGAAAAGTCTCGACCGCCTCGTCGAATTCGCCGATGTCCTGGATCAGCGCGCAGCCGAGATTGTAGCGCATGACGAGATTGTCAGGATCGAGGAATAGTGCGCGCCGGATCCATTCGAGAGCCCGGTCTTTGTCGCCGAGGACCGCCAGCGTGTTGGCGCCCGCGGCAAGAGCCGGGCCATCGGTCGGGTCCCTCCCGACCGCGCGCTCGGCGCGCTCAAAGCCAAGTTTCGCTGCTCTGTGGACCAAGTCCTTCTCGCCAAGCGCCTTGTAGCAAGTGACGAGCATCAAGGGGTTGTGCCAGTCGCTGTCCATCAGCGAGGCCGCCTTTTCGAAGTAAGGGACCGCATCCTTGAAATGGCCGTGGCGGAAAAGCATGCGCGCGGCCTCGCGATTGACCTCCCACGACTCGGGATCGAGTGCGAGCGCTCTCTTGATCTCTTGCTGAGCGTCTTCGCCGTGACCTTCCTCCTCCAGGTACCGCGCCTTGATGCACAGCGCTTCCGGCAGCTTTGGATTGATCGCGAGCGCATGCTCGGCGGCAGGGAGGGCATTCTCATCCTTGCCATGCCAGAATCGCAGCTCGAGCTGGGCGAAGCCCATGAGCGCCCACGCCTGGCCATAGTTCGGGTCAAGCGATACGGCCTGCTGGCAAAGGCGTACGATTGCCTCCTCACGGCGCGGATTGCCCTGCGCGCCGCTGATCCATTGCTGCCGCGCCATCAGATAGAGATTATACGCATCGGCGTTCGTGGTGCCGCGGTTCTCGATCGCCTCTTTCTCCTCGGGGAGGAGCTTGATCTTCAGCGCATCGACGATGGCCTTGGAAATCTCGTCCTGGATGGCGAAGATATCGTCGAGGTCGCGGTCGTAGCGATCGGCCCAGACGTGGTCGCCTGCGGCCCCGTCGATCAGCTGCGCGGTGATCCTCACCCGGTTCCCGGCTTTGCGGACGCTGCCTTCGAGCACGTAGGTGACGCCGAGCGTCTTCGCGACCTCCTTCACATCGACCGACTGGCCCTTGAAGGTGAAGGCGGTGTTGCGCGCGACCACCGAGAGCGCGGAGACCTTCGACAGATCGGTGATGATGTCCTCGGTAATCCCGTCGCTGAAATATTCCTGCTCGGGCTCGCCGCTCATGTTGATGAAGGGCAGGACACAGACCGACGCCCTCTTTTTCGCGGAGCTCTTCGCAGACTGGTCGGCCTTCGGCGGTCGCCCCTCGTTGCCGCAGGTCCGCGCGATGGCTTCGAGGAGATCATCGAGGGCGTCGGGCTTGCGGCTTCCGTCCCACGCGCCGAGCTCGATGGTCTGGAACTGGCGGAAGCCGAGCGGCGGCTTTGCCGAGGAGAGAGACACCGGGACCAGCCGCCCGGAATCGCGCCCCTCGGCGGCCTCGTCCTGCACCCATGCGGAATCGATCGATGTCGGCGACCACAGGACGACCACCGCCTCCGCATCCTTCAGCGCCTTGTCGATCTCGGCCGCGAAGCGCGACCCGCCGTGCAGGTGCCGGTCCCACCACACGTCGTGCCCCGCGTCGGAAATGCAGCCCGCGAGCTGCTTCGCCGCGTCGACGTCGTCCCGAGCATAGCTGAGGAATATTCGCGCCAAGCACTCTCCCCCGAAACGCCCTCAGTCTGCGCCGAAGAGCGTTAACCTGCAAGGCGGGCGGCGGTAAACGCCGGAGATAATGGAAAACTCGCTCCACAGGGTGGGCGGACCGGTTGAAGTCCATGTGTATTATACTTATAATACACCTTTGAAGGAGTGACGCCGATGTTCGAAAATCCAATCGCAAAGCGAAGCGCCATCGGGGCCGCGATCGGTGCGGTGGTCGCCATCCCGGTTCCGTTCATCGGACCGATCCTCGGCGCTATCGTCGGCGGCGGGATCGGCTATTTCACTGCCGACCGGCGAAGG
>DASTID010000133.1:0-2116 GCA_035717905.1 Sphingomicrobium sp. | reverse complement strand
TCGGCCGACTGCGCGTCGTCCGCCTCGCAGATCACATATTGCTCGACCTTGACGAACTGGTGGACGCGCAGCAGCCCGCGCACGTCCTTGCCCGCGCTTCCCGCCTCGCGGCGGAAGCAGGGCGAGAAGCCGGCGTAGAGGATCGGCAGCTTGTCCGCTTCGATGATCTCGCCGGCGTGGAGCGAGGTCAGCACCACCTCGGCCGTGCCGGCCAGCCACAGATCGTCGTTGGGCAGCGCGTAGGTCTCGTCGCGGTGCCCGGGGAACTGGCCCTGGTTGAGGAAGGCCTGTTCGCGCGCGATCGCCGGGACGGTGATCGGCGTGAAGCCGGCGTCGGCGATCTTGCCCAGGGCCCAGCCCATCAGCTTCGTCTCGAGCAGCGCGAGCCGCCCCTTGAGGCAATAGGTCCGGCTGCCCGACACCTGGGTCACCCGCGATAGATCGCCCCAGTCGTTCTTCTCGATCAGCGCGACATGGTCGAGCGGCTCGAAATCGAATTTTGGCGGCTCGCCGACGGTGCGGATGACGGCGTTGAAGCTCTCGTCGGGGCCGACCGGCGCGCCGTCGTAGGGAATGCCCGGAAGCTTCAGCATCAGCGCCGTGAGCTCGGCCTCCTTGCCCGAAAGCTCGCCTTCGAGCGCCGAGGCCCGCGCGCCCGCCTCCTTCGCCTGGCGGCCGAGCTCGGCCTTCTCGTCGGCCGTCGCGTTCTTGAACTTCGCGCTGACCGCGTTGCGCTCGGCGCGCAGCCCGTCGATCTCGGTCTTGGCCGCGCGCACTTCGGCATCGAGCGTCAGCAGCGCGTCGAGATCGAGCTCGACCCCCTTGTCGCGGATCGCGCGCTCCACGGCCGCGCGGTTGGCCCTGACGAAGTCCAGTCCCAGCATGGGCGGGCGGATAGCGGAATGGGAGCGCGAGGCAAACAACCGCTCATCCTCAGTAGGCACGAAGTGCCGTATCGAAGGACGTGCTTCGATACGCCATTTCGACAAGCTCAATGGCTACTCAGCATGAGCGGGAAAGGAATTGGCGATCGGCGCCTCTTCGCCTAACGGCCGCCGATGCCCTCCGGCCTGATTGCCCTGCTCGACGACGTCGCGACCATCGCCAAGCTCGCCGCCTCCTCGCTCGACGACGTCGCCGGCGCCGCCGGCAAGGCGACCAGCAAGGCGACCGGCGTGGTGATCGACGACACCGCGGTCACCCCGCGCTATGTCGTCGGCCTCGCGCCCGAGCGCGAGCTGCCGATCATCGCCAAGATCGCCTGGGGCTCGATCAAGAACAAGTTGCTGTTCCTGCTGCCCGGCGCGCTTTTGCTTACCGCTTTCGCGCCGTTCCTGATCACGCCCCTGCTGATGATCGGCGGCGCCTATCTGGCGTTCGAGGCGACCGAGAAGATTCTCGAGAAGCTGCTCCACGACCACCAGCATGAAGACGAGCTGCTCGACGCGATCGACGACCCGCGCGAGCTCGAGCGGCTGCAGGTCGCCGGCGCGGTCCGCACCGATTTCATCCTGTCGGCCGAGATCATGGCGATCGCGCTCGCCAGCCTCGGCCACCTCGACCTGTGGACGACCGCGGCAGCCCTGGTCGCGGTCGCGCTGGCGATCACGGCCGGTGTCTATGGCGTCGTCGCGCTGATCGTGAAGCTCGACGACATCGGCCTGCACCTCGCGGAGCGGCGCAACGCCGGGGCGCGGGCGTTCGGCAGCGCGCTGGTCCACGTCGTTCCCGGCATCCTGAAGGCGCTCTCCGCGATCGGCACCGCGGCGATGCTGTGGGTCGGCGGCGGAATCCTGCTCCACGGGCTCGAGGAAATGCACGTCGCCGCGGCGATCCCGCAGGCTTTCCACGATTTCGCGCATGCCATCGCGGTCCGCACCGGCCCGCTGACCGGCGTGGTCGAGTGGCTGCTCGGCGCGATCGAATCCGCGCTGGTCGGCTTCGTCGTCGGCGGAGCGATCGTCGCCGTGGTTCGGCGGCTGACCAGGCACCCGGAACGGCTGATCGTCGATTAATCGAAGTGCAGCCGGCGATAGAGTCCGCGAAAATAGAGCAACGGATCGAGCGCGGCGTCGAAGCTCGCCTTGACCACCTGCCCGACCAAGATGTGGTGGTC
>DASTID010000132.1:0-2980 GCA_035717905.1 Sphingomicrobium sp. | reverse complement strand
TCGAGCCAGGGCGAGAAATATTTGATGTAGTAGAAGTCGTACTGGAGCTTGCGGTTGATCCCCTCGACCCCGCTCACATAGCCCAGATTGACCTGCGCCCAGCCCGAAATCCCGGGCTTCACCACGTGGCGGTAGCGATAGAAGGGGATTTCCGCGACGAACCAGCGCGACAGGACCTCGGGCTCGGGGCGCGGGCCGATCCAGCTCATCTGGCCCTTGAGGATGTTGATGATCTGCGGCAGCTCGTCGATGCGATATTTGCGCAGCATCGCGCCCGCCTTCGTCACGCGCGGGTCGGTTTCCCCGGTCGCGAGCGCAGCGCGGATCTGCTCCTCGTCGCCGGCGACGTCGATCGCCTCCATCGTGCGGAACTTGTAGGCCGTGAAGATGCGGCCGGCGTGGCCGAGCCGGCGCTGGCGGAACAGCACCGGCCGGCCGTCGTCGGCGAGGATCGCGAGCGCCGCCGCCCCCATCGCCAGCAGTGCGAACGGCAGCAGAAGCACCGCGAATGCGATGTCGAGGCCGCTCTTCAGGTAGAAATAGCCGCGCGCCGGAAGCAGCGAGCCGAAGCTGTTCTCGGACAATCGCTCGAGCTCGACCCGGCCGGTCAGCGATTCGGTCAGCTGCTTGACCTGGTAGACGATGCGGCCGTCGAGCGCCGCGTCGGCGAGGAACGCTTCCCATTCGTCGGGCAGGTCGGCGGAAAAGTCGGCGACGATCGCATCGCAGCCCCGCGCATCGTGCAGCCGCGGACGCGACAGGATCAGCCAGTCGACCTCGGCAATCGGCTCGAGCGCGTCCACCGCGCCCACCGGAACGACGGCGATCCGCCGCCGCACGCGCCGCTCGGCATAAGCGTAGAGCATGTACAGCCAGGCGACATGCAACAGGAAGCCAAGCGCGAGCCCGACGCGGTCATAGGGGAAGCGGGTCAGCACGAACCAGACGAGCGTGATCGCATGGCCGGTCAGCGCCGACGGCAGGATCACATAGCTTCGGCGGATGCCCGGATAGGTCTGGATCGAGAGCCGCAACCAGAACGCCAGCATGACCGCGACAACGTTGGCGTTCAGCGTGTTGAGCACCGGCGGATCGAGCATCTCGCCCGGCCCCGGGCCGCGCAGAAGCCACGGAAGCAGCGCGCCGACAACCACCGCGCTGGCGAACTGGAAGCGCTTGCGGGTCAGGATCGAGCCGTCGCGCACGGCCGGCAGACGGTCGTGCTTCATAGCGTCCACCGGTCGATCGACGGCGCGAGCTCGCGGCCGCGCCACATGCCCTTCAAGTCGGCGAGCATTCCGCCGTCGGCGACGATCGCGGCGAGCCGATCGTCGGCAAGGTCGCGATAAGCCTGGTGCGCGACGGCGCCGACGACCACGTCGAACCGCTCGCCGTTCGGCTCGATGATCTTAAGTCCATGCTCGCGCTCGACTTCGGCGGGGTCGGCGAGCGGGTCGGCGACCGCCACCTCATGCCCGAGCCATTGCAGCCGCCGCACCAAATCGAAGCTGCGGCTGTTCCTGAGGTCGGGCACATTCTCCTTGAAGGTCAGGCCGAGCACGAGCGCGGTCCCGGCCTTTCCCCGGCGATCGTGGATGGTATCGGCGATCCACGCGCCCATCCCGTCATTGGTCTGGCGACCGGCGAGGATGACCTGCGGGTCGTGGCCGAGCTGCTGGGCGAGATGGCTGAGGTAATAAGGATCGACGCCGATGCAGTGGCCGCCGACCAGGCCAGGCTCGAAGCGCAGGAAATTCCATTTGGTCCCCGCGGCGGCGAGCACGTCCCACATCGACACCCCGATGCGCGAGAAGATCTGCGCGACCTCGTTCATGAAGGCGATGTTGATGTCGCGCTGCGCATTCTCGATCGCCTTCGCCGCCTCGGCGGCCTTGATCGACGCCGCCCGGAACACGCCGCCCTCGGTGATCGCCCCATAGATTGCGGAGAGCTGGTCGACGACCTCTTGATCCTCGCCGGCGACGACCTTGGCGATCTTGTCGATCGCATGCTCGCGGTCGCCGGGGTTGATCCGCTCGGGGCTGTAGCCCAGGCGAAAGTCGCGTCCGCGTTTCAAGCCGGCAACGCGCTCGATCTCGGGACCGCACAGCTCCTCGGTCACGCCGGGATAGACCGTGCTCTCATAGACGATCGTCGGCCGCTTCGTCGGGTCGATGAGCCGGGCGATGGTGCGCGTGGCCTCGAGCACCGCGCCGAGATCGGGCCGCCGGGCGTCGTCGACCGGAGTGGGGACCGTCACGATATAGATGTCGGCCCCCGCGCCATCCTTCGCGTCCGCGGTCAGCTCGAGCGCGCTCGCCCGCAACGCCGCCTCGTCGACCTCGCGCGTCCGGTCGCGGCCGGCGCGCAGCTCGGCAATGCGTCCGGCGTCAATGTCGAAGCCGGTCACCGCGAAGTGCCGCGCGAGCGCCACGGCGAGCGGCAGCCCGACATAGCCGAGGCCGATCACGACGATGCGCGTGCTACCCATCGAGGGCACTATACGCGTTTTGATCGTTTCGGATGCAAATACACCCGAACCGGACGAATTACGCGTCCAGTCCGGACTTGCCGCGGCCGACGCCATGATAGGTCAGCCCGGCCTGCTCGGCTTCATCGCGGTCATAGACGTTGCGCAAATCGACCAGCACCTTGCCGCGCATCGCCGCCGCCACCTTGTCGAGGTCGAGGGCGCGGAACTCGTCCCACTCGGTCACGATCACCAAGGCGTCGGCATCCCTTGCCGCGGCATAAGCATCGGGCGCGAATTCGATGCGCCGGAACACCCGCTCCGCCTGCTCGCGCGCGACGGGATCGAACGCGCTGACCGAAGCGCCCCGCTCGACCAGCGCATTGACGAGCGGGATCGAGGGCGCCTCGCGCATGTCGTCGGTGTTGGGCTTGAACGCGAGGCCCAGCACGGCCACCCTCTTGCCCGCGACGTCGCCGCCCAGCGCGCGGGAAACGCGGTCGGCCATCG
>DASTID010000131.1:0-8506 GCA_035717905.1 Sphingomicrobium sp. | reverse complement strand
TGTCGCGCTCGCTTCGGCGCACGATCCGTTCGGGCCGGTTCACGGTGACTCGCGACCGCGACTTCGCGGCGGTCATCGCCGGCTGCGCCGAGCGCGAGGAAACCTGGATCAGCGCCGAGCTCGAGCGCGCGATGGTCGCGCTGCACGGCTCCGGTCATGCGCATTCGATCGAGGTGTGGAGCGGCGAGCGCCTGGTCGGCGGGCTTTACGGCGTGAAGCTCGGCAGCGCATTTTTCGGCGAAAGCATGTTCAGCCGCCGGACCGACGCGTCGAAGGTGGCGCTCGCCTGGCTTGTGGCGCGGCTCAAGGCCGGTAATTTCACGCTGCTCGACTGCCAGTTCATGACCGACCATCTCGCCTCATTGGGCGCGGTCGGCATCCCCCGCGAAACCTATGTCGCATTGCTCTCCGCGGCGCTTGGCGGCGCACCCGTGGCCGGCGCCGGCGCCGGCGCGGCGGTCGTCCCCGGTTCGCTCCGGCCCGCGGCACCGCCCGATTTCGCCGCGCTCGACCGGCTGCTCGAGGTCGCCGGCGCGGCCGGGGGCGGCGGGCCGGGCGGATATGTCATCGCGCAGCTCCTCGGCCAAACGTCATAGACCGGGTGCTCGACGACGTTGAGCGACGGCGACTCCTTGTAGAGCCAGCCCGAGAACACGCGGCTCCACTTGCGGTCGGGCCGCTGGACGTCGAGCTGGACGAACGCGCCGGTCAGCTTCTCTTCTTCCCACGGCGCCGTCGTCTCGCACGCGCGAAGTCGCACGATCACGTCCTTCCATCGCGCCGACTGGCCGGGGTGCAAAGTCACGTTCTGGACGATGCCGTTGCGCTTGTTGAGGATGCCGAGCACGGCGACGCGCTGGGCCATCGGCGTGACCCCGCCCTGGCCGGCCGCGGTCGCGGGCACCGGGGCCGCGTTCCGGCCGGAGACATTCTGCTGCTCGCCCTTGCCGCATGCGGCCAGGGCAAGCGCCAGCGACAGGGCAAGCGGCCGCCTCACGCTTATTCGGGGATCCACGGCTCGTAGTCGCCGGTCGAGGCGGGCCGCACCTTGCCGCTGCCGAGCGCGCCGTCGGGCCGGAACGCCGCCATCGTGCCCGTCAAATTCTCGGTCGGCGGCTGCTGGAACTTGCGGACCGGCGGCAGCGCCTGGCCGGGAAGGCCGTCGATCGTGCCACGCAGCCATAGCTGCCAGTCCGGCGGGACCCGGCTGCCGTCATTGTTGCCGTTGTAGATCACCCAGCGCCGCCGCGGATGCTGCTTGCCCTCGTAATACAGGTTGCCGGCATCGTCGCGCCCGACCTGCTCGCCGTTGAGTCGGGTCCACAAGGCGGTGCCGACGGTCGCCCCGTTCCACCAGGTGAAGACTTTGGACCAGAAACCCATCGCGCGGGGCATTGCCCCGTCATTGCGAGGAGCGCAAGCGACGAAGCAATCCAGTCGAACGCGCGTCTTGATTGCTTCCACCGGATTGAATCGTGGGTCGCAACGACGATGGGGATCAGTGCTCCCAGTCGACCTTGTCGCCGGCGTCGATGCCGAGCTGCGCGGCGCGCCCGCCGGCGATCTCGAGCACGGCGGCGACGGGCTCACCCGAGGGCACCGGGTCGAGCGACAGCGGCGTCGCGGTGGCGATCCTGACGATGGTCCCGTCGGCGCGGATGAAGACCATGTCGAGCGGAATCAACGTGTTCTTCATCCAGAAGGCGACCGCCTGTGGCGGATCATAGGGAAAGATCATGCCGCGGTCTGGATCGATCGCGCGGCGGAACATCAGGCCGATTTCCTGCTGCTCGGGCGTCGCCGCGACTTCGACCGTGAAGCGGTGCGCGCCGGTCGCGCTGCGGACTGTCAACGGCACTTCGCGGAGGCCGCTCTGCGCGCCGCTCTCGGTGGGAGCGCTTTGCGCCGGCGTGCCCGTGCCGCACGCGGCAAGCGCCGCCGCCAGCATCGCTAGGCCAGCGAATCGTCCGGAGCGCGCAACTCGACCGCGGTCAGCCCCTTGCCGCCAGAGGCAATCCGCGCCTCGAGCGCCTGGCCAGGCAGAAGCTCGCCGAGCCGCGCCTCGCGGACCGTCTCCATGTGCACGAAGATGTCCTGCGTCTCGCCGCCGGAATTGCGCTTGACGAAGCCATAGCCGCGCACGCGATTGAACCATTTGACCTCCACCGGCTCGAACTCGCCGGCCACGTCCGCAAGCGTCTTGCGGTCGGCCCGCTCCGAATCGGACATGGACGAGCGCGAATGCGAGGGCAAGGCGGACGAAAGGTCGATCGACAGCACTTTTTTCGCCTGCAGCCCGCGCTCGAGCCGCACCGGGACGCACTCGATCGTCGCCCCTTCGGGAACGCTCCGCCGGCCGTGCTCGCGCAGCACGCTGAAGTGGAGGAGAATGTCGCCGTCGATCTGGTCGCTGACGAGGAAGCCGAAGCCTCGGGTCGCGTCGAACCATTTGACCCGGCCGGTCACCGCCGCGATTTCAGACGCAGCTTCGGCGCTGCTCGAATCGAAATCGGCCCGCGCCTCCCCGTCGGCGAGCTTCGTAGTCCCACGCGGCACGAGGGTACATTATCATGGGCGCGAGTGTCGGCAAACCGACTTTAGTTAGGGCCCACGCCGGTCTACGGATCCATACCGGGCAGATCGATCGCAGCGTCGGGCGCGAGGCTTGCGATCGTTCGTGCAAGCGCGAAATCGTGGCCGGCGCGGATCATCGCGGCGATCGCCTTCTCGCGCTGCTCGGGGGTGGCAGGCGAAGCGGCAAACGGTCCGATCCGGCGCCGGCGGGCAAAGCGCATCGCCGCCGTCAGCGCCTCGCCGTCGCTCAGCTCGCGCGCGGAAACGCTGTCGGGTTCCTCGACTCCCGCCGCGCGCAGCTGCTGGGTCAGCCGCCGCTTGCCGTAGCCCCGCGCGGAAAGCGCCCGCGCCTTGGCGAGCGCATAATCCGAATCATCAACATAACCCTGCTCCGAAAATTGCATGACCAGGGCCGTCAGGTCGGGCTCGGCGGGTCCGCTCCAGCCGCGCTCGCGGACCTTGCGCGACAGGTAAAAGCGCAGCTTCGCGCGGGTCGTCGCGAATCGCCCGACGTAACGCAATGCGAGCTCGCGCAGGCTCGCCTCGTTCAGCGGCGGTGCAGCGCGGCGCGGCTTTCGTGCAGTCATACCGCCATGTTTGTGCCACGTTTCCCGACCATCAGAAAACCGGCTGCGTCCGTCGCGGCCGATCGCGTGCCAACAGGAAGAAAGGCCCGGCGTGCTCGATTGCATCGCCCAGACTGAGAGCGAGCTTGCCCCGCCGGGCGCCACTCCCACTCTGGACAGCCTGCCGCGGCGCATCGCCGACTTCGCGACCCTTGGCGACGCGCTGGATTATGCGGCGCGAGGGCGGCGCGGGCTCAACTTCCACGACGCGCGCGGAACGCCGGCCCGCAGTCATTCCTATGCCGAGCTCCGGACCGCCGCGCTCGCCAATGCGCGGCGCCTGATCGCGCTTGGCGTCAAACCGGGCGACCGCGTGGCATTGATCGCCGAAACCGGCGCCGAGTTCGCGGCGTGCTTTTTCGGCGCGGTGTACGCCGGCGCCTGGCCGGTGCCCCTGCCGTTGCCGACCAGCTTCGGCGGCCGCGACGCCTATATCGACCAGCTTTCCGTTCAGCTCGGAAGCTGCGATCCCGCGCTGTTCCTCTATCCGGCGGAACTGGCGGACTTCGCCGGAGAGGCCGCCGCTGCCGCGAAAGTCGGATCGAGAGACTGGGAGTCGCTCGACTCCATCGAACCCGCCAGCGCGCCGCTCCCCAAGGCGAAGCCTGAAGACATCGCCTACCTGCAATATTCGAGTGGCTCGACCCGCTTTCCGCACGGCGTTGCGGTCACGCATCGCGCCTTGCTCGACAATCTGCGCGCGCATGGCGTCGGGCTGCAGGTTCGCGACAGCGACCGCTGCATCTCGTGGCTGCCGTGGTATCATGACATGGGCCTGGTCGGCTGCCTGCTTTCGCCGATCGCCCTGCAGCTGTCGGTCGACTATCTGAAGACCGAGGATTTCGCGCGTCGGCCGCTAGCCTGGTTGGACATGATCACGCGCAATCCGGGCAACTCGGTCAGCTATTCGCCGACGTTCGGCTATGACATTTGCTCGCGGCGGATGAGCTCGCAGACCCGCGCCGCCGACCGCTTCGACCTGTCGCGCTGGCGGATCGCCGGCAACGGCGCCGACATGATTCGGCCCGACGTCATGCAGGCGTTCGTCGACTGCTTCGCCGAGGCGGGGTTCGAGGCGAGCGCTTTCTGCCCGAGCTACGGTCTCGCCGAAGCAACGCTCGCGGTGTCGCTGATGCCGCCGGGGGAAGGCATTCGCCTCGAGCTGGTCGAGGAGAACGAGCTTTCCGGTGGCGCTCCCGGCGACGCCGGCCGGCCGCGCCGCTACCGCGCGGTCGTCAATTGCGGCAAGCCTGTGCTCGGCATGGAAATCGAAATCCGCGGCGAGGACGGCCGAGTGCTTGCGGGCCGCGGCATCGGCCGCGTGTTCGTGCGCGGCGGCAGCGTGATGCACAGCTATTTCCGCGACGAGGAATCGACGCATGCGGCGCTCAGCCCGGACGGCTGGCTGGACACCGGAGACATGGGCTATCTCTCGGATGGCTACATTTTCATCGTCGGCCGTGCCAAGGACATGATCATCATCAACGGCCGCAACCATTGGCCGCAGGATATCGAATGGGCGGTCGAGCAGCTGCCCGGCTTCAAGTCCGGCGACATTGCCGCGTTCGCGATCACCGGCCCGTCGGGCGAGGAAACCCCGGCGGTGCTGGTCCACTGCCGTGTGTCGGACGCCGAGGAGCGCGGCCGGCTGCGCGACGAAATTCGCGAGCGCGTCCGGGCGATCACCGGGATTTCGCCCGTGGTCGAGCTGATTCCGCCCCGCACCCTGCCGCGCACCAGCTCGGGCAAGCTGTCGCGGGTCAAGGCGCGCCGCCTCTATCTGTCGGGCGAAATCCAGCCGTACGACATCGCCGCTTGAGCCATGTCATCCCCGCGAAAGCGGGGGCCCCGCTTGCATCGCTGCTCTCGGCAGCTCACGCTAAAACGAAATCATCTTTGCGCGCGTCGCTGGCTTCTCGGGCGGCAGGGCCTTTAGCGTGTCGGGATCGCCCACGACGAAGTCTTCTACCGACTTCCAGCTGCCGTCGTCCTGCTTGCGGTAGACGGTGAGGTAAGAGCCGCTGTCGCTCATCGCCTTGCCGGTCTTCGGGTCGGTGAATTTCTCGCTGAAATGCCCGCGCGCATAAGCGAGGTCGCCCGATGCGGCGACGTCCACCTTGTCGCTCGCGAACGTGATGCTGAAGTTCTTGTCGCTATGCAGGCCGGCATAGGCCTTACGAATGGCGGTCGACCCCTCCGCCGCTTTCCCGGCCGCAACCAGATAAGCATCGTCCGCATAATGGCCGACCAGCGCCTCGGTGTCGTTCGCCTTGAACTGGTCGTTCCACGCCTTTTCGTCGGCCTTGATCGCAGCCTTCACGGCCTCGGGATCGGCACCTGCCGCACCGGATTTCTGGCAACCGCTGATCAGGATCGAGCAAGCAGCCGCTCCGAGCAGCGCCGCGCTCTTGTGCATGCGCATCATATGTTCCCCTTGCTCCAGCATGAAGCGCGGCAAGCAATCACGAACCCGCGAGTCGCGCAAGGCGAGCCGCTTGCGCGGACGCTGCGCTCGCAAATCTCGCGACCCTCTTGCCGAGTCCACCGTGTGAAAATATATAGCGCGTTATGAAACCGGCCGACCTGATCCAGCGTCTCGGTTATCTCGCGCTTGGCACACGTTTGAAGCGAATCGGCGAGGCGCTGCAGGCCGGCGTCAATGAAGCCTTCGCGGCGCGGGGCATCCCGGTTCAGCCGGGGCAGGTCGCGATCCTGGTCGCTTTGTCGAACGCGGAGCTGACCGTCGGCGAGCTCGTCGCCGAGCTCGGTCTCAGCCAGCCCGGCGTTTCGCGCAGTCTCGGCGAGCTCACGCGCCAGGGCCTTGTCCTGCTCTCTTCGGGCGGGAACGACCGCCGTGTGCGGCTGGCGCGGCTGACCGACGAAGGGCGCGACCTGATGGTCCGAATCGACGCGAGCCTGTTCCGCCTCGTCGAGGCGGCGGCGGCACGGCTGTGCGACGGGCTCGACGGGCCTTTGCTCGAACAGCTGACGGCGATCGACCGGCGGTTGGCGCACACGCCATTCGCGCAACGCGTCGAAGAGGTGGGTCAATGACTCCTCCGCTCGACCGGCCGATCTGGTCCGCGCTGAACGGCCGCCAGGCGGAGTTTGCAATCGGCGACGCCCGGGCCCTGCGCTATGCCGCCGACGTCGAGCCGTTCGCGAGCACCGCCAACGACGATCCCGAATATCTTGCCGCGCTCGCCGAGCTGATCGACGGTCGCGATCCGGTGCTGCTCATTCAGGCGACCCCTTCGCCTCTGCCGCCGGGAACCCGGCTGCTCGGCGCCGCGCTCGGCGTGCAAATGCTCGCCGATGGGCCGGTCGCCGGAAGCCGGCCGGCCGAGGCCATCGCTCTCGGCGACGCCGATTCTCCGGAGATGATCGCGCTTGCGGAGCTGACCAGGCCGGGGCCGTTCCGCGCGCGCACCCACCATCTCGGCCAGTTCTGGGGCGTTCGCCGCGAAGGTTGGCTCGTGGCCATGGCCGGCGAGCGGATGAAGCTGCCCGGAATGAGCGAGCTGAGCGGCGTCTGCGTTCATCCCGAGTGGCGCGGCCACGGTTTCGCCCGCGCCTTGTCGGCATTCGTCGCCAACTCTATTCAGCAGCGAGGCGAAACCCCGTTCCTCCACGCTTATGCCGATAATGTCGCGGCGATCGCGCTGTACGAGCAGCTCGGCTTCAGGCTGCGCGCACACATGCACGTGCAGCAGCTCGCGTCCGATTCCTAGCGCTGCGCAATCGCCGGCGCCATGCGCTGCAGCACGCGGTCCTTCAGCACATAATGATGATAAAGCGCGGCAAGCGCGTGGACCAAGGCGAGCGCGACGATTCCCCAGCCGAGCCATTCGTGAAGCTCGTGCAGCTGGCGCCGAACGGGCCGGGCGAGCTCGCCATAGGGCCCCGGAATCCCGAACAGCCCGAAAAATTCGACCGCGTGGCCCTGCGCCCAGCGGAACCCGAAACCGAGGCCGGCCTGCGCGAGCAACATCAGGTAGAGGAGATAATGCACGCCCTTGGAGGCGAGGCGGACCCAGCCGATGTTGAGCGACGGCATCTGGTGACCGGGAATCAGCCGCCAGGCGATGCGCGCGAAAATCACCGCCGTCAGCAGGACGCCGAGCGAGATGTGGACGCTCTCCATCGTGTGCCGCTCCGCTCGGGGCAGCCAGTCCCACGTCTTCGCCAGCGCGAGCTGGACAAGCACCAGCGCCGCGGTCGCCCAGTGCAGGGCGATCGCGACGCGGTTGTAATGGGTGCCGTCGTCGCCGGCGGCGATCCGCGTCGCGGTGTCGAATGCGGTCTGGTCGGTCATCCTGGCCTTCGAGAGTGGTAATCGGCCTGCGTTAGCGACGCCCGCCACTATTGCAAGCGATTCGCAATAAGCAGCCGCCTTGCCGAGGCTTGGAGCGGATGCGATCACCGCCGCGATGGACTGGCGGAGGATCGCCCGAAAGCTGACCCTGTTCGCCGCCGCGCTGAGCCTTGCCGGGCCGGTCGCGGGGGAGCTCCAGCCCGCGGTCCAGCCAGGCGGCGATATCCCGCCGTCGTTCCATCCGACCTACATTCCGCCGCTGCGCCCCGATGCGCGCCCCGGGCGCTACGCGCCGCCGGCGAGCGCCTTCCAATACGTCAGGCGCGAGGCGATGGTCCCGATGCGCGATGGCGTCCGGCTGTACACGGTCCTGATCCTGCCGAGGGGCGTGCGCAACGCGCCGATCCTGCTCGACCGGACGCCTTATTCGGCAAACCAGCAGTCGGCGCTCGGCTTCGGCCCGTGGCCCGAAAACATCCTCGTGCCGCTCTACGCCGAGCTCGTCCGCGCCGGCTACATCGTCGCCATGCAGGACGTCCGCGGCAAATATCGCTCCGAGGGCGAGTATGTGATGAACCGGCCGCTGCGCGGACGGCTCAACCCGACCGCCGTCGACCATTCGACCGATGCGTGGGATTCGATCGACTGGCTGGTCAGGAACGTGCCCGAGGCGAGCGGCCGCGTGGCGACGATCGGCACCAGCTACGACGGTTTCACCGCGCTGATGAGCCTTGTCCACCCGCACCCCGCGCTCAAGGCGAGCGTTCCGATCAACCCGATGGTCGACGTGTGGAAGGGCGACGACTGGTTCCACAACGGCGCCTTTCGGCAGGAGATGATTAGCTACGTCTACGGCCAGACCGCCGCGCGCAATTCCGACGAGCGCTGGTTCAGCGGCGGCCACGACGATTACAATGCCTTCCTGCGCTACGGCTCGGCATCCGCTTATGCGCGGGCGATGGGCGTCGGGCAGCTGCCGTTCTGGCACCGG
>DASTID010000130.1:0-6544 GCA_035717905.1 Sphingomicrobium sp. | reverse complement strand
AGGAAGCCGGTGTAGGTGCCGGTGCGCGTCACCGTGCGGTCCATGTCGTAGATCGCGAGGTCGGTCATGCGCGGCCCGCGATGATCGCCTCGACGAGCGCGTGGTCCGCGGGCTTGTCGACGTCGACCGCGGCGAGCGGATTGCTCATCTCGATGACGCGAATGTCGATGCCGAGCTTGCGCCCGATCGCGGCGGCGCTTTGATGGATGGTGCGCAGTCTGAGGACCGCGCCGAGTAGCAGGGCCGGGCCGAGCGCTCCGAGCAGCCGCCACCCCTTCTTGCGGTCATTCTCGACCTCGCCCCAGCGCCCGACCGCCGGAAGCACTTTGGTCGAGCCGAACGCGAACAGGTTCGCGCCGCTGTAGCGTCCCCCTCTGAATCCGATCCAGGTCCGCTTGGCCTGCGGGAAACGGGTTAGAAGGGGCCGGCTTTCAACCACCGCGACCGCCAGGTCGGCGCCGGCCGCCTTCGCCGTGAACTCCGCGATCATCGCCGGCTCCAGCAGCGCATGGTCGGCGGTGGCGACGAGCACCGGGAACTCGCCGGCCCGATCCGCCAGCTGCTCGGCGATGGTCTGCGCGATCGTGCCCCTGGAGCGGCGGATGGCGACGCGCTCGTCATCGGGCAGCACCGGCCGAAGATCGGCGGGGTCCTGGGTCAGCACGATGACGTTGCCGACCTCGGGACTGGCCAGCAGCGCGCGCAGCGGCCGCAGCACCATCGGCTCGCCGCCGACCGGGATCAGCGCCTTGTGGCCGAGCATCATCGACTGCGCCAGCGGATCGCCCCTGGGCCGCGACCCGGCGAGCAGGAATGCCGTCCAGCGGCTCACGACAGCCAGGAGACGACTGGCTCGCCGCGCGCCGCGCGCTCGCTCGCCTGGGCGAGCCGGACGGCGTGGAAGATCAGGCTGACGATGGTCCACCAGGCGACCAGCTTGAGGCCGAGATCCGGCCGCGCGAACAGGAGGCAGGCGACGAGGATCACCATGTTCGGGTTGCGCCGGGCGGTAACCAGCCGGAATCGGCTGTCAATCGGCCGCCAGACATGGATGTGCATCCGTCCGAAGCGGCGCATGAACACGCCCTCGATCGCGCGCTGGGCGACATAGCCGCCGATGATCGCCCACAGCACCATGGTCGCGTAGATCGGCTCGAGCGGCCGGCCGTAGACGGCGAGCCCATGCTCCCACGCCCACCACCAGAATGGCGGGTGGACGAGGTCGATGCCGTGATCGAACACATTGCCCCATTTGGACGAGGCGCCGGTGCAGCGCGCGAGCTTCCCGTCGACCGTGTCGAGCACCATGAAGACGAAGCCCGACAGCACGCCGAGCCAGTAATGGCCGTTCCAGAACAGGAAGAAGGCGAGCACGCACAGCAACGCGCCGACGGCGGTGACCGCGTTGGGCGACAGGCCCGCCTCTGCCGCCCAGCGGGTCAGATAGAAAGCCGGCTTGCGCCACAGATAGAGCGTGAGGACGTCGGTCACGCCCTTGTACGCGGCGTCGTAGGCGGCGCGCTCTACGGGCTCGGGGTCGGCGGGGTCGAGCGGCAGGACGAACGGCCGCTCGCGCTTGCGCAGCTGGGCGTAGCTGAGCTCGGTGGTTTCGGCGGGCACCGGCTCATAGCCTTGGGGAAGCTCGCCGGCTTCGAGCGCGCGCATCGCGGCAGCGGCGTCGCCGTCAGCGGGGACATGGGCCATCACGGGCTTCCCGCCGAGCGTCAGCACCGATTGGGGCCGCTCGCGCATCGCCTTGAGCCACACCGGGTCCCACGCATAGGCCATGCTCGCCAGCAGCACCGCCCGGCCCGGCTCCGGCGCATCGGCGCATTCCAGCCCGGCATTGTCGGCCAACCGGCACGCGCGGGCGCGCGCATCCATGCCGAACAGGCGCGCCGCATTGGCGCCGACCGGCACGAACGGAAGGGGGGGCTCGCTCGCCATCGACAGGCGGCATAATCGCGCGCCGCGACGGGCGAAAGGGCGCGACTTGCCCGCTGCCCGCATTTCGCGCACTAATCCGCCACTGATGGCCGATCTCGACCAGACAGCGGGGGATGACGTCCACGGATCGGTGTACCGGGTCGCCGGCGCGCTGACGATCACGCGCGCCGCGACCACCCAGCGCGAGATCGACTCCATGCCCGATCCGCTGACCATCGACCTGTCCCAGATCGAGCGCATGGACACGGTCGGCGCCTGGCTGATCTACCGCACCGTGCGCGACCGCGGCGCCAAGGTCGTCGGCGCCAGCCGCGACGAGGTCAGCCTGCTCCATCAGGTGTCCGAGTTCGATGCGCCGGCGCGCGTCCGGCCCGAGGAGCGCCCAAGCTTCTTCCGGGTGCTGACCGAGATCGGCGAATGGGTCGCCGAGGCCGGTCAGACTTTGCTCGGCCTGCTCGGATTCTTCGGCGCGACGCTGATCGGCTTCGCCAACGTCATCCGCCGGCCCAAGCGCTTCCGGGTCAACGCCGTGGTCCAGCGGTTCGACGTGGTCGGCGTGCGCGCGCTCGGCATCATCGGGCTGATGAGCTTTCTCATCGGCATCGTCATCGCCCAGCAGGGCGCGGTGCAGCTCGCCCAGTTCGGCGCGGAGGTCTACACGATCAACCTGATCGGCCGCATCACGGTGCGCGAGCTCGGCGTGCTGATGACCGCGATCATGGTCGCCGGCCGCTCGGGCTCCGCCTTCGCCGCCCAGCTGGGCACGATGAAGCTGACCGAAGAGATCGACGCGATGCGCACCATCGGCGTGTCGCCGGTCGAGGCGTTGGTCATCCCACGCATGCTCGCCGCGATCCTGATGATGCCGCTGCTCGGCTTCTGGGCGATTCTCACCGCCTTGTTCGGCGGCGGGCTGTTCGTCTGGCTCGACCTGTCGATCCCGCCCTTGACCTACATCCAGCGGCTGCAGGAGGTGATCCCGATCACCGACCTGTGGATTGCGCTGATCAAGGCGCCGGTGTTCGGCTTCATCATCGCGCTTTCCGGCTGCTTTCAGGGCATGCTGGTCGAGGGCAACAGCGAGCAGGTCG
The DNA here is from genome assembly GCA_035717905.1 of Sphingomicrobium sp. Taxonomy (GTDB): domain Bacteria; phylum Pseudomonadota; class Alphaproteobacteria; order Sphingomonadales; family Sphingomonadaceae; genus Sphingomicrobium. The sequence goes on along the minus strand of DASTID010000130.1, from coordinate 3,506 downwards.
GCGCGCGCACCACCACCGCGGTCGTCCAGTCGATCTTTCTCGTGATCGTGCTCGATGCCGTCTTCGCCGTCTTCTTCAGCTCGATCGGGTGGAAATGAGCGGCGTTCCAAAGGACTGCGATCCGATCATCACCGTCCGGGGCCTGCGCAACAGCTTCGGCGAGCAGGTGATCCACGAGAACCTCGATTTGACCGTGTGCCGCGGCGAGATCCTCGGCGTGGTCGGCGGCTCGGGCACCGGCAAGTCGGTGCTTTTGCGCTCGATCATCGGCCTCCAGACGCCGGACGAAGGCGAGGTCGAGGTGCTCGGCGAGACGATGATCGGCCGCACCGAGGACGAGGCCAAGAACATCCGCCGCCGCTGGGGAATCCTGTTCCAGAACGGGGCCCTGTTCTCGACTTTGACCGTCGCCGAGAATGTCGAGGTCCCGATCCGCGAATATTTTCCCTATCTGAAGCCGCCGCTGCTCGACGAGATCGCGTCCTACAAGATCGCGATGGGCGGGCTTCCGGCCAACGCCGGCCCCAAATTTCCATCCGAGCTGTCGGGCGGCATGGTCAAGCGCGCCGGCCTCGCGCGCGCACTCGCCCTCGATCCCGAGCTGCTGTTTCTCGACGAACCGACCGCCGGCCTCGACCCGATCGCCGCCGCCGCGTTCGACGAGCTGATCCGCTCGCTCCAGAAGCGGCTCGACCTCACCGTCTTCCTGATCACGCACGACCTCGATACTCTGCACGCGATTTGCGACCGCATCGCGGTGCTCGCGGACAAGAAGGTCATTGCCGTCGGAACGATACCGGAACTATTGGCTTTGGATCATCCTTGGATACAAGAGTATTTCAACGGGCCGCGGGGGCGCACTGCCGGCCTTAGTCACGGGGAAGGGGCAGCGGCTTAGTGGAAACCCGCTCGAATTATGTGATGGTCGGCGCGGTGACGGTCGCATTGCTGGCCGGCGTCCTGTTGTTCATCGTCTGGCTCGCCGGTCTCTCGAACAAAGAGACCAAGTGCTACGACATCTATTTCGCGCAGGCGGTCGGCGGCCTCAACAAGGGGTCCAACGTCACCTTTTCGGGCGTTCCCGTCGGCCAGGTCGACAAGATCTCATTGCTCCCCAACCGGCCGGAATTCGTGTGGGTCAGGATCGACGTCGACCGGCAAACGCCCGTGCTCCAAGGCACGACCGCGCAGATTCACGGCGTCGGCTTCACCGGCGTCAGCGAAATCCAGCTGACCGGCGCGGTGCGCGGCAGCCGCGCGATCGCCCAGGTCGGCCCGCAGGGCTGCCCGGTGATCCCGTCGGCGACCGGCGGCCTCGGCGCCCTGCTCAACAGCGCGCCCGAGCTGATTGACCGCATCCAGCGTCTGACCGAGCGCCTGACCGAGCTGCTCTCGGACAAGAACCAGGACGCGATCGCCGACATCCTCCAGAACATGGACCGCACCACCAAGGTGCTCGCCGATCGCGCTCCGGAGCTGGCCGACGCGATCGCCGATGCCCGGATCGCGGTGCACAACGCGGGCATCGCCGCGCAACGCGTGGCCGTGCTCACCGACAACACCAACCGCCTCGTCGTCGAGCAGGGCCGTCCGGCTGCCGAGGACTTGAGGAAGACGATCGCCTCGGTCCAGAAGGCAGCCGACAATCTCGATGCGATGATCTCCGACGCTCGCCCGGGCGTACAGAATTTCAGCAAGTCGACGCTGCCCGAAGCCAACCGGCTGGTGCACGACCTGCGCGATCTGTCGCAATCGCTGAAGTCGGTTTCGGACCGCATCGACCAGCAGGGCATCGGCGGCACGCTCGGTCCGAAGAAGCTTCCTGACTACAAGCCGGGGAAACGCCAATGAAGCTGTTGCCGCGTATGTTTGCAGCGGTCGCGCTGGCCGCGGCGCTTGGCGCCTGCTCGCTGTCGGGAATGCTCGGCGCCGGGGGCAAGGCGCCGGCGACCTTGCTGACCCTGACGCCCGAGGCGGCCGACCCCGGACAGATCGTGCGTGCCGCCAACGCGGGGGAGGCGGTGACCATCGCCGTGCCCGTGATATCAGAGAAAAACAGCACGACCCGCGTGCCGGTGCAGGTCAGCCCGACCGATGTCCAATATGTGACCAACCTGGTGATGGTCGATACGCCCGACCGGCTGTTCCAGGACCTGCTGGCGGAAACGGTTCGCCGCACCACCAACCGCGTCGTGCTCGACCCGCGGCAAGCCCGGCTCGATCCGGGACTGCAGGTGACCGGCGAGCTGCGCCGCTTCGGCTATGACGCCCAGACCGGGCAGGCGATCGTGGTCTATGACGGTGCGCTGTCGACCGCGGGCGGGACCCGCGTCGAAACCCGCCGCTTCACCGGAACCGCGCCCGCCGACGGCACCGCGGCCAGCGTTGGGCCCGCCCTCAATCGCGCCGCGAACCAGGTCGCGGCCGAAGTCGCGACCTGGATCGGCGGCTAGGACGCGGGCTCTTTTGCCGTAATGAAATGGATTCCGTGACGTTCGCCGATCTCCGGAATCTTTGAGGCGTCGCCGGGCAGGATCCGCACTTCGCTGCTCAATTCCTGGAAAAACTCCGAGCCGTGAGCCGGCGCCGCGAAGATCAGGACTTTCGCGGGCGCGTCCGAAGCGCCTTTGAAGGAGTGGACGGTCCCTCTCGGCAGATAGTTGAAGTCGCCTGGGTTCGACCTGATCGTCTCTCCGTCCACCACGAAGTCGACGATGCCCTCCAGCACGTAATAGGCCTCATCCCAATCGTGGCGATGAGGCGGCGGTCCCATGCCCAGAGGAACCTGCTCCTCGAACAACGACCAGCAGCCGCCAGTTTCACGCGCCTCGCAGAGCATTGTCATGGGCATGCCGAGAATGTCGAGTGGCGCTCTTTCTCCGGCTCTGACGATGGTCGCAGGCATCGGGCGGCCTCCTTGTAGCGGCGGCGGTCAATACACCCTTTGAACGATTGGCACGAGATCAGGCCAGGCTCTTCGAGACCTGCTCGTAGACGTCCTTCGACAGGCCCGGAGTCGCGACGATCCGCTCGAGCGCGGCGCGCATCTTCGCTGAGCGCCTGGGCTCGAAGCGCCGCCACCGGCCGAACGGCGGCACCAGCCGCGCCGCGACCTGCGGGTTCAGTTTGTCGGCGGCGATGATCATGTCGGCGAGGAACGCGTAGCCGCGGCCGTCGGGCGAATGGAACGCCCAGTGATTGGCGCCGAACGTTCCGGCGAGCGCGCGCAGCCGGTTCGGGTTGCTGATGACGAAATCGGGGTGGGCGGCGAGCTTCAGCACCTGGTCGACCGTGTCCGGCCGCTGCGCCGCCGCTTGCAGCGCGAACCATTTGTCGAGCACCAGCGGGTCGCCGCGGAAGCGATCGTAAAAGGCGCCGAGCGCCTGCTCGCGTTGCGGCGCATCGAGCGACATGAGGACGCTGAACGCGCCTTGCCGGTCGGTCATGTTGTCGGCGCCGTCGAATTGCGCCTTGGCCAGCGCCGCGCCGTCCGCTTCGTCGCCGGC
>DASTID010000129.1:0-4788 GCA_035717905.1 Sphingomicrobium sp. | reverse complement strand
GCCTGGGTGCCGTTGATCAGCGCCAGTCCCTCCTTGGGCCCGAGCTGCAGGGGCTCCATGCCCAGCTTCTGCAGCGCCGCCCCAGCCGGCATGATCTGGCCCGCGAGATCGATCCTGCCGTGCCCCATCAGCGCGGCGATGAGGTGCGCCAGCGGGGCGAGATCGCCCGACGCGCCGACGCTGCCCTGCGACGGAATCAGCGGCATTGCGTCTTTGTCGAGCAGCGCCTGAAGCGCGTCGATCACCTCGGTCCGCACGCCCGAATAGCCGCGGCCGAGGCCGAGCAGCTTGAGCACGATCATAAGGCGGACGACGTGCCGCGGCAGCGGATCGCCGAGGCCGGCGCTGTGCGACAGGATGAGGTTGGTCTGGAGCTCGGCCAGGCGGTCGTCGGGGATGCGCGTGTTGGCGAGCAGGCCGAAGCCGGTGTTGACGCCATAGACGGTCTCGCCGCCGGCGACGATGCGCTCGACCGAGGCCGCGGCTTCCGTCACGCGCTGCATCGACGCATCATCGAGGCGCGCGGGGGCGCCGGTCCAGATCTGGCGGATGGCAGCGAGGTCGATCGCTTCAGGGTCGAGCGTTAGCATCGGCGCATTCTTGGTCCGCCGCGAAGCGAGGGGTCCAGTCTTTTCTTTGCACCGCTCCCGCGCCTTCGCCCTCCGGCTTGTGCTGGCGGCCAGTCGCGCGAGCCAGGCCAGTCTGATAGGCTCGGGTTCTCGCGGGGGGGCGTTATGACGATAAGAAACCTGACGCTGATTGCCGCTAGCGGCTGCGCGCTGCTCCAGTTCGGGGCGCAGTTTTTTGCCATTTCCGTGATGGCGAGCACGATCGCGGCCGCGCCGCCGAGGTCATTTCGAATTCTGAGCGGCGCCGACCGCTACAATAGCGAAATGTTCTGGCAGACGGTGCCGCCGGTGACCCTCGTGCTGCTAATTGCGGCGCTGGTCGCCAATTGGCGGACGGGTCGGCGCGGTTTGCTGCTGGTCGCCCTGGCGCTGTTCATTGCCGGCGGGGTCATCGCCGGAGCGGCCCTCGAACCGATGTTCGCCGACATGATAGCGCAGGCCTATGCCGATACCGTCGACCCCAATTTGCACGCGCGTGCCCAACGATGGCTGCTGCTCGACTGGGCGGTGTGGGCCGTCGGGTTTGTGGCGTGCCTCAGTCTGCTAGTGGCACTGGCGAGGCCTGAGACTGCGGGCCGCGGCCAGGATGTTCGGCTGAACCGCCAACGCTGATCATCGGCAGGAGCTCGGCGAGGCGGTCGTCGGGGATGCGCGTGTTGGCGAGCAGGCCGAAGCCGGTGTTGACGCCGTAGACCGTCTCGCCGCCCGCGACGATGCGCTCGACCGAGGCGGCGGCGGACTCGACGCGCTGCATCGCGGCGTCGTCGAGCGAGGCGGTTTCGCCCCGCCCCATCCGGCGGAGCGTCGCGACATCGATGTTCGTCGGATCGAGGGGCAGCATCAATTGCGCCCTGCCAGACTTCAAATCCTGGGACCAGCCGTTAGCTGCGCCGATAATCGGGCGGCACGCCGGACTCGCGCCAATAGTGATCGAAGCCGAGCCGCGCGACCAGCGGTTCGAACCGCGGGTCGGCGCGCATCGGCGCTGTTACGGGTTCGAAGAGAAGCCGCGTCTGGCGCTGCTCCGGTGAGAACGTGCTGCCTTTGGCGTCATAATCAGGGATCGTGAATCCGCGGCCGAAATAATAAGCGTTCGCCAGCTGGTAGGCATCGTCGATCCGTCCGAGCGCGCTGGCGTTCCTGATGGAGAGTTCAGCCTGAGACGCTTCCACGTGCGCAGCGCGGATTTGGTCGGCCATGATCGATTCGACCTCCGCCGGGTTGCGTCCGCCGATGGTGCGAGCAAGCTTTACAAGCGCGCCGATCTTTTCCTCATCGAGCCCGGGCGGACGGCCTTCCGCGCTTTGGGCGACGGCAAGGGCAGCGTCGGCCCTCCCGCTGAAGGCGAGGATCTGAAAACGGGTAAACCAGATCGACGGATGCGTCGGATACAGCGACGCTGCATCGGCCATCGCGTCCTCGAGCTCGACCGGGCGAGCCGCCGTCCACAAGGCCTTGATGTAATTGTTGTAGACGGCAGGCTTCAGCGGCCGCTCCCTGATCCGCTGGTATAGCGGCACCGACTGCGTTGCCCGGCCTTCAAATTGCAGCATGACCGCGCGGTAGGTCAGCAGGTCGTCATTGCGCGGCTCGCGGGCAAGCGCCCGCGTCATTCTCCGGTCCCATTCCTGCCAATGCCCAATGAAGGGCCAGGCAATCGCCAAGGCCATCTCCCCATAGACGTTCCCCGGATCGAGCTGCAGCGCCCGCGCGCCCGCAGACTGGGCTTTTGCGCGCAACGCCAATGCCTCGGAACGGTCACGATAATGGGAACAGACGGCGCAGATCAGCCCGAGCCTGCCCCACGCTTCGGCAAAATCGGGCGCAAGCTTTACGGCGCGCTCGTACAGGCCGATCGCCTGATTTTGCGTGACTATATTGTTTTGGTCCTCGATCTGCCTGGCTTGCACCATCAGCGACCGGACTTCGGGTGGCGCCTTCGGGTGCGAGCGGTCGCGGTACAGGAGCAAACCGCCGCTGGCTGCGATGATTGCAGCCGATGCGCCTAGACCCGAGAGCAGCTTACGTCGCGTGGTCCAGCGCATAGCCCGTTGGCGAGCATTGTGCGGTGCCCCCAGCGCGGGCACCTTGTCGGGGCTCAGCGCCTCAATCAGCTCCTCGAGGTCCGTCGGCGCCTCCGACCGGCGCCAGCGTTCAAGGCCAATTGTTTGATACTGGCGGAAGCCCAGCGGAGGCCTCGAACCGTCCAGCGTGGCCGGAACGAGCCGCCCAGCATCGCGCCCTGCTTCGGCTTCGTCGCGGACCCAGGAAGAATCGACTGAATGTTCCGACCACAGCACCACGACTGCATCTGACGCTGTCAACGCCCGGTCGATTTCCTTTGCGTATTGCGCGCCCCCTTTGATCTGACGGTCCCACCAGACCGAATGGCCTGCCGCCTCGAGAGCGCGCGCAATCTGTCGCGCGCTCGCCAGATCTTCCCGAGAATAGCTGAGGAAGACGCTTGCCACCCTGCTGCCCCCTGGGACGGCAAAATGCGACTAAACAGCCGCCTCCGCAAGCGTGAGCCGCCGGAACGGCAGCGTCCTTAGCCGATCATCGGCAGGTCGAGCCCCTGATCGCGCGCGCAGTCGACGGCGATGTCGTAGCCCGCATCCGCATGGCGCATGACGCCGGTGGCGGGGTCGTTCCAGAGGACGCGCTCGAGCCGCCGGGCGGCGTCGTCGCTGCCGTCGGCGACGATCACCATCCCGGCGTGCTGCGAATAGCCCATGCCGACGCCGCCACCGTGGTGGAACGACACCCAGGTCGCGCCCGACGCGGTGTTGAGCAGCGCGTTGAGCAGCGGCCAGTCGGAGACCGCGTCGCTGCCGTCCTGCATCGCCTCGGTCTCGCGATTGGGCGAGGCGACGCTGCCTGAGTCGAGATGGTCGCGGCCGATGACGATCGGGGCGGAGACCTCGCCGTTGCGCACCATCTCGTTGAACGCGAGGCCGAGCTTGTCGCGCTGGCCGAGGCCGACCCAGCAGATGCGCGCCGGGAGCCCCTGAAAGGCAATCCGCTCGCGCGCCATGTCGAGCCAGCGGTGGAGGTGCTTGTCGTCGGGGATCAGCTCTTTCACCCGCTGGTCGGTGCGGTAGATGTCCTCGGGATCGCCGCTCAGCGCCGCCCAGCGAAACGGCCCGATGCCGCGGCAGAACAGCGGCCGCACATAGGCCGGGACGAAGCCGGGGAAATCGAAGGCGCGGGTGACGCCCTCGTCATAGGCCTCCTGGCGGATGTTGTTGCCATAGTCGAAGGTCGGGATGCCCTGCGCCTTGAACGCCAGCATCGCCTCGACGTGGCGGGCGATCGATTCGCGCGCGGCGGCGGCGACCGCGGCGGGGTCCTTTTCGCGCATCTCCTGCCATCTGGCGACGCTCCAACCGGCCGGGCAATAGCCGTTGGCGGGATCGTGCGCGCTGGTCTGGTCGGTCAGCGCATCGGGCCGGATTCCGCGCGCGAGCATGTCGGGGAGGATCTCGGCGGCATTGCCGAGCAAGCCGACGCTGGTCGGCTCGCTCGCGCTCCGGACGATTTCGAGCGCCTCGTCGATGCTGGTCGCGCGCTTGTCGAGGTAGCGGGTTTCGAGGCGCTTCTCGATGCGGCTGTCCTGCACCTCGATCGCGATGCAGTGTGCGCCGGCCATCACCGCGGCGAGCGGCTGCGCTCCGCCCATCCCGCCGAGCCCCGCGGTGAGAATCCACTTGCCCCTGGGGTCCCCGCCGAAATGCTGGCGGCCCATTTCGGCGAACGTCTCATACGTGCCCTGGACGATGCCTTGCGAGCCTATGTAAATCCAGCTGCCGGCGGTCATCTGGCCGTACATCATGAGGCCGGCGCGATCGAGCGCGTTGAACGTCTCCCAGTTCGCCCATTTGGGCACGAGGTTGGAATTGGCGAGCAGCACGCGTGGCGCGTCCTTGTGGGTGCGGAACACGCCGACCGGCTTGCCCGACTGGACGAGCAGGGTCTGGTCCTCCTCCAGCCGCTCGAGCGTTTCGACGATCTTGTCGTAGCAGGCCCAGTTGCGCGCGGCGCGGCCGATCCCGCCATAGACCACGAGGTTCTGCGGGTCCTCGGCGACCTCGTCGTCGAGGTTGTTCTGGAGCATCCGGACCGCGGCCTCGGTCGTCCAGTGCTTCGCCACGATCTCGCT
>DASTID010000128.1:0-6726 GCA_035717905.1 Sphingomicrobium sp. | reverse complement strand
GCCGTATCGACGCTGAGCAAGGCATCTCCGCCCCACGCCGTGCCGGCGCTGCCGCCGTCGCCGCTGGTGGCGAAGGCGCGGATCTCGAGGCCGCCGGCGACTGTGACATTGCCGAATACGTTCAGCTCGGCCGTGCCGTTGACGCTGTCGCCATTGCCGGCGTTGCCGCCGACTCCGCCAGTGCCTCCGGTGCTGTTGGCGTAGACGAGCAGGCTGCCGAGGTTGACGTCGGTTCCTTCGAATGCCGTGAGCGAGGCGATGCCGCCGAGCGCGTTGCCGCCGGCGCCGGTGCTCCCGCTACTGCCGCCGACCGCGCCCGCGTCGAGGTACAGCTGCCCGGTCACGTCGAACGTCGATGCCGTTTCGGTCGGAATCTGCGGATTCGCGCCGTCGGCGTGGACGATGGCCGTTCCTCCGAGCGCGTTGCCGCCGAAGATATCGCCGGCGCCGGCCAGGGCCGATGCGTTCACGTCCACGTTGCCGATGGCGGAAAACGCGCTGCCGGCATAGCTTTCGAGAGCGGCGCGGCCGCCGGTCGCGTTACCGCCGACGGCGCCCGCCCCGCCCCAGGCCACCGCGTTGAGCGCGACGTTGCCGGTCGTCACCGTGCCCTTGGCGTTGAACACCGCGCCGCCGCAGGTGAAGGTGTCGAAGCAGGAGACGCTGCCCCCCGCGACCGCCTGCCCACCATTGCCGTCGGCAGAGGCGCTGAGGCTGTCGCCCGCGCCCCCGCTGCCGCCGGTCGCCCCGGCGTCCATCGTCACATTGCCGAAGGTGGCCGTGGCGGTCGAGGTTCCGGTCCCGTTGAGATCGTAATTGCCGGCCTGCGTCAGTCCGCCGTAGCCACTTCCGCCGAGGCCGCCGCTTTGGCCGGCGCCGCCGGCGCCGCCGGCGCCGCCATATCCGGCCGATGTCAGCGCCACGTCGCCCAGCAGGAGCGATGCGCCGTCGTTGTCGGCGGCCGCATAGGCGCCGTTGACGATCCTGATCTCGACCCCGTCATCGAAGAAATAGCCGCCCTGGCCGTCGCCGCCGTTTCCGGCGAGGTTGTCGATCCCGTCGCCGGCGCCGCCGGACCCGCCGTACCCGCTGGCGTTGACCGTCGCATTGCCGCCGGTGATCGTCGCGGCTGTCGCCGGGTTTACGCCGGCGGGCTGGGCCAGCGCCTCGATGTAGGCGCTTCCGCCCGATCCGTAGCCGCCATTGCCGCCGAAGCCCGAGCTCGCGTCGCCGCCGGTTCCCGTGGCAGTGATGTTGATCGCCCCGCCAATGCCAATCGAACCGTCGAAGCCGCTGACCCCGGCGCTTCCGCCATAGCCCTCGCCGCCGGTCCGGCCATCGCCGCCGCTGCCGTCGGCGCGCAGCTCGACGCTGCCCGCGGCCGAAATACCGCCCGAGCCCGTCGTATAGAAGCTGACCTGACCGCCGTCGCCCAAACCGCCGGTCGCGACCGACGGAGTTCCCTCGCCGATATAATCGCCGCCGAGGCCGAGCGCCGACAGGAGGACGCTGCCGGTGATGCTGACATCCCCGCCGCCGGTCGTCACATAGACGGTGCCGCCAAAGCCCGCGCCACCGGTCGTCCCGCCGTCGCGCATGTTGCCGCCGATGCCATCGGCGCTGGCGGTCAGGTTGCCGTTGACGGTAATGACGCCGCCGGTGTCGGCGAACATGCCGATGGTGCCGCCGGTACCAGAGCCCGCGCTGCCGTCGCCGTTGCCTTGATTGTCCTGGCCGTTGGCGATCGCGGACAGGTTCAGACTGTGCGTGACGATCGTGCCGTTGTTGATCGCGGTCACGGTGACGTCGCCCGCCGTGTTGCTCTGGCTGAAGCCCTCGACCGGCGGAGACGCCGCGCCGACACCGGCGTTGAGATCGGCCGCGCCGGCGATGTCGATGGAGCCGTTGTCGGCGTAGAGCGAGACCGTGCCCGCGGTCCCGGACCCGTCGGCGGCAACGCTCGAGATCAGCTGGACCGTCCTGTCGAAGTCGACCACTCCGCCGTTGGTGGCGAAAATGTCGATGATCCCGCCGTCCAGCGCCGCGGACCCGGTGGTAAAGGCCTGCACCGTGCCGTTCGCGAAGATCGAGAAGCCGTTGGTCGCGCCGATGCGGATGTCGCCGTCGATCGGCGCATTCTGGTTCACGAACTCGACATTACCGTCGAAGTTCAAACCGCCCGCGGACGCGATTGCCGCGATCTCGCCGCTGGCGATGCCCCACAGGTCGGAAGTTATGCTGGCTCCGCCGGCGTCGCCGCCGATGGTGAATCCGCTGTCCTGGGGGCCGGACGTGGCCGACGGGATGTGACCGCTCGTCGAGCCGTTGATGCTGTAGCCCGAAGACAGGACGATCTGGCCGTTTTCGAACGACGCGGTGGTCGCATCATAGCCGATCGACCCGCTGAGAAGCATCGTCAGCGCCTGGTTCTTGGGCACCGCGACCATGTACATGCGCTGATAATCGTCGGCCGCGCCGCTCGCCGGTCCGGTCGTCGAGCCGGTGTGGACGACGCCGTTCGAATCGTCGGTGCCGACAGAGACCTGGATGTTGAACAATCCGTCGCTCATGGTCAGCGTCGCGCCTTGCGCAGCGACATAAGCGGCGGAGCCGTCGACGCGGATGTCGCCGCCCTGGACGATCTTAGGCGCGACGATCGCGACATAGCTGTTGGCCGCCGTCGCGTTGATCTTCGCGTTCGGGGATATCTCGACCGCCGAGTTGGTCGCGTTGGGGTTCGAGAAAGTGGCGACGAAGCCGCCCGACGAGGGATCGAGCGAGTCGACGACATTGGTCGTCAGCAGCAGCCCGCCGACGTCGAACGCCGCGGTGGCGCCGACCAGGATTCCGCCGGGGCTGTAGAACCAGACGTTGCCGCCGGTCGCGGTGCCCGCGCCGCTCTGCAGCTGGCTGATCACCTTGCCGTTGAGCTCGATCGGCGTGGTGCCGTCGATCGGAAGGATGCGGTTGAGCACCGTGAAGTCGCTCGTCAGCAGCGCGTCGTTGGTGAACGTCGCGACATTGCCCTGCGGCAGGAAATCGTAATTGCCGCTGGTCTCGTTGATGGTGTTCGGCTGCCAGTCGATCGTCGCCGTGCCCGAGCCGACGACGATCGTCTCGGTCGTGTTGGTGAGGTCGGTCCGGGTTACGGTTCCGGTCGTCGCGGTGACATTCCCCCGGAATGCTCCCGGCGGCGGCGCCACCTGCGCACGCGCCTTCTGCGGAGCCAGTGCCGCGGCGGCGATGGCCACCGATGCGCACGAGATCATCAGCGCCCTGCGCCGGGGCCTGCGATGGTCCGCAACGTTCGACGCAACAGTTACAATGGAGGTCATTGGTATCTCCATGGCCACAACCGGCTTGTCAGGGATATTAGGAGCCGCGGATCCGGCTTTTCGTCGAGCACGCCGACATGGGACAGCGGGATCGCGATCGCGGTGTCGATAGCGAAGCGATCGAAGCTGATCCGGGCGCCCGCGCCGACCGAATTGAGGTGCTGCGCGCCGATAACCGGCACCAGCCTGTCGAGATTGTCGACGCGCGCGTGGTCCCAGAAGGCGTAGCTCTCGATCGCGGCGCGCTTGGCGTTCGCCGGGATCCGGCTGCCGAAGCGGATTTCGGCCTGCGTGCCCCAGCCGCGGTCGCCGAGCAGCGCGCCGGGGTCGTAGCCGCGCCCGACGGTGTAATTGCCGGCCGAGAATTCCTCGAAGCTGAGCAGCGGCTTCCACGCATATTGGGCGCGCGCGCCGAGCGCGAACGTCAGCTTGGGAACCGGCCGCACTTCGCCATAGCCGGTCACGCGGAGAACCGTCGCATCGGCCTGGCCGTCGATCCGGCTCGGCGGCACCAGGCCGGGACCGATGCAACTCGCCCCCGTCGGCCCGCACGAATCGGTCGCGTCGAGGATGTCGAGCCCCTGGCGCAGCTCGACCAGCGACGACAGCCGCCAGAAGGGCTCGGCGAGCGAGCGTCCGGGGCCGGAGAAGTCCATGCTCGCCGCGTCCCAGCCGAGCCGCGCGAACCCGACCCGCAACCGGTCGCGGGTGAGGTCGATCCCGTCGATGTCGACGTCCTGGTTGACCAGGTCCATGCCGATCGAGCCGCGCAGCGTGCTCGCCTGGCGGCGCACGATCGGGTAGCCGACTTCGAGCGTGCCGAGCAGCGTGCGCGCGTTGACGTCGCCCGTGTCGGCGATGTCGGGCCGCGCCCAGGCATAAGTGAACAGCCCCGAAACGCTGAGCCCTTCGGGCCCGATGCGGAAGTCGTGGCCGAGCTGGACCGTCTGCTGCTCGTGGAAGTCGGCCGTGCTGAACAGCGAGACGACGGTGCGGTCGCCGAGCCCGGTCAGGCCGAACAGCTGGCCGCGCAGCAGCGCGCCCCAGCGGCCGAGCTCCCGGCTCCCGGCGTTCTGGATGTTCGCGTCGACATAGGCGGCGATGCGCTGCACCGTGACGTCGCCGATCACCTCGCCCGGTTGGGTGCCGGCGGGTCGCAGCGTCAGGCGGACGTTGTAGCCGGGCAGGTCGCTGGCCAGCAGCAGGTAACGCTCGGCCTCATAGCGGTTGAAGACGGGCTGCTTGGTCAGCTGGTTGAGATAGTCGGCGATCACCCGCTCGGCGCCGCTGGCGTCGCCGCGTACCCGGACCTGCGCCAGATGCGCCATAAGCACGCGGAAGCGGACCACGCCGTCGGCGATCCGCTGCTCGGGCACCTGCACCGCGGCGATATAGCCCGCGTCGCGCAGGATCGTCGCCGCGCGGTCGCGAATCTCGCACACCACCGAAATCGGCTGCTCGGTTCCGACGTACGGCGCATATGCGGACCGCAGCGCCGCCGCGTCCATCTCCTGCAGCCCGTCGAACTGCACGTCGCGCACGGTGAAGCGGATGTCCTTGAAGTCCGGACTGTCGAGCGCGCACGGCGATCGCTCGATGCCGCCCTCGACCTCGACGCGCGGGGCGCGGAGTTGGGGCGCCGGCACTTCGGGCCGGGTCACTTCCTCGCGGGTCGGCGGGACGACCTGCTCCGCGGTTTGTGCGGCAACTGCGACGGGTTGTGCGACGAGCACGCAGGATAAGAGGAGTTTCGCGCTTGCTCGGCGCAGCACGCAAGACTCGACCCAGCTGTTACACCCGTCACTCATAGGGGCGCCCCCTCCCCGCGACTCGCGCGAGGTGCGCGAACATTAAAGGTTTAGAGCAGGTTAACCAGAGAGCGACAAGCGCGAATTAACTTTGGTTAGCTTTGTGTCCCGTCCCATGATGGGATTCGCTGTCGCGCGGCCCTCGAAGCTGGACGCGGCGCGCGCCGTGGGGCAATCCGGATGGCGATGGCCAAGCCCGATGAGACCGGCAAATTGTCGTGGCCGTGGTGGGCATGGTGGGCGCTGCTCGCCGTCGCGGCCGCGTCCCTGCTGACGGTCGCGGCCACGCTTCACGACATCCTTTAGGCGCGGGCCGGTGCCCGACGCGCTGCCGCTCCAGCCGGCCGAGGCGGCGATCGTCATCACCGGGGCGGCGCTACCCGAACCCAAGGCCGACCGCGTCTTCCAGGTCGAGCGGATCGGGCGCGAGCGGATCGCCCGCTCGCCCAGCCACGAGCTCGACCAGCTGCTCAAGGAGGTGCCGGGCCTCCAGCTGTTCCGTCGCTCCGATGCGCGCAGCGGACATCCGACCAGCCAGGGCGTCACCCTGCGCGCGCTCGGCGGCAACGCTTCGAGCCGCGCGCTGCTGGTGCTCGACGGAGTCCCGCAAGGCGATCCGTTCGGCGGCTGGGTCAACTGGCCGGCCTACGATCCATCGACACTGCAGGAAGTGCGCGTCGTGCGCGGCGGCGGAAGCGTCGCCAACGGACCGGGCGCGCTCGCAGGCACCATCGAAATGTTCAGCCGCGCCGATTCCGGCTCTTCCGGCGACCTTGCCGCCGGCAGCCGCGAATCGCTCGAGGCCGGCGGCCGGGTCGGCCTGCCGGCCGGCGGAGGAATCCTCAGCCTGTCCGCGCGCGGCGAGCGCGGCGACGGCTTTGTCCCGGTGACCGAAGACACCCGCGGGCCCGCCGACGAGCGCGCGCCGTACCGCGCGTGGAGTGGACGCGGGCGCTGGGTCGCGCCGGTCGGGACCGGCGCCGAGCTTCAGGCGAGCCTCGCGGGCTTCCACGACTGGCGCACGCGCGGGCTCGACTTCACCGCCAACCGCACCAACGGCGCCGACGCGTCTCTGCGCCTCGTCGGCCGCGGCGACTGGCAATGGTCGGCGCTCGGCTATTGGCAGTGGCGCAATTTCCGGAGCAGCTTCGCCAGCGTGACGGCTGGCCGCACCAGCGCGAGCCGCGTTGCCCTGCAGGATTCGGTTCCGTCGCACGGTCTCGGCGCAAGCCTCGAGCTGCGGCCGCCAATGCCGGCGGGGATCGAGCTTCGCCTCGGCGCGGACGCGCGCCGCACCGACGGCGAATCGCGCGAGCTGTTTTCGTTCGCCGACGGCGCGCCGACGCGGCGGCGCTTGGCGGGCGGCGAGAGCTGGACGAGCGGCGCTTTCGCCGAAGCCAGTGCCGACATCGGCGAGTTCACGCTCACTGGCGGCGCGCGGCTCGACCATTGGCGGATCGGCGACGGGCACCTGTTCGAGAGGGAAATCGCCAGCGGCGCCGTGCTCCGCGACGACCGCTTCGAATCCCGCGACGGTTGGCTGCCGACCGCGCGCGCCGGAGCGGCTTTCGCGCTGGCGCCTA
>DASTID010000127.1:0-6102 GCA_035717905.1 Sphingomicrobium sp. | reverse complement strand
CCCGGCGGTAACGGAGCCAGTGACCAACATCGTCGAGACCACGGTCCCGGCCGTAATCGAGCCGGTGACCAACATCGTCGAAGCGACAATCCCGGCGGTGATCGAGCCGGTGACGAACATCGTTGAGACCACGGTCCCGGCGGTGATCGAGCCGGTGACGAACATCGTCGAAACGACCGTACCTGCGGTGATCGAGCCCGTGACCAACATCGTCGAGACCACGGTGCCGACGGTGATCGAGCCGGTGACGAACATCGTCGAAACGACCGTACCGGCGGTGACCGAGCCTGTCGTCGACATCGTCGAGACCACGATCCCCGCGGTGACCGAGCCGGTGGTCGACGTTGTCGACACGACGGTCCAGACGGTGACCAAGACGATCGGCGGCCTGCTGTCGGGCTTCAAGCCCTAACCGAGGCGGCGCGATGGCTTCCGCCGGTGAATGCAACGCCCACGGGCAGGTGCCGGACCCGCGCCACAAACGCCGCGACCGGCTGGAGCGCCTCGCCTGCGTCTGTCTCGTCGCCGCCGCGACGATCGCCTTGCAGCTGCTCGGCACGTTCCAGCCGCTCGAACATTGGCTGACCGCAAGCAGGGCACAGCTGCTCGACCGTGCTCCGACGGGGCAGGTCGCGATCGTCGAGATCGACGCCAGGAGCCTGAAGGAAATCAGCACCTGGCCGTGGTCGCGGCGCTACCACGCCCAGGCCCTCGAACGGCTCTATGCCGCCGGGGCCGAGCTGGTGGCGTTCGACGTCGATTTCAGCTCGCCGTCCGAGGCCGCGGGCGACCGCGCCTTCGCCACCGCTCTGAAAGGCGGGCCGGCGACAATCCTGCCGATCTTCCAGCAGCGCGCGTCGGACGACCCGTCGCAGCAATCCGTGGTCCGGAGCCGCCCCGCGGCGGTGTTCAGCTCGGCTTGGGTCGGCGGCGTGAACATTTTTCCGGGACCCGACGGAGTCGTGCGCGACTATCCCGCCGCGACCATGATCGGCGGGCGGATTCAGCCGTCGCTGGCTACCCTCGTCGCCGAAAACGACGATTTCGGCGACCGCGCGTTCGAGCCCGACTGGGCGATCGACGTTGGCCGAATTCCGCGGCTGTCGTTCGTCGACGTCGTCAAGGGCCGGGTCCCGGCACGCGCGATCGCCGGTAAGCGCATCATCGTCGGCGCGACCGCGATCGAGCTCGGCGACCGCTATACGATCCCCCGATTCGGCACCGTTCCCGGGGTCGTCATTCAGGCGCTTGCGGCCGAATCCCTGCTTCAGCACCGCGCGATCACTCGGACGGGCGCGCTCCCGACCTTGTTCGGCGTCGTCCTGGTGGCGCTGATCCTCGGCGGAATCGCGCATCGGCGATTCGCGCGCACATTTCCGCTTGCCGCAATCGCCGTTCTCGCCGTGCTTGGCGCGGCGCCGATCGCGGCGGAGTCGCGCTTTCCCCTGGCGTTGAACTCCGCCGCGATGTTGTTCTGCGCGATCGCCTGTATCGCCCTTCGGGTCATCATCGAGGTCCGGCGCCGAGTGCGGCTCAGTGCGCTGCTCGACGGCGAAACCGGGCTGCCCAACCGCCGCGCCCTCGAGCAGGACCTGACCGGCATGGGGCCGCAGCGGGTCGTCGCCGCGGCGGCGATCGACCGCTTCGAAGCGATCCGCGACACCGTGGGTTCGGAGTCGCTGGCGGAGATCGTCCGCGAGGCGGCCGCGCGCATCACCACCATCGTCGATCGTGCGGTCTATCGGATCGCGCCCGACACCCTGGCGTGGACCGAAAGCGCCGACCGCGCGGAACGATCGAGCAAGGCCGTCGCCGATCTGTTCCGCGAGCCGGTGCAAACCGGCGGCGGCGCCGTCGATATCGCCTTGAGCATCGGGCTGAACGGCTCGATTGGCGGCGCGACCCTGCCGCAGCCGCTGATCGAGCGGGCCATGGCCGCCACGACCGGCGCGCGCGCGCTCGGCGAATCCTTCGCCTGGTACGAGGGGAGCGACCCTGCCGCACGCCGTCAGCTCTCGATGATGGGCGAGCTGCGCCGCGGCCTCGCCGGCGGCGACGTCGTCGTCCTGTACCAGCCGCAGCTTGACCTGCGCCACGGGACGATCAGCCACGCCGAGGCGCTGGTCAGATGGCGGCACCCGGTCGACGGGCTGATCGGTCCCGATCAGTTCATTCCGCTCGCCGAATCCACCGGCGTGGTTCGAGAGCTCACCGACTTCGTATTGAGCAGGGTCGCCGAGGATTCGGTCCGCCTGACGCGCGGCGGCGCACCGATCCGCTTCGCGGTCAACGTGTCCGCGGCCGACATCGGCAGCCCCGCGTTCGTCGATCACGTGGTCGAGGCAATCGCGGCTTCGGGCGCCGATCCGCGCAACCTTACCCTCGAAATCACCGAGAGCGCGATCATCAACTCGCCGGAGACGGCGGTCGGCACGCTCACCGCCTTGCGCGATCGCGGCCTCCAGTTGTCGGTCGACGACTATGGCACCGGCCAGTCGACCTTGTCCTACGTGAAGCGGCTGCCGGTGCACGAGCTCAAGATCGACAAGTGCTTCGTCACCTCGATCTGCGACAGCGAGAGCGACCTCATCATGGTGCGCTCGACGATCAACCTCGCCCACGAGCTCGGATTGCGGGTCGTGGCGGAAGGAGTCGAGGACGAGCGGACGTTGCAGCTGCTCCGATCGCTCGGCTGCGATCTGGCGCAGGGCTATGTCATCGGCAAGCCGATGTCGCTCGACGAGCTGTGCGGCCTTGCCGATGCGACCGAATCGGGGCTCCGCGCCGTGGCCTGATCAGAGGGTCGAGAGGGCCGCGGCGAGGTCCTCGATCAAATCCTCGGGATCCTCGAGGCCAATGTGGAGCCGGACGAGGTTGCGTCCCGGCGGGGCCGACACGGTCCGCACCGGATCGACGGGCAGCGCGAGGCTTTCGTAGCCGCCCCAGCTGTAGCCGATGCCGAACAGCTGCAAGCTCTCGACCAAGGCCACTCGGGATGCGTCGCCGCCCTCGAGCTCGAAGGAAAACAGCCCGGACGATCCTGCAAAGTCGCGCTGCCACAGATCGTGGCCGGGACAGTCGGGCAGGGCGGGGTGGAGCACCTTGCCGACCGCAGGCTGCGCCTTGAGCCATTTCGCGATGGTCAGCGCGCCCTGCTCGTGCTGCTTGAGCCGCACCCCCATCGTCCGCAGCCCACGCGAGCCGAGCCAGGCGTCGTCGGGTGAGAGGCTGTGGCCGAGATCCCAGCCGGTGCGCTCGATCCGCTCGTAATGCGGCGCCGTGGCGGTCACCGCGCCGATCATCACGTCGGCGTGGCCGCCGACATATTTGGTGGCGGCGAGGATGCTGATGTCGACTCCGCGGGCGATGGCCGGGAACAGCAGCGGGGTCGCCCAGGTATTGTCGAGCAGGGTGACGATGCCGCGATCCCGCGCGACCCCGCAGATGGCCGGCACGTCCTGCACCTCCATCGTATGCGTTCCGGGGCTTTCGAGCAGGAT
Organism: Sphingomicrobium sp.; assembly: GCA_035717905.1. Lineage (GTDB taxonomy): Bacteria > Pseudomonadota > Alphaproteobacteria > Sphingomonadales > Sphingomonadaceae > Sphingomicrobium. The sequence goes on along the minus strand of DASTID010000127.1, from coordinate 2,602 downwards.
CGCGCGCGTCGCTTCCCCGATCAGCGCCTCGATCCCGGCGCCGATCAGCGGGTCGTAATAGCGCGTGGTGACGCCGAAGCGCTTCAGGACCGTGTCGCAAAAGCGCCGCGTCGGCCCGTAGATGCTGTCCGCGACGAGCAGCTCGTCGCCCGGCGACAGCACCGCGAGCAATGCGGTGGTGAGCGCTGCAAGTCCCGACGAGTAAAGCGCGGTGCCGGCGGCCTCCGGCTCGAGCGCGGTCAGCGCTTCGGCCAGCGCCCATTGGGTGGCCGTGCCGTGCAGGCCGTAATTATGCTCGCCGAACGCCGGCCTGGCGGCGCGCAGGTCCTCGACGCTATCGAACAAGATGGTCGACGCGCGCTCGACCGGCGGGTTGACGAGGCGCCCGCGCCACGCCCTCCGCCGGCCGCCTTCGACCAGCAGGGTCGCTTGCCTGAGTTTCCGCTCGTCCATCGGTGCGCTCCGCGGAGCCGGCTTAAGGCAAGCTCCCGCCCGATGACAAACGGCGATCTAGAGACCGGATCGGTCGTCGGTGGTCGAGTAGGGCTGTTCCTGCACGCTCGTGTCGATGTCGGCGAGCTTGTAGAACACGCACCTGGCGAGGAGTCCGCTGATCAGCAGGTAGGCGGCAACGACGGCCATGATGATGGTCGGCACGTCGGGCAAAACCTTGAGATAGCAAAGGACGCCGAGCCCAAGCGCGACGACGATTCGAACTACCCGATCTTCCGGTCCGACATTTTTGGCCATTGCCGCAATCCCTTCGAGAGCGCCGCCGTTCGTTCCGGTTCATGATACGCCCGAACCGAGCGGACACAACGGCCGAATCCATGCCTTGTCTGGCTGACGGGCTGATCCCTTAAGTCTGCGGTCGCGTCAACACGATTGCTGAAAAGCAAACGCCCGGACCGACGTGCGGTCCGGGCGTCCTGCGTGACGATTGCTCGTCAGCCCCCTTGGATGTCGGCGCGGCGGCGTCCCCTTATCGCAGTCGGGCTCATCCCCAGTTGAGCCGAATTGCGACAACCCGCCGCGTCCCCGAACTGCGACCCAAGGCCAATTCGTTCGGATGCGCGGGACGCTATTGCGGGGGCCGCTTCGAGTCACGGGTGGAATCGCTGCGATGCGGCTTTTCCATCCCCGCTGTGTCGGTCGTGCCACATTGCGGCGCGGTTGCCAGCCGTCGCAATCGCCCGCTAGAGCGCGCGCCATGCGCTGGTCCCAAGCTTTTCTCCCGGTTCTCAAGGAGAGTCCGGCCGACGCCCAGATCGTCAGCCACAAGCTGATGCTGCGCGCCGGCCTGGTCCGCCAGACCGCCGCCGGTATCTACGCTTGGCTGCCGCTGGGCTTTCGGGTGCTCAAGAAGATCGAGCGGATCGTGCGCGAGGAGCAGGACCTATCGGGCGCGCAGGAAATGCTGATGCCGACGCTGCAGTCGGCCGAGCTGTGGCGGACAAGCGGCCGCTACGACGCCTACGGCCCCGAGATGCTGCGCATTCGCGACCGCCACGAGCGCGAGATGCTCTACGGCCCGACCAACGAGGAAATGATCACCGCGCTGTTCCGCGACGAGGTTAAAAGCTACCGCGACCTGCCCCGCACGCTCTATCACATCCAGTGGAAGTTCCGCGACGAGGTGCGGCCGCGGTTCGGGGTGATGCGCGGGCGCGAGTTCCTGATGAAGGACGCCTACAGCTTCGACCTCGACGAGGCCGGCGCCCGGCAGAGCTATTATACGCAGATGCTCGCCTATCTGCGCACGTTCCAGCGCATGGGTATCCGTGCGGTGCCGATGAAGGCCGCCTCGGGCCCGATCGGCGGCGACCTTAGCCACGAGTTCATCGTGCTTGCCCCGACCGGCGAGAGCGAGGTCTTCTACGATTCGGCCTATGAGCAGTTCGACTGGAACCAGGTGGACCTGAATTATGGCGACGAAGCCGGGCTGCAGGGCCTGTTCGACCGCGTGAACTCGACCTACGCCGCCACCGATGAGACGCACGACGTGGCGAAATGGGAAGTGTTGCCCGAAAGCAGCCGCCGCACCGGCCGCGGCATCGAGGTTGGGCACATCTTCTACTTCGGCGACAAATATTCGGCGGCGATGGGCCTCAAGGTGTCCGGCCGCGACGGCTCGCCGGTGACGCCGATGATGGGCAGCTACGGGGTCGGCGTATCGCGGCTGGTCGGCGCGATCATCGAGGCCAGCCACGATGAGGCGGGGATTGTCTGGCCTGACGCGGTCGCGCCGTGGCGCGTCGGCATCGTCACGATGCGCGCCGACGATCAGGCTAGCGTCGTCGCGGCCGACGATCTCTACGGCAAGTTGAACGCCGCCGGCGTCGAGGTGCTGTACGACGACCGCGACGAGCGCGGCGGGGTCAAGCTCGGCTCGATGGATCTGATCGGCCTGCCCTGGCAGGTGATCGTTGGTCCGCGCGGCATTGCTTCGGGCACCGTCGAGTTAAAGCGCCGTTCAACCGGCGAGCGCGAAGAGCTGAGCCTCGAAAGCGCCCTTGCGAGACTCACCGCATGATCCTCAACCGCGCCGAGCGCATGCTCGCCCGCCGCTACCTGCTCCCCGGCAAGGGCGAAGGGTTCATCT
>DASTID010000126.1:0-16390 GCA_035717905.1 Sphingomicrobium sp. | reverse complement strand
CGCCCCCGATCCATCGCTGATGGCGATGCATAAGCACATCTACATGCCGATGCTGCAGACCGCGCAAACGGTGGCCCAGCGCTACGGGATCAGCCGCGAGCGGCAGGACGAATATGCGCTGAAGAGCCAGCAGCGCACGGCCGCGGCCCAGGCCGCGGGCCGGTTCGACGACGAGATCGTCCCCGTCACCACGACAATGACCGTCAAGGACAAGGAGACCGGCGAGGTTTCGCAGAAAGAGGTGACGCTCTCAAAGGATGAGGGCAATCGCGCCGATACGACGTTGGAAGGCCTCGCGGGGCTCAATCCCGTGCTGGGTCCCGACACCTCGATCACCGCCGGCAACGCCAGCCAGCTGTCGGACGGAAGCTCGGCGTCGATCCTGATGGAGGCCGGGGAGGCCGCGCGCCGCGGGATCGCGCCGATGGGCCGCTACATCGGAATGGCGGTTGCCGGCACCGAACCGGACGAAATGGGCATCGGCCCGATCGATGCGGTGAAGAAGTTGCTCGAGCGCTTCGACCTGAAGGTCGATGACATCGGCTTGTGGGAGCTGAATGAGGCGTTCGCGGTGCAGGTGCTGTACAGCGCCGAGCAGCTCGGCATTCCGGAAGATCGGATGAACGTCGACGGCGGCTCGATCTCCATCGGCCACCCCTATGGCATGAGCGGGGCGCGAATGACGGGGCACGCGCTGATCGAAGGCAAGCGCCGCGGCGTGCGCCACGTCGTCGTCACCATGTGCGTCGGCGGCGGCATGGGCGCGGCGGGCCTGTTCGAAGTGCTGTAGCTATTGGCCGAAGCGATAGCGAAAGCGCTCGATCAGCTCGCCGTCGCGCTGGGCGACGAGCTCCCTGAGCTCGGACCCGTAATAATCCTGGTAAGGCCGATGCTCCGAAGAATTGCGGGCGGGAGCGGCGGCTAAATATGCGATGGCCTCGGGCTTCAGGCTAACGCTCATCGACTCCACCGCCCCGGGCAAGTCTTCACGCATCGTCTCCATCGTGACGATCCGCGGCTCGCCCCCGCCCGCATACATGTAGCGGTACAGGAAGCTGTAGAATCCGAGGCCGGTGCCTTCGATCTCGGCCAGCGCCGGGCCGGGAAGGTTGAGCCCGCGATTGGTGTAGGAAGCGGGCAGCGCCGATACGATCGCGGCGAGCTGGTCGCTTCCGCTGCCCAAGGCCAGCATGGTCCGGATCGTGCCGTCGAAATCGAGCCGGCCTTCGTCGCTGAGCACGCGGAACAGCATGTTCTTTTCCGCCTTGCGCGCCTGGAAGGCATACCAGGAGACATAATAGCTCCACGGATTGCGAACCAGCCCGAGCACCGGAAGACCCGACGATTCGGCAGGGATTTCGCGTCGCGGCAAATGGTAGCCGATCGGCCGCGCATCCGGGAAAAAGCGCAGCAGCCACTCGTTGACGAACGTCCCGCCCGATTTGTGGAGATGGAGGAAGACGAAGCGGCTTGTGGCGATCATCCGCTTATCGGCTGGGCGTCTGGCGCGCGGCCTCTTCCACTTCGGGGCGCACTTGCCCGAGATCGCGGTCGCCGTCGGCAAGCAAATCGATCAGCGGCTGGTCGGGAAGGAAATCGCAGATCAGGTGAATGCGCGGGAGCGACGCATGGCCGTTCACGACCCCGTGCAGCCCGCTGTTGTTGAGGACCCAGACTTCGCCCGGGCGCATCTGATAACATTTTCCCGCGGACAGCATCCATAGCTGCTCATTGGTCTCGATCGGCACGTGGACCCGCAAGCTCTTTTGGAAATAGGCCGCAAGGTCGACGTGCGGCCGGATCACGGCGCCGGCCGGCAGCCGCGCCAGCAGCGCCCGCAAGGGCGACGCGGGGATGGTCTCGGCGAGAATCGAGCGGACATAGGGCAGCCGCTCGAGCACCGGCCGGTCCTCGACCGGAAAATCGCCTTCCAGCGGCGCGTGCCCGCGCACGAAGATCGCGTTGGCGGCGCTGTGGATCCCGTTCCGTCCGGCGGTGTCGCCCCATAGCTCGGCGGGCAGCGCACGCACCTCGGACTGCAGCCGGTCGACGTCGACGCGGATCGGAAGCCGCAGGCACCCGCCCACGAGCGCGTCCTTGTCGAGGATCGGCCGGTCTGCGATGTCGTACATCGCCATGAGCCTATCGGGCAGGACCGGTGAGAACAAGCAGGCGGCGTCGGACCTGTGTTCCGCGTCCCGGAGGTGCTTTAACGGATGAGCGCCGTCGAACTGATCGCCCTTGCCTCGACCGTCAGCCTGCTCGCCGGCTGGCGGCTCTACCTTGTCACGTTCGCCGTCGGCCTCGCGATGAAATTCGGCTGGATCGCGTTGCCCGACCAGCTGCGCGCGCTCGACGTGCTTTCCAACAATTGGATCATCGGCATCGCCGCGCTCGGCGCGCTGGCCGAGTTCTTCGCCGACAAGATTGCGTGGATCGACAGCGCCTGGGATGCTGTCCACGCGATCATCCGCCCCGTAGGCGGTGCTCTGCTGTCGATGGCGATCATCGACGGCGGCGACCCGGCGTGGCAGGTCGGGAGCCTGCTGCTCGGCGGCGGCGCGGCCTTCCTCGCGCATGCCGGCAAGGCGGGCGCGCGCACGCTGGTGAATGCCAGCCCCGAGCCAGTGTCGAATGTCGTGGTGTCGACCGGCGAGGACGTCGCGACCGGCGGGCTGCTCGTCCTTGCGATCGCCAATCCGATTGTGGCGGCGATCATCGCGGTCCTGCTCGTGGCGATTTCGCTGTGGCTGGTGATCGCCGCCCGGCGTGCGCTTCGCCGCTTCCTTGAACCCAAACGGCCGCAGGCGGGTTGAACCGTCGAAGAGGAGGACCCGAGATGCCCGTATCCGAACAGCCGCTGGTCGAGCGCATCGCGCGCGTCCTCGCCGGCGCGGCGCTGAGCAGCAACGCCGAGGGCAGCGACCCTTCGGCGGGGGACAAGGTCGACCGGGTGTGGCGCGAGCATGTCAACCAGGCGCTGGCCGTGCTGCACACGATGCGCGAGCCCGACGAGCGCATGGCCGCGGCGGGCGATGCCGGCCAGTGGACGAGCATGATCGAAACGGCCATCGCGGAGGCCGAGCAGCACGCCTGATCAGGCGTTTGCCGCGATGAACTTTTCGACCACCGGCGCGATCCGTTCACGCCATTTGCGGCCGTTGAAGATGCCGTAGTGGCCGACGTCCCTGGCGAGGAAATATTGCTTCCTCGCCTTGGGCAGCCTGGTCGCGATGTCGAGCGCGGCCTTCGTCTGGCCGATGCCGGAAATATCGTCGCGCTCGCCCTCGATCGCGAGCAGCGCCGTGTCGCGGATCGCCGCGGGGTCGACATGCCTCCGGCGGTGCATCAGCTCGCCCTTGGGCAGCAGATGCCGCTGGAACACGACGTCGACCGTCTGGAGATAGAATTCCGCGGTCATGTCGCACACCGAGCGATATTCGTCGTAGAATTTCTGGGTCGCCGCGGCGCTCTCCTCGTCGCCGACGACAAGGTGCTTGAACATTTCCCAATGGCTGACGAGGTGCGAGCCGAGGTTCATGGTCATGAAGCCGGCAAGCTGGAGGAAGCCGGGATAAACCTTCCGCCCTGCGCCCGGATAGATCATCGGCACGGTGGCGATGACGTTATGCTCGAACCAGCCGTAAGGCCGCTGAGTCGCCAGCGTGTTGACCGCCGTCGGCGCCTGGCGCGTGTCGATCGGCCCGCCCATCATCGTCAGGGTCCTTGGCCGCCACGGGTTCTTGTCAGCATTCATCAAGGCGGTCGCAGCGAAGGCCGGCACCGCTGGCTGGCACACCGCGAGCAGATGCGGCCGCTCGCCCGTGCGCTCGCCGATGAGCTCGAGGAACTCGACCAAATAATCGATATAAGCGTCGAGATCGAAGCTGCCATCCGCCAAAGGCACGCACTTCGCGTCGCGCCAGTCGGTGATGTAGACGTCGTGCCTGGGCAGCATGCGCGCGACGGTGCCGCGCAAAAGCGTCGCATAATGGCCCGACATGGGCGCGACGATCAACAGCGGCGGCCCGCCCTCCACGCCGTCCTTGGCGAAATGCTTGAGCTGGCCGAACGACTTGCGCAGCAGCACCTGCTCGTCGACGCGGACGGTCTTGCGGCCGACCTTGACCGAAAGGATGCCGAACTCGGGCTTGCCGCGCGGCGCCGCGGCGTGGGCGAAGACCTCGAGGCTGGCCGCCACGAGCGGACCCATCGACGAGTATCCCCAGGGATTTGACGGATTGCTGAGCCATCCGGCGCCCAGGCCTGCAAGCTTGCTCGCACCTGCGAGAAGCGAGCGCTGCACTTCATAGGCGTCGTAGAGCATCGAACCTCGTTTCTGCCGGGGTGAAATACTGATGTGGCGACCGATTGCTCCTGTGGCAAGGCCATTGCTGCACTGCAAAAAGCCGCGGCCGGGCAATTGAGGCTCCTGGAGCACACTGTTAGGGAGCGGCCATGGCGATGAGGCCCACCCGTCCGCCCGGCCGCTCGATCCGGGATCTGCGGATGGTGTGGGGCTTCGCGCTCAGCTATCCCGGCCGGATCGCAATAGCGGCGCTGGCGCTGCTGGTCGCCGCGGCGGCGACGTCGGGCGTGCCTTACGCGTTCAAGCTGATCATCGACAAAGGCTTCGCCACCGGCGGCAGCGCCCGCGACATCGCCCGCTGGTTCGAATATCTGCTGCTGCTGGTCGGCGTGATGGCGCTCGCGACCGCGGTGCGCTTCTACTTTGTCTCGTGGCTCGGCGAGCGCACGGTTGCCGACATCCGGCTCGCCGTGCACCGCAACCTGCTGCGCCTCTCGCCCGGATTCTTCGAAGAGAATCGACCGGCCGAGATCACGTCGCGGATCACGGTCGACACGACGATCATCGAGCAGGCGGTCGGGACGACGGTGTCGGTGGCGCTGCGCAACACCATCCTCGGCATCGCCTGCGTCGTGATCCTGTTCGCGCTGGCGCCCAAGCTCGCGCTGCTGATCCTGCTCGGCGCGATGCTGGTCGTGCTTCCGATGGCGGTGCTCGGGCGAAAGGTGCGCGCGATCTCGACCCGCAGCCAGGACCGCATCGCCGACGTCGGCACCGTCACCAGCGAAGTCCTCGGCGCGATGAAGATCGTCCAGGCGTTCAACCAGCAGCGCCGCGAGGCGTCGCGGTTCACCGAGGCCGTGGAGCGCGTCTTCGCCACCGCCAAGCGGCGGATCCTGGTCCGAGCGCTGATGACCGCGATCGTCATCTTCCTGATCTTCGGGTCGATCACCATGGTCATCTGGCAGGGCGCGATCGCGGTGGCCGCGGGCACGATGACCGGCGGCACGATCGCCGCCTTCGTGCTGTACGGCGGGCTGCTCGCCGGGGCGTTCGGCAATCTGTCCGAAGTCTATGGCGACCTGCTGCGCGCCGCCGGCGCGTCCGAACGTTTGTCGGAATTGCTCGACGCGGAGCCCGAGATCCGCGCTCCCGCGACCCCGATCGGCCTTCCCGAACCGGCGCGCGGCGAGCTCGCCTTCGACCATGTCACCTTCCATTACCCGACGCGTCCGGAGACCTCCGCGCTCGAGGATTTCAGCCTCGTCGTGAAGCCGCGCGAGCGGCTTGCCGTGGTCGGCCCGTCGGGCGCCGGAAAGACCACCATCTTCCAGCTCGCCGAGCGCTTCTACGATCCTCAGGCCGGCCGCGTCCTGCTCGACGGCGTCGACCTCAAGGATGCCGACCCCGCCGACATCCGCCAGCGCATCGCCATGGTGCCGCAGGACACCGTGATGTTCGCCGCCTCGGCGCGCGATAATTTGCGTTACGGCAATTGGGACGCGAGCGAGGAGCAATTGTGGCAGGCGGCGCGCGACGCCAACGCCGAGGATTTCCTGCGCGCCCTGCCCCAGGGGCTCGACACGTTCATGGGCGAAGGCGGAGCGCGACTGTCGGGCGGCCAGCGCCAGCGCATCGCTATCGCCCGCGCGCTGCTGCGCGACGCCCCCCTGCTGCTGCTCGACGAGGCGACGTCGGCGCTCGACGCGGAAAGCGAGCGGCTGGTGCAGGACGCGCTGGACCGGCTGATGGCGGACCGCACCACGATCGTCATCGCCCATCGGCTGGCGACGGTGCGCGCCGCCGACCGCATCGTGGTGATGGACCAGGGCCGGGTCGTCGAGGAAGGCACGCATGCCGCGCTCACGCGGCGCGGCGGGCTTTATGCGCGGCTCGCGCGCCTCCAGTTCGAGGATCGCGCGGCCTGAGCGGCGTTTAGCCGAAAGCAGACGGCCGCCGGTCGAATTAGAGTTCGGCCAGACGCCGTCCAACGCTTTCGCATTGCTTCTTTTCGATGCGGGGATTCGGGGAATGACACTCAACATATCGATGCTTTTGGGAACGGCCGCGGCGCTTGCGCTGGCGCCGAGCGCGGCGCTTTCGCAAACGGCCGCCGGAGCGAAGCCGGCCGCGCAGGCCGAGGTGCCGGCGATGGTCTTCCCCGGCTGGGGCTTCAACATGGGCGACCTCGACAAGTCGGTGAAGCCAGGCGACAATTTCTTCGCTTACGTGGATGGAAAGTGGGAAGCGAACGAGACCATCCCGCCGCAATATCCCTATAGCGGAGTGGCGTTGAACTTGCGGCTCGGCGCCGAGCGCGACGTGCGCGCGATCGTCGAAGAAATGGCTGCCGGCACCTATCCGGCCGGCAGCCTCGAGCAGCGGATCGGCGAGGCCTACCGCACCTTCATCGACGTCGACGCGATCAACGCGGCGGGGCTGGCCCCGGCCAGGCCCTATCTCGACCGCATCGCCGCGGCGAACAGCCGCGAAGATCTCGCGCGTCTCTTCGCCGATCCCGGAATGCCGTCGCCGATCAACGCCTACGTCTCGATCGACCGCGAAAATCCCGATGCTAACGCACTCTATGCAAGCGTCGGCGGGCTCGGCCTCCCGGATCGCGACTATTATCTCGTCGACAGCGACAAGAACCTCGCGATCCGCGCCAAATACCGCGACTATCTGGCGTTCCTTCTCGGCAAGGCCGGCTATGCCGACCCCACGGCCACGGCCGAGCGTGTCTACAATCTCGAGAAACAGTTCGCCGAGCTCGGCTGGGACCGCGCAATTTCTCGCAACCCGGAGCTGACGACCAACCGCGTCAGCCAAAGCGAGCTGCAGTCGATGTCGGGGGGCTTCCCGATTGCGGCGCTGCTCGCCGGGCTGCACCTCGACACCACGCCGAGCTTCATCGTCGCCAACGTCCCGCCGACCGAAGCGGAAGTGCAGAAGCTCGAGCTGACGCCCGAGCAGCTGAAGAAGCTCGGCGGCGGCATGCCTGCGATGCTCGCGCTGCTCAACACCGCGCCGATCGACGACATCAAGGCGTGGACCGCAGCGCAATTCCTGTCGAACAATGCGGCGGTGTTGCCGAGCGACATCGACGACGCGAACTTCGCTTTCTACGGCAAGCTGCTGCAGGGCCGGACCGAGCAACGCCAGCGCTGGCAGCGCGCCATCAGCTTTGTCGAAAATTCGATGGGTGAAGCCGTCGGCAAAACCTACGTCGCCCGCCACTTCCCGCCGTCGAGCAAGGCGGCGATGGAGACACTCGTCGCGAACCTGCGCGCCGCGCTCGCAAGCAACCTCAAGACGCTTTCCTGGATGACTCCCGCGACCCGCGTCGCGGCCCGGAAGAAGCTTGACGCTTTCGGGGTAAAGATCGGCTATCCCGTCAAATTCGAGACCTACGACGGTCTGGCCATCACGCCCGGCAAGGCGCTCGCCAACAGCATTTCGGTGGCCGATTGGGCGTGGAACGATCAGCTCGACGATCTTGCCGGGCCGGTCGACAAGACCAAGTGGCTGCTGACTCCGCAAACGGTCAACGCATATTACATGCCGCCGGCGAACGAGATCGTGTTCCCCGCCGCGTACCTCCAGCCCCCCTTCTACAATCCGAAGGCGGATGCGGCGGTGAACTATGGCGCGGTCGGGGCGACGATCGGCCACGAGATCGGCCACGGCTTCGACGACCAGGGCTCACGCTACGACGGCACCGGCCGGCTCCACAATTGGTGGACCGACGAGGATCGCAAGACCTTCGATGTGCTGGGCGCGAAGCTCGCAGCGCAATATGATGCCAATTGCCCGTATGACGACGGCAAGACGTGCCACAACGGCAAGCTGACGCTCGGCGAGAACATCGGCGACCTCGGCGGGATTTCGATGGCCTACCAGGCGTACAAGCTGTCGCTGAACGGCAAGCCGGCGCCGGTGATTGACGGCCTGACGGGCGATCAGCGGTTCTTCATCAGCTATGCCCAGGCATTCCGCTGGAAGTATCGTGACGCGTTCGGCCGCCAGCTGCTGCAGACCGATCCGCACTCGCTCGCCGAAGCGCGGGTCAACGTCGTGCTGCGCAACTTCGACCCGTGGTACAAGGCGTTCGACGTCAGGCCCGGCGACAAGATGTACCTGCCGCCGGAGCAGCGCGTCCGCATCTGGTAGCGGCGCTCAGCTCGCGCCGCCGCCCGAGCTTCCGCCGCCGCGCGGCGTCCGTCCCCGCGTCGTGCGCGAGCGGGACTTGCCCCGCGTTCCGGTCGAACGCGACGCCGCACCGCTCGACTTGCGGGCCGCGGGCTTGCGCGCCGTCGCCGGCTTGGCGCGCGCGGTCGATGCCTTGGCGCGCGTCGCGGTCGATCGTGAGGTAGCTCCGCTGGTCTTCGCGCGGGTCGCGGTCGAGCGCTTGGCGGCGGCCTTGCGCGTGCCGGTCGAGCGCTTGGCCGCGGTCTTGCGAGCGGCCGGCTTGCGCGCCGTGCTCCGCGACGATCCGGCCGAGCTGGCGCGCGCCGGCGTGTCGTCGCTCCACTTGCCCGACATCACGCGCTCCGCCGCCTCGGCGACGGCTTCAGCGATCAGCTGGCCGAGCTTGGTCGCGCTCGACACGACGTTGCTCGCCGCCTGCGATGCGCTGTCCGCGGCATCGAGGCCCGCGTCGCGAATCTTCCTGCGGGCAGCGGGGCTGGCGGCGATCGCCGCGGCGGCCGCGGTAAGCCCGGCGGCGAGCATTTCCTTGCTCATCGCCGCCTTGGCGAGCTTGTCGACGGTCGATCGGCTCGACCGAGACGATGAAGAACCGGATGAAGATCGGGACGATTTGGAGGACGCTTTTCTTGCGGACTTCGCCATCTGCTTTCTCCCTCGGTTGCCGGAAAAGACACTTGAATGCCGTAACGGTTCCCGAATGATCCGCGATGCGACGATAATGTAAAGGGCACCGCTGCGTATCGTAGCGATGCCCTTCGACATGGTCAGCGGCCGAAGGTGACGGCCGTTCGTCAGCTTTTAGGGCCTGCGAACACCCCTCTCCGACCTCCCTGCTGAACCATGAGACATCGGATCACCTCCTTTCGCTGCGTTGAAGCCATGGCGAACATGAGTCTTTGTCGGCGCGAGCGCAAGTCTTGTAATGCGGTGAACATTCGGCAATCATCCGCGACTTCGCGCGGAGCCGCCTCAGGCGCGGCAATCCTCGATCACCCGCGCGACTTCCTCCCACGGCGGCACGACCAGCGGCGGCGAGCCCGTGACGCTGATACCGAGCCGGCCGCGGCTGAACGCCATCGCATCGAGGATATTGTCGGTCGCGGCGACGGTGACGCTCAATTGCCCTCCGGCGGCATCGAACGTCGCCGGATAGCTCTTGCTCGACGAGCTGGTCCACACGAACAGGAACGGCGCCGCGGCGCTCGCCGGCTTGGCGATGGTGACGGCGCGCCTGGCGCGGGCGCAGCGGATCGTCAGCTGCGGCCGTGCCGAGCCGTCGCGGAACACCGCCTCGCTGCCGCCCGACGTCGCCGCATAATGCCATTCGCCGCCGAGCGGCGTCGCGTAAGTGAGGTCCGGCGCAACCGCTTGCGCGTCGAGCGACGATGCGGCGACCAGCGCAAGCGCCGCGGGCAATATCCTGGTGATCACGGCTACCGGCTCAGGCGGTCGACTTTGGCCTGGAGCGCGGCGAGCTCGGCGCGGAGCTCGTCGACGTCGCTGCCGCTCGGCTTGGCGCCGGCCTTGGGCTTCCCCGCGAACGCCTGCGCGGCATCCTCGAACATCGCCATGTTGCGCTTGGCGATGTCGGCCAGCATGTTGCCGCCGAACGCGTCGCGCACGGCGCTTTGATTGCGCTGGAACGCGTCCATCGCGGCTTCGAGATATTGGGGCACGAAATTCTGCATCGAATTGCCATAGAGGCCGATCAGCTGCTTGAGGAAGTTGATCGGCAGCATGGTTGCGCCGCGTGCTTCTTCGTCCACGATGATCTGAGTGAGCACCTGGCGCGTGATGTCGTCGCCGGTCTTGGCGTCGACCACCTCGAACTCGCGGCCCTCGCGCACCATCTCGGCGAGCCGGTCGAGGGTGATGTAGGCCGAGCTCTCGGTGTCGTAGAGACGCCGATTGGCGTACTTCTTGATCGTCACCTTGCCCGTGGACTTGGCCATCGAACGCTCCCAGAACTCCCGGGTGATGCCCCTACTACCGGACGATAGTGCGCTGCAACATGAACGCGCGCGCCAGAGAGCGCCGCGCCCGCTGCCGCTGTTCCTCGAGCTTGTCCGGCAAGTCTCGGCCGACGAGCCGGAGCTGGCCCGCGACGCGCTTGCCGGGCTGCGGGCATATGAGCATGCGCCGCGCGGCGCGGCGCCGCCGCCCAGGCCGGAAATTGCCCGCGTCGGCGTCGCGTCGCTTCGGGACAATGGCGGACGCGGGCCGCCGGCCCTGCTCGTCCCGTCGCTGATCAATCCGCCGCGAATCCTCGATCTCGACCCGCAGGTGTCGCTGGCGGCCGCGGTCGCGCGCATGGGGCGGCGCGCCATGCTGCTCGACTGGGGGCCGGCCGACGAACGTGCGCGGCTCGACGTCGCGGGCCATGTCGAGCAATTGCTGCTGCCCTTGCTGCGCGGCATCGGCGAGCCGGTCGCGCTAATCGGCTATTGCCTCGGCGGCACGATGGCGATCGCGGCCGCGAACCTCATCGCGTGCGAGCGCGTGGTCACGCTCGCCACGCCATGGAATTTTTCACGGTACCCGGCCGCCTCGCTGGGCGCGCTTGCGAACATGTGGAGGCACGCCAGGGCCGCCTCCGAAACCCTCCGCGCCTTGCCGATGGAAGTGCTGCAGGCCGCCTTCTGGTCGCTCGACCCGCGGCGCACGGTGCGCAAGTTCGCCGAATTCGGGCGCCTCGATCAGCACAGCGCGGAAGCGCAAAGGTTCGTCGCGCTCGAGGATTGGGCGAACGAAGGGGAGCCCCTGCCCTTTCCCGCCGCGAAGGAATTGATCGAGCAGATTTTCGGCGGCGATTGTCCAGGCAAGGGGGAATGGAAAGTCGGTGGCAAGGCGATGACCGACCGGCTTGCCCAGCCGCTTCTCAACCTGCTCGCCGAGCACGACCGCATCGCCCCGGCGGCGACCGGTCCCCGGGGCGAGGCGATCCGTGTCGAGTCCGGCCATGTCGGGATGATCGTCGGCTCGGCCCGCGCGGCCACGCATTCGGCGCTGCAACGCTTCCTCGACCCGGCTTGCCGGCCCACCGGCTAGAGGCTAACGGGCCCCGGGCAAGCACCCGTAGCTCAGCTGGATAGAGCGCTGCCCTCCGAAGGCAGAGGCCACAGGTTCGAATCCTGTCGGGTGCGCCAGCTGCGGCGCCGCGCCTCGCCACCGCCGCGAGCGCAAACCCCCGCGCCAGCGCACGATTAAATTCCTTTTAGGAAACAAGCGTAACTTGACCCAGGGACGCCGAGCCGCTGAAGTGCCGCAGGGCGGTGGGTAACGTTGGGTGATCATGTGTAAGGACCTGCTCATCGCCGCGCTTGCGGCCGGCCTCACCGCGACGCCAGCCCTGGCCGAGGTCGCCCCCGACCAGGACCTCAGCGACCTTTCGATCGAGGAGCTGGCCCAGATCAAGGTGACCTCAGTCTCCAAGGTCGAGGAGCCGCTCAGCCGCGCGGCCGCGGCGCTCTACGTGATCACCAACCAGGACATCGAAAGTTCGGGCGTCACCTCCTTGCCCGAAGCGCTGCGGCTCGCGCCCAACCTCCAGGTCCAGCAGGTCGACGCCAGCCAGTATGCGATCAGCGCGCGGGGCTTCAACGGCGTCCAGGCCGGCAACAAGCTGCTGGTGCTGATCGACGGCCGGTCGATCTACACGCCGCTCGGCTCCACCGTCTTCTGGAACCTCCACCAGCCACTGCTCGAGGACATCCAGCAGGTCGAAGTGATCAGCGGCCCGGGCGGGACGCTCTACGGCCCCAACGCGGTCAACGGAGTCGTCAACATCGCCACCAAGAGCGCGCAAAACACGATCGGCACGCTGCTCCGCGCTACCGCCGGCTCGCAGGAGCGCACGGCGGCGATCCGCCAGGGGTTCGCGCTCGGCTCATCGGGCGCGGTGCGGGTCTATGCCGACTGGCACGACCGCGAAGGACTCCCGGCCGGGGTCGCGCCCGATCTCGACGACGATTACCGCAGCTGGCAGGCGGGGTTTCGCTCGGACTTCGGCACCGAGAGCGACGATTTCACCGTTCAGGGCGACATTTTCCACGCCAACGCCGACACCCTGCCGGGGGATCACGCGAACGCCCATAATTTGCTGGCGCGATGGTCGCGGGCGCTCGGGCCGTCGGCGTCGTTCCAGCTCCAGAGCTACTATGACTGGTACAAGCGCGACATCGCGGACGTCGAGGACTCGCTGACGACGTTCGACAACGAGGCGCAGCTCAATCTTACGAGCGGCCGCCACGAGATCGTCGCCGGCGCCGGCGTGCGCACGACCAGGGACCGCTTCATCAACAATGCGAACCAGTTCCAGCTCAACCCCACCAGCCGCCGGCTGTGGATCTACAACATGTTCGCTCAGGACCGTTTCAGCCTTGCTCCCGACCTGTCGGTGATCGCGGGCTTCAAGGTCGAACGGTCGAGCTTCGTCGGCTGGCAGCTGCTGCCCAACCTGCGGCTCGCCTTCCAGCCGAACCAGCGCGCGTTGCTTTGGGCCTCGGTGTCGCGGGCGGTGCGCACGCCCTCGCGCATCGACCGCCAGCTCGAAGCGCTGCCGTTGCTCGTCCAATCGGCAGATTTCGAATCCGAAAAGCTGGTCGCGCTCGAGGCTGGCTATCGCGGCGAGCCGGCGAGCTGGCTGAACCTCTCCGTTTCGCTGTTCTACAATTTCTACGAGGATCTGCGCACGACCGAGCTTTCGTCGGGCGGCGTGCTGCCGATCGAACTGCGCAACGGCCGCTCCGGTCACACCTACGGCGTCGGGGCATGGGCGACGGCGCAGGTCAGGCCGTGGTGGCGGCTGTCGCTCGGAGCGTCGGCCTTGCACAAGAATTTCGACGTCGCGGATGATCGCATCGATCTGGCGCCGCGTAATTCGCTCGGCGCCGACCCGCACTGGCAGGTCATCGGCAGCTCGCAGATGGACCTGACGCCCAGGCTCCGCTTCACGCTCGACATGCGCGGCGTCGGCAAGCTCGACCTGCCACCGCGCGTGGGCAGCTACGTCGAGGCCGGCGGCCAGCTCGGCTACGATGTCAGCGAGCGCATCGAGCTGTACGTCGCGGGCCGCAATCTGCTGCATCGCACCCACGCGGAAAACGGCGACCCGGGCGGGTCCCAGGTCGCGAGGCGGAGCCTCTATCTCGGGACTCGGCTGCGCTTCTGATGCGGGGGAGACGCTGGACCTTCCTTGTCGCGCTCACGGCGGCATTGATCGCACCGGCCGCGGCGCGCGCGGCGGTCAGCGAATCGGCCGTGAAAGCGGCCTTCATCCCGCGCTTCGCGCGCTATGTGACATGGCCGCCGGCCGCACGCCCGGGCGGCGGTGCGCCGATGGTCATTTGCGTGATCGGAGAGGACCCGTTCGGTGATGCGCTCAACCGCGCCATCGCCGGGCAGCAGGTCGACGGGCACGGATTCACGATCAAGCGCCTGGCGAGCGCCGCCGGCGCTTCCGGCTGCACCATCGGCTATGTCGCGGGCAGCCACACCGGCCAGACGCTTGCCGCGTTGGGGCGACAGCCGATCCTGACGGTCACGGATTCGCGAAACAGCGCCCAGCGCGGGATTATCCATTTCGCGATCGTCAACGGGCGGGTGCGCTTCTTCATCGACACCGCGCAGGCGCAGGCGCGCGGGCTGACCGTCAGCTCGCGCCTGCTGGCGCTGGCCATCGGGGTGAGCCAGAAATGACTCCGCTCCGCACCTCGCTGAAGGAATGGCGCTCGGCCCCGGCGACGATCTTCGTCATCGCGGTGCTGATCGTCGTCGCCGGCTTCGCGATCATCTTCCAGAACGAGATCACCTACCGGGCGTCGCGTGACCGCCAGGCGACGGTCGAGGCCGAAGTGCTCGCCGCGTCGGTGACGGCCGCGCTCGACTTCGCCGATCCGGTCGCCGCGCAGGAGACCGTCAACGCATTCCGCGCCAACCGGCAGGTTCGCTTCATTGGCGTGTTCGACCGCGGCGGTCGCCCGCTGGCGAGCTATTCGCGCAGTCGCGGGCCGCTCCGCACCGCCGCCTTGAGCGAGCTTCCCGACGCGCCGCCGACGAGCCTGCGAGTCGCGATCCCGGTCAACAGCCGCGGGCAGCGCATCGGCACCGTCGTCTACGAGCTCGACCGCGAGGCCGTGTCGCGGCGCCTGACCCGCTACGGCGTGCTCGCGGCGCTGGCGATTCTCGCCGCGCTGGTGATCCTGACCCTCGGCATGACGCACGGCGTGCTGCGGCGCGCGAACAAGGAGCTCGGCGACCGCGCCGAGGCGCTGTCCCAGGCGAACCTGCTGCTCGAGGAACAGATCGAACAGCGGGCCAAGGCCGAAGACCAGTTGCGGCAGAGCCAGAAGATGCAGGCGCTGGGCCAGCTGACCGGCGGGATCGCGCACGATTTCAACAATCTGCTGACCGTCATCCAGGGCTCGGCCGACATGCTGTGCCGCGACGAGCTGCCGGAGCCGAAGCGCAAGCGCTTCGCGCAGGCCATCGTCCAGGCGTCGTCGAACGCGGCGGTGCTGACCTCGCAGCTGCTCGCCTTCGCGCGCCGCCAGCCGCTCAAGCCGGAACCGATCAACCTCAATCACCTGATCGTCGAGATGAGCGAGCTGATCGACCGCACGATGGGCGAGCGGATCGACGTCAAGGCCAAGCTCGCGTCGCGGCCGTGCCAGGTGATCGTCGACCGCTCCCAGCTGCAGTCCGCGATACTCAACATCGCGTCCAACGCGCGCGATGCAATGGACGGCGGCGGGCGGCTGCGCATCACGGTCCGCGAGGCGTCCGCATCGGCCGGCGAGCCGACGATCGACCTCGAATTCTCCGACACGGGCTCGGGCATGGATCCGGAGACGATCGAGCGGATCTTCGAGCCCTTCTTCACCACCAAGAAGACCGGCCAGGGAACCGGCCTCGGGCTCAGCCAAGTGTATGGCTTCGCGTCGCAGTCCGGCGGCGAAGTGCTGGTCAGCAGCAAGCCGGGCAGCGGCACCGTGGTCACGCTGCGGCTGCCGTGCACCGGCGCGGCGGAGGAACCGGCGGCGGCGGTCGAACCGCCGGCCATCGCCGAGCAGGCGCCGGCGGCCATCCTGGTGGTCGAGGACAATGAGGAGGTCGGCGCGTTCGCCGAAACCCTGCTGTCCGAGCTCGGCCACGAGGTGACGCGCGCAAGCTCGGGCGAGCAGGCGCTCGAGCTGACCCGCGCGCGCGACTTCGACATCGTGTTCAGCGACGTGGTGATGCCCGGCATGGGCGGGCTCAAGCTCGCCGAAATCCTCGCCGACGAGCGGCCCGGGCTGCCGGTCGTGCTGGCGACCGGCTACAGCCAGGAAATCGCCCAATCGGGAAGCGGCGGCCGGCCGGTCATCCTCAAGCCTTATCGGCTGGCGACCGTGTCCGAAGCACTTGCTTCGGCGCTTCGCGAGCATCGGCACTAGGTTCCGCTCACGGAACCCGCCCCGATGCGTCCCGTTGTCGCGGCGCATGGATCAAGCGGTTGCAGACAAGCCCAGGGGCGGCCTCCTCCGGCCCCCGCCCGCCGCCGAGGCCTTCTATTCGGAAGTGCTCCGGCTGATGGCGAAGTCGGAGTTCCCGTTCCTCGTCTCCGGCACCTATGCGCTGGCGAGCTACACCGGCATCGACCGCCCGACCAAGGACGTCGACGTGTTCGCCAAGGCCGGCGACGCCCTGAAGATGCTCCATTATTTCAAGGAGCACGGGTTCGACGTCGAGATCGTCGACGAGCGCTGGCTGTATCGCGTCACGCGCGGCGAACTGTTCGTCGACATCATCACCAACATGCCGACGGTGACCACCCACGTCACCGACGAATGGTTCGTCGGCGCGCCCGAAGCGAAGCTGTTCGGGGCCACGGTC
>DASTID010000125.1:0-6330 GCA_035717905.1 Sphingomicrobium sp. | reverse complement strand
AGGCCCTCGCGCGGGCTGATCCCCGCTTCGTCGTAAAGACGCTTCAGCTCGTCGCGCGACGGCGGCTGCTTCAGATATTCGTGGATCCACACGTCGGCGCCTGAATCGCGCAGGATCTCGAGCGTCTTGCGCGACGTGCCGCACAGCGGGTTGTGATAGATGGTCGCTTTCATTACGGCTCCGTTTCTTATGGCACCAACCGCCATGCCGGCAAGGCAGCGCACCACGACCGACGAACGGCGGACGCCGCCTATTGTCGCGCGTGCGGAACGATGACGCGCAATCGTCGTTCCTGCGACTGTGACATGCACCGTCGCCGGGCGAACCCGGGCCCGGGCGCATGTCCCGGCAAGCTCAATAGAACGGGAGAAAGATGATGCAGAAATCCATTCTGGTGATTGCGCTGGCAGGTACCGCCGCGCTGAGCGCCTGCGCGAATAATCCGCGGGTTGCCCAGGATGCGGCGATCGGCGGCCTCGGCGGCGCGGCCGTCGGCGCGGTCGTACCGGGCGTCGGCGTGATCGAAGGCGCCGCGGTCGGCGCCGCGATCGGCGGACTGGCCGGCGCGGTGTGGGCCGACAACAACAATGACGGCTATGTCGACGGCTACGTCTACAACGGCTCTTATTATGGCGGGCCGCCGCAGGGCTATAATCCGCAGTCCCACAGCGTCCTCGCCGGTGCGGCGACGGGCGCGCTCGGCGGCGCCGCTCTCGGCGCAGCCGCGGGCGCGGTCATTCCGGGTCTCAGCGTTCTCCAGGGCGCGGTGATCGGCGCCGCGGTCGGCGGGCTCGCCGGCGCGGTGTGGGCCGACCAGAATAACGACGGCCAGGTAGACGGCTACATCTACAACGGGCAATATTATGCCGGTGGACCGTCGACGACCGCTCCTGCTCCGACCTATTCGGCTCCGCCGCCGATGGCGAGTGGCGAGCGCGGCTAATGTGAAGGCCCGCCAGGGCAAGACCTTGGCGGGACCGCTGAATATCGGAGTTGAAGTGAAGCATTTGCGTAACTCGTGCACCGGCCTCGCGCCGGTGCACGTTTTTGGAAGAACTGCAGCGATCGTTTTCGGCCTGGCGTTGGCCGCGGCCCCGCTTGCGCCCGCTGCCGCCGCCGCCAAGGCGAAGCCTCCCGCGGCGGGCGCAAAATACGCTCCGGCCGCCAGCCAGGCTGTCGCCGACTTCTATCGTTCGCGCGATAACGCCCCGCTGTGGCTATCGGCCTCGGCGGGCGATGCCGCGCAGCAGCTCGTCGCGCTGCTGAGCAGCGCGGGCGCGGACGGGCTCGATCCCGCCAAATATCATCCGGCGGCGCTGCAAGGCGCGCTCGCCGCGGCCCGCAGCGGCAAGCGCAAGGACATCGAGCGGGCGGACCAGATGCTGTCCGACGCATTCGCGGCCTACGTCCGGGACCTGAGGCAGGATCCGGGTGTCGGGATCACCTATGTCGATCCGCAGCTTCGGCCGTCGCCGCCGACGGCGCTGGGCGCGCTGCTGGTCGCCGCCGCGGCGCCGTCGCTGCCGGACTATGTCAGCCGCCTCGGCTGGATGCACCCGATCTACGGCAAGCTCCGCCAAGCGCTCGCCGACCACAAATATTCGGACGACCGCGAGCGCCAGATTCTCGAGCTCAACCTGCTTCGCGCCCGCGCCTTGCCCGCGGGCAAGCAGAAATATGTGATCGTCAACGCCGCCCAGCAGCGCCTCTACATGTACGAGGACGGCAAGGCGGTCGATTCGATGGTGGTGGTCGTGGGCAAGCCCAAATGGCCGACGCCGATGCTGAGCGCCTATATCCGCTACGCGGCGCTCAACCCCTATTGGTACGTCCCGCCCGATCTCGCCGGCGAGGACGTCGCCCAGTTCGTGGTCAAATACGGCCAGGGCTACCTCGACCGCATGGGCTATGAGATCGTGTCCGACTGGTCGCCCGACCCGACGATCATCGACCCGACGACGATCGACTGGCAGGGCGTGGTCGACGGCAAGGTCAACGTGAACATCCGGCAGAAGCCCGGACCCGAGAATTTCATGGGCCGGATCAAGTTCATGTTCCCCAACCAGTTCGGCGTGTACCTCCACGACAACCCGCGCCGCGAGCTGTTCGAGAAATCGACGCGCTACTTCAGCGGCGGCTGCGTCCGGCTCGAGGATGCATGGCGGCTGAGCCGCTGGCTGTTCGGGCGCGAGCTGACGTGGAAGGGCGCCGGGACCGAGGAACCGGTGCCGCTCGCCGAGCCTGTGCCGGTATACATCACCTATCTGACGGCGATGCCGGACGGCCAGACGATCGCTTATTACGACGATGCCTATGGCCGGGACTCGGCCAAGCTCGCGGGCAGCGCCGGCAGCAGCGAAACCGCGGCCGCGACCGGCGAAAGCGCGAGTCGCTAGGTCACGGCTTCCACCAATTGGGATAGAAGGTCACGTCCTGCGCCACGGCGCGGCCGATCGGGTCGCGCGCCGGCGCGAAGCGGACGTAGCGGAGCGTAAGCTCGCACATCAACGCGTCGATCGACCGGTCGCCGCTCGAGCGCGCGACCCGGCAGTTGTTAGCGCTGCCATCGCTATTGACGCGGATCGTCACCCCGACGCTGCCCCGGCGCATGCCGGTGGCGGCGAGGCGGCGATATTCGCGGTCGGGAATCTTGCTGATGCGCCGCGCAGGCGTGAACCTGGAATAGTCGCCGCCGCCCCCGGCGCCGTTGCCAGAGCCGCCCGCGCCGGTTCCGCTGCCCGACGTCGATGCGCCTGACCGGGTCGCACTGCCGGTCCCGGCGACCGGGGCCGCCGGGATCGGCGAGGGCGCCGGTATCTTCGGCGGAGGCGCGACCACGGGCGACGGCTCCGCCGCCTTGGCCGGTGCGCCGGGCGGCTTCCTGGCCTGCTGCGGACGCGGCGCGGGCGGCGGCGGCCTGGGCGGCGGTGGCGGCGGCGGGATTCGGATATCGAACGTCTTGAGGCGCTCGACCGCCGCCGAGACTATCCGCACGTTGAGCCCGGTCAGAATGCCGGCGGCGAGCAGCGCATGCACGGCGATGACGGCGACGATCGCCTTCGCCCGGTCGGGTCCTTCAGCGGTTCCGCGATACGACGACATGGCAGCGTTTCCGCCCCGGCAAACGCGCGACGGCAGCGGAAAGTTTAGGCGACCGCCGACTCCTTCTCATGCTGCTCGGCGAGCCAGCGTTCGAGCCACTTGATGGTATAATCGCCGGCTTTGAACTCCTCGTCCCGAACCAGCTTCTGATGGAGCGGGATGGTGGTCTTCATGCCCTCCACGACAAATTCCTCGAGCGCACGCTTGAGGCGCATGATGCACCGCTCGCGGGTCGAACCATATACGATCAGCTTGCCGATCATGCTGTCGTAATAAGGCGGCACACGATAGCCGGTGTAGAGGCCGCTATCGACCCGCACGTGCATGCCCCCCGGCGCGACGTAATTCTTCACCAGGCCCGGCGAGGGCGCGAAGGTCTCCGGATCCTCGGCATTGATCCGGCACTCGATCGCGTGGCCGTGCAGGTGGATCTGCTCCTGCGTGCAGGACAGCCCCTCGCCAGAGGCGATGCGGATCTGCTCGCGCACCAGGTCGATGCCGCTGATCATTTCGGTCACCGGATGCTCGACCTGGAGCCGGGTGTTCATCTCGATGAAGTAGAATTCGCCGTCCTCGTAGAGGAACTCGATCGTGCCGGCGCCGCGATAGGCCATCTCGCTCATCGCCACCCGCACGACCTCGCCCATCCGGGCGCGCACCTCGGGCGTGATCACCGGCGACGGCGCTTCCTCGAGCACCTTCTGGTGGCGGCGCTGCAACGAGCAGTCGCGCTCGCCCATGTGGACGGCATTGCCCTCGCCGTCCCCGAACACCTGAAACTCGATGTGCCGCGGGTCGCCGAGATATTTCTCCATATAGACGGTGTCGTCCCCGAACGCCGAGCGCGCTTCGGACGCCGCCTGGCTCATCAGGCTCTCGAGCTGGTCTTCCGCCGGCACGACCTTCATGCCCCGCCCGCCGCCGCCCGACGCGGCCTTGATCAGCACCGGGTAGCCGATCTCCTCGGCGAGCTTCTTCGCCTGCGCGACGCTCGTCAGCGGCCCGTCGGAGCCGGGCACCAGTGGAAGGCCGAGCTTCGCCGCCGTGCGCTTGGCCTCGATCTTGTCGCCCATCGTCCGGATGTGCTCGGGCTTGGGCCCGACCCAGATAATGTCGTGGGATTCAACGATCTCGGCGAATTGCGCATTCTCCGACAGGAAGCCGTAGCCGGGATGGATCGCGTCGGCGTGGACCACTTCGGCGGCCGAGATGATGTTGGGGATGTTGAGATAGGATTCGCTCGCCGGCGGCGGGCCGATGCACACCGTCTCGTCGGCCAGGCGCACGTGCATCGCATCGGCGTCGGCGGTCGAATGGACGGCGACCGTCTTGATCCCCATCTCGTGGCAGGCGCGATGTATGCGGAGCGCGATCTCGCCGCGGTTCGCGATCAGCAGCTTGTGGATCGCCATGTGCGCCCTAGCCGATGATCGCGAGCGGCTGGTCGAACTCGACCGGCTGGCCGTCGCTGACCATGATCTTCTTGACCACGCCGCCGGCCGGCGCGGTGATCGGGTTCATCACCTTCATCGCCTCGACGATCAGCAGCGTGTCGCCGGCCTTGACCGTGTCGCCGACCTCAACGAACGCCTTGGCGCCGGGCTCGGGCGAGAGAAAGGCGGTCCCGACCATCGGCGACTTGATCGTCTCGCCGGCGATCTCCTCCGCCGCTGCGTCGCCCGCCGGCGCCGCGGGAGAAACATGACCTGCCATCGGCGGCGCGGCGAGCGCCGGCGCGGCGGGTGCCTGCGCCGGGCCGGCGATCACCGGCGCCGGGTCGCGGCCCACCTTGATCCGCCGGTCGCCATCGGCGACCTCGATCTCGGTCAGCGCATTCTCGGTGAGCAGCGCGGCGAGCTCGCGCACAAGCGCCGGGTCGATGCGCATCGCGCCGCTCTTTGCCCCCTTGGCGCCTTCCGCCATAATATTCCCCTATTGAATCTGGCTCTTCGCCTGACCCGCGGGCGCTCCCTTGCAGAGGTACGCCGCCGCGTCCAGTGCGAGCCGATAGCCCATCGGCCCGAAGCCGACGATGGAGCCGCGCGCGACCTGCGCGATCATGCTCTGGCGGCGAAAATGCTCGCGCGCGTAAACGTTCGACAAATGCACTTCGATCACCGGAATCGGCAGCGCCGCCACGGCATCGCGGATCGCCACCGACGTGTGAGCATACCCGCCGGCGTTGATGATCACCGCCGAAGCCTTGGCGAGCGCCTCCTGCAGCCAGTCGACCAGCACGCCCTCGTGGTTCGACTGGCGCACCTCGAGCGCGACCTTGAGGGCCTTGGCGCGCCGTTCGAGCATGTCGCCGATCTCGGCCAGCGTCTGGTTGCCGTAGATGCGCGGCTCGCGGGTCCCGAGCAGGTTGAGGTTGGGCCCGTTGAGAACGAAGATCGTTTCCGCCATTTGCGTGGCCGCGTGGACCTTCCTATCTCGCCTTTGTCAATGACTCTCGACGCTTCTCTTTCGGTCCGCGTAAACGGCGAGCAGCGGCGCGTGCCGGACGGCACCAGCGTCGCCGGGCTGGTCGCGTTGCTGGGACTCGACCCGCGCAAGGTCGCGGTCGAGCGCAACCTCGAGATCGTCCCGCGCTCGACGCTGGCCGAGGTCGGCGTCGCTGATGGCGATGCGTTCGAGATCGTCCATTTCGTCGGAGGGGGCTGAGTGACCGCGCAACGGGACATCAGCGCGGACACGTGGACGGTGGCGGGGCGCGCCTTCAGCTCGCGGCTGATCGTCGGCACCGGCAAGTACAAGACGCTCGAGGAGAATGCCGCGGCAGTCGAAGCGTCGGGCGCGGAGATCGTCACCGTCGCGGTGCGGCGGGTCAACATTTCCGACCCGTCCCAGCCGCGGCTGACCGACTTCATCGATCCCGCAAAGG
The DNA here is from genome assembly GCA_035717905.1 of Sphingomicrobium sp. GTDB lineage: Bacteria > Pseudomonadota > Alphaproteobacteria > Sphingomonadales > Sphingomonadaceae > Sphingomicrobium. The sequence continues at coordinate 344 of DASTID010000125.1, read as the reverse complement.
TCACGTACCTGCCCAACACCGCCGGCTGCTTCACCGCCGACGAGGCGATCCGCACCCTGCGCCTGGCGCGCGAGGCGGGCGGGTGGAACCTGGTCAAGCTCGAGGTGCTTGGCGAGGCGAGGACGCTTTATCCCGACATGCGCGAGACGTTGCGGGCGGCCGAGACGCTGGTCAAAGAGGGCTTCGAGCCGATGGTCTATTGCGTCGACGACCCGATCGCCGCGAAGCAGCTCGAGGAAGCGGGCGCGGTGGCGGTCATGCCGCTCGGCGCGCCGATCGGTTCCGGTCTCGGAATCCAGAACCGCGTGACCATCCGCCTGATCGTCGAAGGCGCGAACGTGCCG
>DASTID010000124.1:0-5667 GCA_035717905.1 Sphingomicrobium sp. | reverse complement strand
CGTTGAGATAGAGGAAGTCGCGGTGCTGCGAGAGCAGCGGCGACGTCTTGGTCTCGGTCGCCTGCAGCGTGTCGTTGGTGTCGGCGCCGTTGACCGCCGAGAACGCGAGGATCGCCCGCTCGAGCAGCTCGCCCGAGCGTTCGAGCGCGCCGAGCGTGTTGTCGAAGGTCGGCGCCGCGGCCTGGTTCGCGATCGCTGTCACTTCGCTTTTGTGCTCGGCCATCCCGGCCATGATCGCGGGCAGATAGTCGCTGTCCTTGATCTTCGCATAATCGGGCGCCTGGAACGGAAGCGTGCTCGGCTTCGCGAACGGGTTCGACGCCGGCAAGGCGGCCGAGGCGGCGGCGTTGGCCGGCGCGGCGAGCGCGGGCTGGGCTGAAGTGGCGATGGCGATCGCGGCGGACGCAAGCAGGACTCTACGAAACATGGCTCTCCCCAGGATTTCAATCACTTAGGCCTGTTAGGCCGGTCCGCTTGCACGCACGCTGAATGGTCAGCCGGCGGCTTCCACCGCGGCAAGCATGGCGTCCCCATAGCGAGCAAGCTTGGCTTGGCCAACGCCGTTGATTCCGGCGAGCTCGTCGAGACTGCGCGGACGCGCGGCGGCGATCTCGCGAAGCGTCGAATCGTGGAAGACGACATAGGCCGGGACGCCGGCCTCGGCGGCGAGCGATCGCCGGGCCTCGCGCAGCGCGTCGAACAAGGGATCGGCGGGGCCGGCCTGGCGGTCGCGGCGGCGGCCCGTGCGCTTGGGCGGGATGGCGATGACGAGCTGCTGCTCGCCCTTGAGGATCGGCTTCGCGCCCGGCCCGAACGAGAGGCCCCCATAAGCGTCGGCGCGCAGTGCATCGCGGGCGAGCAGCGCCCGCGCGACCGGCCGAACCAGCGCAAGCTCTTCGGGCGAGGCGATACCGAACACCGACAATCGGTGATGTCCGAACTGGCGCACCTTCTCGTTGTCGTCGCCGCCGAGCACGGCGGCGAGGTGCGCCGCGCCGAACCGCATCTCCGTGCGGAACACCGCCGACAGAAACTTGCGCGCTACTTCGGTGGCGTCGATCGTGGCCGGCGGGTCGAGGCAATTGTCGCAATTGCCGCAGCGCTCGGGCGGGTCCTCGCCGAAGTGGCGCAGCAGGATCGCGCGGCGGCAGCCGGCGGTCTCGACTAAAGCGGCGAGCGCATTCAGCCGCTCGCGCTCGCCCGCCTGGCGCCCGGGCTCGACTTCGAGCTCGATCCGCCGCCGCGCCTTCGCGAAATCGTCCTGTGCCCAGAACAGCCAGGCCTCGGCCGGCTCGCCGTCGCGCCCGGCGCGGCCGGTCTCCTGGTAATAGGCCTCGATGCTCTTGGGGATCGCGGCATGGGCGACGACGCGGACATCGGGCTTGTCGATGCCCATGCCGAACGCGACCGTGGCCGCGATCACCATCTCTTCCGAACCGACGAACTCGCCCTGGTTGCGGACGCGCACGCGGGGCTCGAGGCCGGCGTGATAGGGCAGCGCCGGGCGGCCGTCGCGCGCGATCTGCTCGGCGATCTTCTCGGCTTTGTCGCGGCTCGGCGCATAGACGATCCCCGGGCCCGGCTGCGCGGCGAACAGCTCGCGCAACTGCTTCCCGGTCTGCTCGCGGTGCCGCACGTGGTAGCGGATGTTGGGCCGGTCGAAGCCGGCGACGATCAGCCCCTCGGCGGGAATGCCGAGCTGCGCCAGGATGTCGGCGCGGGTGCGCGCGTCGGCAGTCGCGGTCAGCGCCAGGCGCGGCACGTCCCCGCGCGCGTCGAGCAGCGGCTCCAGCTGGCGATAATCGGGCCGGAAATCATGGCCCCATTCGCTGACACAATGCGCTTCGTCGATCGCGATCAGCGCCAGCGGGACGTCGGCGATCAGCCGGCGGAAGGCCTCGCCGGTCGCGCGCTCCGGCGCGACATACAGCAGGTCGAGGGCGCCGGCGCGCAGCCGCTCGGCCGTCCGTTCGCGGTCGGCGTCGGCGCTGGTCAGCGAGGCGGCGCGGAGTCCGAACGCCTCGGCCGAGCGGATCTGGTCGTGCATCAGCGCGATCAGCGGCGAGATGACCAGCGCGGTGCCCGGACGCGCGAGCGCGGGCAGCTGGTAACATAGCGATTTGCCGGCGCCGGTCGGCATCACCGCCAGCGTGTGCTTGCCGGCGAGGACCCGGCCGACGACCTGTTCCTGGACGCCGCGGAAATGGTCGAAGCCGAACGTCTGCTTGAGAATCTGCTCGGGACTCACTCCGCCGCTTCCGCCGTCAATTGTTCCGAGCGCTCGGCAGCCTGCCGCGTCCACAGCTCGGCGTAAAGGCCGTCCTGCGCGAGCAGTTGCTCGTGCGTGCCGCGCTCGACAACCGCGCCATCGTCGAGGACCGCGATCTGGTCGGCATGGACGATGGTCGAGAGCCGGTGCGCGATCATGATCGTGGTGCGGCTCTCGGCGATGCGCTCGAGCGTCTGCTGGATCGCCTCCTCGGTCCGGCTGTCGAGCGCCGACGTGGCTTCGTCGAGCACCAGGATGGGCGGGTTCTTGAGCAAGGTCCGGGCGATCGCGACCCGCTGCTTCTCGCCCCCCGACAGCTTGAGCCCGCGCTCGCCGACCATGGAATCGTAATGGCCGGGGAGCGCCTCGACGAAGCGGTCGATGGCCGCGCCGCGCGCCGCCGCCGCGATCTCCGCCTGGCTCGCGCCGTCGCGGCCGTAGCCGATGTTGTAGGCGATCGTGTCGTTGAACAGCACGGTGTCCTGCGGGACGATGCCGATTGCCGCGCGCAGGCTCTTCTGCGTGACCTCGGCGATGTCCTGTCCGTCGATGGTTATGCGCCCGGCGGTCGGGTCGTAGAACCGGTAGAGCAGCCGGGCGATGGTCGATTTGCCCGCGCCCGACGGACCGACGATCGCCAGCGAGGTGCCGGCCGGGACGTCGAGGTCTAGGCCGATCAGAATCTCGCGTTCGGCCTCATAGCCGAAGCTGACGCCCTCGAAGCGCACGTGGCCGCGCGTGACCGCGAGCGGCTCGGCGCCCGGCGCGTCGGTCACCTCGGCAGGGGTGTCGAGGAGGTCGAACATCGCCTCCATGTCGATCAGGCCCTGGCGGATCGAGCGATAGACCCAGCCGAGCATGTCGAGCGGCCGGAACAGCTGCATCAACAGCGAATTGACCAGCACCACGTCGCCCGGCGTGAACCGCCCCTTGCTCCACCCCCAGACGGTGAAGATCATTGCCCCGGCCATCATCAGATTGGTGATCAGCGACTGGCCGATGTTGAGCCAGGCGAGCGAGGTTTCGTTGCGCACCGCCGCGCTGGTGAACGCGCCGACGGCCTCGTCGTAGCGCGCCGCCTCGCGCTCCTCGGCGCCGAAATATTTGACCGTCTCGTAGTTGAGCAGCGAGTCGACCGCGCGGCCGATGGCCTTGTTGTCGACCTCGTTCATCTGCCGCTGAAGCTGCGCGCGCCAGTCGGTCACCCGGCGTGTGAAGGCGATGTAGATGACGACCATCGCGAGCGTCGCGCCGACCAGGCCGGCGCCGAACTTGACGAAGAAGATGACGCAGATCGCGGTCAGCTCGATCGCCGTCGGGGCGATGTTGAACAGCAGGAAATAGAGCATCATGTCGATGCTCTTGGTGCCGCGCTCGACGATCTTGGTGAGCGAGCCGGTGCGTCGCTCGAGGTGGAAGCGCAGCGACAGGTCGTGGACGTGGCGGAACACCTGGCCGGCGAGCCGCCGCACCGCGCTCTGGCCGACCTTCTCGAACAGGGCATTGCGCAGGTTGTCGGTCAGCACGCCGGCAAAGCGCGCGGTCGCATAGCCGGCGACCAGCCCGGCGACGACGTACGCCGCCACCGCGCGATCGCCGCTCATCCCGTCGATCACCGCCTTGTATGCGAACGGCATCACCAGCACCGCGGCCTTGCCGGCGAGCACCAGCGCGACCGCGGCGACGACCCGCGCCTTGAGCTCGGTCTCGCCCTTCGGCCAGAGCATCGGCAGGAAGCGCCACAGCGCCGCGAAGCCGCCTTTGGGCCTTGCCTGCGCTGCTGCCGGATTGCTCGCCATCGCGCCTAGGTAGGGGCCGCGGGCAGCGCCCGCAAACCGGCCCTGGGCGGAACCGCCCTTCGACGGAGCGGTTCATGACGACATGCGCAAGGCCGCTCAATCCAAACCGCCACGCCGGCGGCGCCCGGCGATGCCGCGCGGCAAGCGCGGCGCCAGGCCCGACAGGCACGGGCTCAACCAGGCGACCGCCGACGAGTTCGAGGAACAAGGGATGGGCGTCGCGCCCAAGGAGTAGCCGCAATGTCCGACGTCATGGAGCCAATGATCCACGAGGATCAGCTGCCCGGCCACGAGAGCGAGCTCGAGCCCAAGCCCGACTGGCAGCCGCGTTATGCCGGGTCGGGCCGGCTCAAGGGCAAGGTCGCGCTGGTCACCGGCGGCGACAGCGGCATCGGCCGGGCCGTCGCGGCCCTGTTCGCGCGCGAGGGCGCCGACGTCTCGATCGTCTATCTGTGCGAGCATGACGACGCCAGGAAGACCCAGGGGATCGTCGAGAAGGAGGGGCGGCGCGCGCTCGCCATCGCCGGCGACATCGGCAGCAAGGCGTTCTGCGATAAAGCGGTGAAGCGGACGGTCGACCAGCTCGGCCGGCTCGACATCCTCGTCAACAATGCGGGCGAGCAGCATCCGGACAAGGCGATCACCGACATCACCGAGAATCAGCTCAAGCGCACCTTCCAGACCAACATCTTCGGCATGTTCTTCATGACCCAGGCGGCGATGCCGCACCTCAAGGATGGATCGGCGATCATCAACTGCACGTCGGTGACGATGTACGAGGGCTCGCCGCAGCTGCTCGACTACAGCTCGACGAAAGGGGCGATCACTGCCTTCACCCGCTCGCTGGCGAAAAATCTCGTCGAGCAGGGAATCCGCGTGAACGCCGTCGCGCCCGGCCCGATCTGGACTCCGCTCAACCCGTTCGGCGGGCAGGAGCCGGAGAAAATCCCCGACTTCGGCAAGGACACGCCGATGGGCCGCCCCGGCCAGCCCAACGAGGTCGCGCCCTCGTTCCTGTTTCTCGCTTGCGACGACGCGAGCTACATGACCGGGCAGGTGCTCCACCCCGATGGCGGGGAGTCGACCTCGAGCTGACCGGATCCGGCTGCTACAAGTGTAGCATCTGTCCATAACCGGACAGGGATCGCCAGCGGCGGCGCCGGCCTAGCAGGCGAAATTTCCCAAATTGCGGCGTCTTGTGCCAGCTTCGCGAAGCCGAAGCGACACGCTCGCACTGAAATATGACATCTTTTTTGAATTGGCACGGCTCCTGCATTGAACAGGGCGTGGCCCGATGGTCGGGTCCGTCAAAGACAATGCAAAGGGGTACAACCAATGTTCACGACTATCGCTTCGGCCCGCCAGACCGCCACCGTCTTCGCCGCCGCCTTCGTCACGGCGCTGCTGTTCGTCTCGGCCGCGACTTCGCTGCCGATCGCCTGAAGTCTTTCACGCCAAGGAAAGTGCAATGAACGGACGTTTCGTCATCAACCGCAGCGACGCGAAAGTCATGGGAGTCGCCGCCGGCCTGGCCGATTACACCGGGGTCGATCCATTGATCGTCCGGCTCAGCCTGGTGGGCGCGACCCTGATCGCCGG
>DASTID010000123.1:0-18318 GCA_035717905.1 Sphingomicrobium sp. | reverse complement strand
ACCCCAATATCGTGCTTGCGCTCGCGCCAGTCGCGACCGGCGGCTCGGTCGCCATCAACGGTCCGATCGCGACCGGCCGGCTGCAGGCGGCGGCCGGCACAGCGCTGACCTTGGGCGACGTCACCGCGAGCGGCTCGACCGAGTTGTCGGCCGGCGGGCTCGCCACCTTCCTCGGGACCGTGTCGGCGCCGCAGATCGACGTGACCTCGGCCGATATCACGGTCGCCGCGGGCGGCAGCCTCGGCCAGGCCGGCGTGACCGACGTCGTCAACCTAATCGCCGTCAGCGACGCTCCGGTCGCCATCGGCGCGACGGACGCCTCGGGGGCGCAATATGTGCTGAACGAGGACGGCGACCTATTCGCCGACACGCTCAACATCACCGGCCAGTCGGCGACCGGCGGCGCCGGTCCGGACGTCGTGGTCGGCGATGTGCAGATCGAAGGCTCGGGCGCGCCCGGCGGGCACGTCAGCCACGTCAACCTCACCACCGGCGGCAATGTGCTGGTCGAAGGGCAGGTTGACTTCGTCAACGCAGGCTCGGGCGATTCGCTGGCGATCACCGGCGGCGACAGCATCCAGATCGACACCGACGGCGGCGCAATCACGATGACCGGCAGCGACGGCGGTCTCGCCGGATCGCTGGCGCTGACCGCGCACGACATCTGGGCGGCCGACGGCGCGTTGCTCGACCAGCTCAACGCCGACCCGAGCTTCGCCGGCTTCGAGCAGGCGCTCGGGACCAACAACGGCGCCGTCAATCCGGCCGGCTATCTCCAGGCCGGCGGAATCACGGTGACGATGCTCGGCAGCAGCTTCCTCGTCCAGAACAGCGGGACGGCCGACCAGCCGGCCGGGCTGACCGTCGGCGACGGCGGCCTGCACATCGTCAACCAGGGCAGCGACCCCGCGACGGTCATCCTGTTCGGCCAGCAGACGTCCGGCGGCACGACCGTCACCGGCGATGAATTCCTCGAGCAGGTGGCGTTCGAAGGCGCCGGCGGATTCACCAGCGATTCCGCGGTCAACGGCTGCGGCGTCGGCGCGGGCTGCACGCCCCAGACGCAGCCGCCGCCGGAAGAACCGCCGGTGCCCGGAGTCGAGTCGATCCTGGGTCCCATCGGGCTGATGGGCAGTCCGTCGGCGATGTCGGGAAGCGACGAGTTCGCGAACGATACGTCGGACGACGAGTCCAGCGATGACGACGAGGACAGCGGCGACGACAGCAGCACCAACGTCGATGCGTCGGTCGGCCTGATCAACACCGGCCCGGTGTCGATCGAACCGCCGATCGAAGAACCGGTCACCAGCGGCAGCGACGCCCCCGGCGGCGGCAATTGAGCGGAGAATCGACATGCGCAGCACAGCGATAGCGATTGCAGCCACCGCGGCCCTGGTCGCGGCTTCCGCCCCCGCAAGCGCGGCGCCGCTCAGCGTCCGCGACAATTTCCGCATCGGCAACAGCGGCACGATCTTCTGCTCGGCGCAGAGCATGGGCGCGGACCCGGGCCTGACCAGCATGTTCGATGCCGGCTACACGCTGACCTGCCGCGACGCCGCGCTGCCCGTCGGCAAGCTCTACAAGCTGCGCGAAGCCAAGGGCGGGATGCACCTCGCGGGACTGCGGGCGGACAAAGTGACGTGCGCGGCCGCGACGCAGGAGACGATCGAGGGCCTCGGGCGCGTCGAAAGCTTCGACTGCAAGCTCAAGGACATGGACGTCGGCTACCGGGTCTATCAGCTGACGCAGGGCAAGCAGTTCTACATCGCCGAAGGGCTCGCCGGATATGACAGCGCGCTGAAGCTGGGATTGCGCAGCATGGTCGCCGACCGGCAGGTGCCGGGCGAAGTGTCGATCGCGACCACCGGCGCCGGCGACCCGGCAGCCTTCGCGCGAGTCCAGGCTGGAACGCTGGATCCCACCCGGGCGCTCAACGAAGCCTATCGCCGCAACAATGCCGGGAGCTATGCCGAGGCCGCGGAATTCTTCGCCGCGGTGACGAGCGCGAGCGACGCGCCGCTGAGCCGCGCCGAGGGCCTCGCCAACGAGGCGCTGCAGAAGTCGAACCTTGGCCGCTACGACGAGGCCGACGCCTTGTTCGCGCGTGCCAGCGAGGCGGTCGGCACCGACCCGATCGTCGCCCGGCGGCTGCGCAACTACCGCGCGATGCACCTGCTCAACCAGGGCCGCGAGAAGGACGCGCTCGCCGAGCTCGACAAGCCGTTGCCCAAGGGCACCGAAATGGCCGGCGCGGCCGAAACCGGCGCGCTCGAGATCGACGCGGCGACGTCGAAGCGGCTCAACGCCGACAGCAAGCTCGGCAAGCAGCTCGGCGCGGCGTCGGACGAGCTGCTGCCGGTAGAGAAAGCCGAGATCCTCGACGGCCAGGCGCTGCAGCTGCGCGGAACTTCGCTGCGCCTCGCGGGCGACGTCGCAGGCGCGACCGCAGCCTTGCAGCGCGCCGACGCCAAGCTCCAGGCGGTGCGCGGCGGCAAGGTCGTGTCGATCGTCTGGATGCGCGCGCAAATCCTCGGCGATCTCGCCGCGATCGCGGAAGATTCGAGCAACCCGACCGAGGCCGCGCGGCTCTATCGCGAGGGGGTCGCGCTGCTCGAGGCCAATTATCCCGACTCGGCGGCGCTATTGAATGCGAAAGCGCGCCTCGCCGGCTATCTCGCGCGCAACGGCCAGCTGGCGACCGCGGAATCGATGTTCCGCGACATCGTCCATTCGCAGCCCGACACGAGCAACCTGCCGCCGTCCTTCGCGCACGTGCTGCGGCCCTATGTCGACATCCTTCTGAAGAAGAACGACCCGGCGTCGCTCGCCGAGATTTTCGCGGCGACCCAGCTCATGGTCCGGCCCGGTCTCGCCCAGACCCAGGCGGTGCTCGCGCGCGAGCTCAGCGGCGGTACGACCGAGGCGTCGCGGCTGTTCCGCCAGTCGGTCAACCTGACGCGGCAGATCGAGCGGGCACGAATCGAGCTCGCGCGGCTCGAAGACACGCCCAAGCTGGCGCCCGAGGAATTGTTCAAGGCGCACCGGCTGCGGGCGTCGATCAACGAGGCGCAGAAGCAGCAGGTTGCCAGCCAGGCCGCGCTTGCCACCTTCCCGCGCTACCGCGCCGTCTCCGACAGCGTGATCCCGCTCGCCGACCTGCAGAAGTCACTGCGCGAGGGCGAGGCCTATTATCGGATGACCATCGTCGGCGATCACACCTACGCATTCCTGGTCACGCCGACAGCCGCGCGGCCGGTCAAGCTCGAGGTCACCGGCAAGCAGCTCGGCGAGCAGGTCGACGCGCTGCGCGAGACCATCTCGACGGTCGAGAACGGGCAGCGGATCACTTATGCGTTCGACGTCGGCCTGGCGCACCAGCTCTACAACGAGTTGTTCGCGCCGTTCCAGGCCGAGCTTCCGGCGGTCAAGCACCTGGTGTTCGAGGCCGACGGCGCGATGCTGCGGCTGCCGCCGAGCCTGCTGGTGATGGATCAGGCGTCGGTCGATGCCTACCAAAAGCGCGCGCAGGCCGGCGGGGACGCCGAGTTCGACTTCCGCGGAATTGCCTGGTTCGGGCGCGATCGCGACATCAGCACCTCGGTGTCGCCGCGCTCGTTCGCGCAATTGCGGGCCGCTCCGCCGTCTGCGGCGCCCAAGCTCTACCTCGGCCTCGGCGAGAACACGCCGCCGCAGGGCCAGGCGCGCGTCATTCCGGCCGCGGCCGACCGCGACTGCGTGCTGCCGCTGTCGTCGTGGGAACATCCGATCTCCGCCAAGGAGCTTCAGGTCGCCGGCAATATCTTTTCGGCGATCGACCCCAACGGCGTGCGGATCGTCACCGGCGACCAGTTCACCGACACCGGCCTCGAGACCGAGGGCGACCTCAGCCAGTATCGCGTGATCCATTTCGCGACGCACGGCGTGGTCACCGCGCGCGCGCCCAAATGCGCGGCGCAGCCGGCGCTGCTGACCAGCTTCGGCGGCTCGGGCTCCGACGGCTTGCTCACCTTCCGCGAGATTTTCGACCTCAACCTCGACGCCGATCTGGTGGTCCTGTCGGCATGCGACACCGCCGGCAAGGCGACCGCCGCGGCGACCCAGGCGGTCGGCCTCTCGACCGGCGGCGACGTGGCGCTCGACGGGCTGGTGCGGGCGTTCGTCGGGGCCGGCGGGCGCCTGGTGCTCGCCAGCCACTGGCCGGTGCCGGACGACTATAATGCGACTCAGCGGCTGATTACGGGACTGTTCTCGGCGCCGCCGGGAACGCCGACCGTGACCGCGCTCAGGCTGTCACAGCGCCAGCTGATGGACGACCCGAACACCTCGCACCCGTTCTACTGGGCGGCGTTCGCGGCGGTCGGCGATGGCGAAATCCCGGTGATTCGGGCGAACCCGCGGATCGCGCAGGCGCATTGAGCGCCGCTTAGTGGTCGGACGATTGTCCGGCGCAGCGGCAGGTCGTCACGCGCGCGGCGCGCTTCTTGGCCGGGGCGGGCGTCTCCTGGGCTGACGGCGTCGGCACCGTCGGCGACTCCTCCGCCGAAGCGAGCACGACCTGGGCCGGCCGGTTCGCCGGCTGGGCCGGTTGCTGCGGCGCGGGCTTCGCCGGCTCGGCCAAAGCCGATGCGCCAAGGCTCAGTGCGGCAACGCCAATCGCGAGACTACGGATCTGCATAACCAGTCCCTCCACGAGGACTGGAGTCGGCATAATCCCGCCATGGTTGTGGAATGGCTCGCGGAAGTGGTTAATGCGCGATTGGGACTGTCACGCTTGGCAGAATTCGGCCATTTTCTATGGATCGGCAGCGGCTTAACCGCGCCATTCGGAACGATTCATTCATTGACTCTTGATTAACGCAGAGTCAGAGCGGGACTGCCTTGACAGACCAGGGGGTAATCATGGCTACTCTTGCATCCAACAATCGTAAAATGCTTCTGACGACCGCCGGCGTGCTCGCCGTCGGACTTGCTGCGTATGGCCTCGGCCGTGTCTATCCGCCGCTCGGACCGAGCGCCGGCACCATCGCTCCATCGCAACGCTATGTCTCGAGCCAGATCGGCGAAGCCGATGTCACGCTCGGCGACACCTCCGTTCCGGAGCTGATGCAGACCGACGCTTTCCAGGTGCTGGTGAAGGACCCGAACTTCCGCAAGCTCGCGGATGATCCCGGGTTCGCGGCGCTTGCCGATAATCGCGCGGTGATGGCGGCGATCGCCGCCGATCCGGCGCGCTTCGCCGCGCTGGCGAGCAGCCCGTCGAAGTTCCACAACCTCGTTCAGCAGGCGACGGCGCTGTCCGCGGCATCGCAAGCGAATGCGGCGCATACCGCGGCGCTGAGCGTGATGGCGCAAAATTCGGCGGCCTTCGCGAAGCTGTCGCAGGTTCCGGGCGCGTTCGCGGCGATCGCCGGCAAGCCGGCGGCCTTCTCGGCGCTGATCAACAGCCACCCGGCCGCCTTCTCCGCGATCATCAACAACGCGGCGGCGTTCAGCAAATACGGCAACAACGTCGCCCAGTTCAAAGTCGACGCGGCGAATGGCGCGAACCCGGCGATGGCGGCCCAACAGGCCAATTTCGCCAAGCTCGCGCGCGATGATGCGGCGATGTCGGCGTTGAGCGCGAGCAATGGCGCCGCCTTCTCGGCGCTGCTCAACAACGCCAGCAACTTCAAGGCGCTCAGCCAGAACGACGCGTCGTTCCACAACCTGCAGGTCGCGGCCGGTCTGATCGGCAAGAACGAGGCTGCATTCTCCAAGCTGGGCACCAACGCCTCGGCGCTTCAGTCGGCGGCTCAGGCGGCGTTCCAGCTGGGATCGAACCTCAGCATGGCCGGCGCATTGAACGGCTCGACGGTGGCGGCTTTCGCGCAAGGCGCGAAGCCGCTCGCCAGCCTGTCGGGCGCCCCGGCCGCGCTCGGCGCGATCGCGAGCAGCCCGGCGGCCTTCTCGGCGCTGATCAACAACCATCCCGCGGCTTTCCTGGCGATGAGTCAGCAGGCCTCGCAGTTCAGCAGATATGCGGGCAACGTCGCCAAGTTCAAAGTCGACGCCGCGAACGGCGCCAACCCGGCCATGTCTGCCCAGACGGCGGCCTTCGCCAAGCTGTCCCAGGACGCGAAAGCGATGGAAGCGCTGAGTGCCGACAACGGGGCTGCTTTCTCGAAGCTCAGCCAGGCGGCGAGTCAGTTCCACCAGCTGATGTCGAGCAGCGCGTCGCTTCATAACCTGCAGGCCGCGTCGGCGCTGATGGCGCAGAACAAGGCGGCGTTCGCCAACTTCGGCAAGAACGGGCAGGCGCTGGCGACGTCGGCGATGGCCGCGTCGAAGTTCAACTCGGCGGCCGCGCTGTCGGCGTTGCAGGCGGACGGCAAGCTCAATGCGGCGATGCAGTCGGCCCTGCAGACCAACGGCGCTGCGCTGTCGGCGATCTCGACCAACCCGAGTGCATTCTCCGCGCTGCTCAGCAACCCGACGGCGCTTGGCGTGCTCGCGCGGAATGCCGCCGCTTTCTCGGCCTTGTCGCAAAACGCCAACTTCAAGGCGCTGGTCGGCAATTCGGCGTTCGGCGCGGCGTTGCGGTCCGGCAATGTGGCGAACGCGATACACCAGGCGGACTGACGCGTAAGCCGCCTCGGCGGCGTTTTGTGGGGGGCTGATGAGGGGGATCGGGCGGCCGCGGCACGCGGTGTCAAGCATCGTCGCGCCGCTGCTGCTCGGGACCGCTTCGGCGGCTGTAGCGCAACAAGCGCCGCAGCCGCCTCCTCCGCAGCCGGAAACCACGACCGTCGTCGAGCCGGTTCCCGAGCCCGACACGCCGCCGCAGGAGCCGGCGCCCAAGGAGCCGGTCAAGGAGCAGGGGCCGGCGCACGTCCCGCCGGATGCCTCGGGCATCGACCTCACCACGCTCGAGACCAAGGATCTCGACCTTCTCTATTTCGACCCGGTCCAGACCTACCTGACGCCCTATATCGCGCGCGCCTACGAGAACGCGCTCCGCTTCCACGAAAAGAAGTTCAACTGGACTCCGTGGGAGCCGACGACCGTGCTGCTGAAGGACTTCAGCGACTATGCCAACGCGGGCGCCAGGGCCTCGCCCAACAACACGGTGCTGATCGACGTCGCGCCTCTCTCGATCACGATGGAGACGTTCACGCCCGGCGAGCGCTTCTTCACCATCGTCAACCACGAGATGGCGCACGTCGCGCAAATGGACGTGTGGAACCGCCAGGACGCGTCGTGGCGCCGCTTCTTCCACGGCAAGGTAATGCCGATCCAGGAGCATCCCGAATCGATCCTCTACAATTTCCTGGCGACGCCGCGGGTCAACGCGCCGCGCTGGTATCTCGAGGGCGGCGCGGTGTTCTTCGAGACGTGGATGTCGGGCGGGCTGGGCCGGGCGCAGGGCGGCTATGACGAGATGGTGTGGCGCGCGAAGGTTCGCGACCACGACAAATTTTATTCGCCGCTCGGCCTCGAATCCGAAGGGATCGCGGTCGACTTCCAGGTCGGCGTCAACGACTATCTCTACGGCACGCGCTTCATGTCGTACCTGGCCTTGAAATACGGGCCGGACAAGTTCGTCGAGTGGCAAAGCCGCAGCGAGGACAGCAAGGGCTTCTACGCCGCCCAGTTCAAGAAGGTTTTCGGCCACCGCCTCGACGACGTGTGGAACGACTGGATCGCATTCGAGCAGGAATATCAGAAAGCGAACCTCGCCAAGCTCGCGCAATATCCGCTGACGGAGACGATCAAGCTCAGTCCGAAGGGCTTGGGCTCGATCTCGCGCGGCTATGTCGACGCGAAGACCAACAGCCTGATCGCGGCGTTCCGCTATCCCGGCACGATCGGCTTCATCGGGCGCATGGACCTGGCCACGGGCAAGCTGACCAAGCTCCAGGAAATCAAGGGGATGATGCTCTACAAGGTGACCAGCCTTGCCTTCGATCCAGACGCGCGGACCGCTTATTACACCGAGGACAATTACGCGTTCCGCGACCTCGTCGCGGTCAACGTCGACACCGGGCGCAAGCGCATGCTGCTGCGCGACGCGCGCATTGGCGACCTGGTGCTCAACCCGGCCGACAAGTCGATCTGGGGCATCCGGCACGAGAACGGGCTGGCGACGATCGTCCGTATCCCGCCGCCCTACGGCGGCTTCAACCAGGTCCACACGTTCAAATACGGGCAGGTTCCGTTCGACCTCGACGTTTCACCCGACGGGACGAAGATCTCGGCCTCGTTCGGGGAGGTCGACGGCACCCAGTCGGTGCGGGTGTGGGACCTCGCCAGCCTGTCGCCCGACGGCGACCCGACCGAGGTCGCACGGCTCGACCTGCCGCCGTCGACGCCCGAAGGCTTCAGCTTCGCGCCCGATGGAAAATCGCTGTACGGCACGTCTTATTACACCGGCGTCTCGAACGTCTTCCGGTTCGACATCGCGTCCGGGAAATATGACGCGCTGAGCAACGCCTCGACCGGATTCTTCCGGCCGATGCCGCAGCCCGACGGGTCGCTGATCGCCTATGAATACAGCGGCCAGGGGCTGCAGCCGGTGCGCTTCCAGCCGCAGGTACAGAACGACCTGGGCACGGTCGAATTCCTCGGCACCCACCTGGTCAACGCGCGCCCCGAGCTCAAGCAATGGGGCGTCGGCTCACCGGCCAACGTCGATCTCGATTCGATGATCACCGCCAGGAGCAAATACAACAGCGCGCGGCGGATCAAGCTGGCCGGCATGTACCCGATCGTCGAAGGCTATAAAGGCGCGATCTCGCCCGGCTACTTCATCCATTTCGAGGATCCGCTGCAGTTCCGGCAGGTCAACGCCAGCATCAGCGTGTCGCCGTTCGACCACATGCGGACCAAGGACCGGCTGCACGCCAAGCTGCAGTACAAGACGCTCAACTGGGACTTCAAATATCTGCACAACGCGGCCGATTTCTACGACCTGTTCGGGCCGGTCGAGCGCAGCCGCCGCGGCGACATCTTCAGCGCCGCTTATGACAAGACCGTGATCTACGATCCGCCGCGCCAGCTCGACCTGTTCGGCTCGGGCGCGGTCTATCTCGGCCTCGAGCGGCTGCCCAACGCGCAGAATATCCCGAGCCCCAAGAACATCGTCTCGTTCGAGGCCGGCGCGCGCTACACCAATACCCGCAAGGCGCTGGGCGGGGTCGACCACGAAAAGGGCATCGCGTGGCGCGGGATCACCGATCTCGACATCGCGCAGGGCGAGATGTTCCCGAAGATCCACGGCGGGATCGACTATGGCGTGCCGCTGCCGCTGGCCAACAGTTCGGCGTGGATCTACGCGAGCGCCGGCGCAGCGTGGGGCGATCACCTGCACCCGCTCGCCAGTTATTATTTCGGGTCGTTCCGCAACAATTACGTCGATGACCGGCCGGAGAAGCGCTACCGCGAGGAAGAAAGCTTCCCCGGTTTCGAGATCGACGAGATCGCCGCGCGGCGCTTCGCCAAGCTGACCGGCGAGATCAACCTTCCGCCGGTGCGCTTCGCCGAAGTCGGCACGCCCGCATTCTATCTGAGCTATGTACGCCCCGCCGTGTTCGCCGGAGCGATGGCCACGAGGAGTCCCGACGGCGACGGCCATCGCTATTATGATCTGGGCGCGCAGCTCGATCTCAACTTCACCGTCGCGCTTCGGCTGCCGATGGTGTTCTCGGTCGGCGCTGCGGCGGGATGGGCCGACGGCGATTATCGCAAGACGGAGTGGCTCGCCTCGTTGAAAATCATGTAGGTTGTCCGCGATGACGCAGTTTATCGCCGAGTCCGCGCACTGGGGCCTGGCGCTCGTCCCCGTCCTCATCCTGCTGGCGATCTTCGTCTGGCTCGACGCGTTCAAGCTGATGAGCCTGACCGAAATCCTGCTGCTGCTGCTGCTCGGCGGGATCGCCGCGATCGCCGTCTACCCGATCAGCGGCCGGCTCATCGACACGCTGCCGATCGGCTTCTCGGGTTACAGCCGGTTCGTCGCGCCGTGGATCGAGGAAGCGTTCAAGGCGGCGGTCGTGATCATGCTGTTCGGGCTCAACCGCATCGGCTTCAAGCTCGACGCGGTGATCTCGGGCTTCGCGATCGGCGCCGGCTTTTCGGTCGTCGAGAACATCATCTATCTGACCGTCTTCCCGCAATATGGCGCGAGCACGTGGCTGGTGCGCGGCCTCGGCACCGCGGTGATGCATGGCACGACACTCGCACTCCTCGCGGCTATCGCGCACGAGCTCGCCGAGCGCGAGACCCGCGAGGAAGCGGGGGACTTCGACTTCAGCCCGTGGTGGTTCGTTCCGGGATATCTCGTCGCGGTCGTGATCCACACGGTGTTCAACCAATTCCCCGACCGCCCGCTTATGGCCATGCTCGGCGCGATCATGCTGGCGCCGCTGGCGATGCTCGCGATCTTCCAGTTCGGCACCGGCGAAGCGCAAAAGTGGCTCCAGGAGGAATATGCCGCTCACAAGCTGCAGCTCGCGGCGCTGCGCGAGGGCCGCTGGCCGGACGGCGGCGGCAGCGGCAAGGTCGCGGCGCTCGCCGAGCGGCTGGGGCCGGACGGCGCCGCCCGGGTCCGGCGCTATTGGGAAATCACCGCCTATCTCGTCGTCGAGGCGGAGGAGACGATGCTCGAGGAAGCGGCGGGCGACGCGGCGTTCGATCGTGCCAAGCTCGATGCGGCATTCGATGAACGCGACGCGCTCGAGGATCAGCTCGGACGGACGACTTTGGGCACGCTAAAGCGCCTGCTGCCGTTCAGCCGCAACGATTATTGGGAGCTCGGCGAGCTCAGGCAACGGCTCAGATAGAGCTGGCGGAGAGGGTGGGATTCGAACCCACGGTACGGTTGCCCGTACGCCGCATTTCGAGTGCGGTGCTTTCGACCACTCAGCCACCTCTCCGCTTGCGAGGCGCAATACCGGGCGGACGCCGGCGCGGGCCGCGCGGCGCTCTAGCAGCGAGCCTCCGGCTTGCCTAGATAGGACGGCATGACCCCATTTGAACCGTTCGAGCGTTCCGTTTCCATGCCCGGCAAGATCGACATCCCGGTCGCCCGCTTCGCCATCGGCGAGGTCGTGCGCCACAAGATGTTCGATTTCCGCGGCGTGATCTTCGACGTCGACCCGGAGTTCGCCAACAGCGACGAGTGGTACGAAGCGATCCCCGAGGCCATGCGGCCGTCGAAGGAGCAGCCGTTCTATCACCTGCTCGCCGAGAATACCGAGAGCGCCTATATCGCTTATGTCAGCCAACAGAACCTGGTCCCGGACGACAGCGACGAGCCGGTCGATCACCCGGCGATCGCGACGATGTTCGAGCCGCTGGAAGGCGGGCGCTACCGGCTTCGCGACGAGCTGCGGCATTAACGGTCGTTGCGGGCGTTGGAGCCTCGCAATGCCGGTTGTGCGGTTGACACTCCGGCGGGGCTGCCATAGGCGGCGCGCTTCCCGTGTTCGCTGTGCCTGAGTGCTGCGCGCGCGCATGCGGGAGCCGAATTTCTAGGAAGAGAAGAGCCAATGTTCGCAGTCGTGCGCACGGGCGGCAAGCAATATCGCGTCGCCCCGGGAGACAAGATCGTCGTCGAGAAGCTCGACGGCAACGCCGGGGACAAGGTCACGCTGGGCGACGTGCTGCTCGCCGGCGACGGCGGCAGCCTGAAGTCCACCGATGGGCTGACCGTCGCCGCCGAAATCGTCGCCCAGGCCAAGGGCGAGAAAGTGACCGTCTTCAAGAAGCGGCGCCGGCACAATTACCGCCGCAAGAAGGGCCATCGCCAGCAGCACACGATCCTCAAGATCGTCGCGATCGGCGATCACAAGGCGCCGAAGAAGGCCGCTCCGGCGGCCGAGAGCGCCGACAAGCCGGCCAAGGCTGCGGCGCCGGCCAAGGTGCCCGAAGCGCCGGCCAAGCCGGCCAAGGCCAAGGCGAATGCCGAAGCCAGCGCGCAGGAGGCCGAGAAGACCGAAGGCAAGCCGACCGAGAACCCGGCGCCCCAGGACGAGAAAACGGCCAATCCGCCGACCGAGGGCGACGTCGAGCAGGCGCCCGAAAAGGCGGCCAAGCCGAAGAAAGCGCCGGCCAAAGCCGCCTCGACAGAAAATGCTGCACCTGCTAAGGGCGCGGCCAAGAAAGCCCCGAAGGCAAAGAAGTAAGCGACCATGGCACATAAGAAAGCAGGCGGCTCGTCCCGCAACGGCCGCGACAGCGAGAGCAAGCGTCTCGGCGTGAAGAAGTTCGGCAGCGAGACCGTGCGCGCCGGCAACATCATCGTGCGCCAGCGCGGCACCAAATGGCACCCGGGCGACAACGTCGGCCTGGGCAAGGACCATACGCTTTTTGCACTCACCGACGGCTCGGTCTGTTTCCGAGATGGCAAGCTTGGCCGCAAGTACGTCCACGTGATGCCGATTACGGAAACCAGCGCATAGGAACGGTCAGAAAGGGACCGTTCCCACGAGGGGGCGGCCCGGACGAGATCACCAGCTGATCGAGACCAAAAGGGAGAAGAGGGAAGCCCCCTCCTCTCCCTTTTTTTTCTTCTCCCGAAAACTGTCACCAGGCCGTGCCACGCGCGGCTCGGGAGGAGACGAAGAATGTTCGCGAGAACGGCAAGACTGCTGCTGAGGCCCGGGTTCCCCGAAGACGCGCCGGCGCTTGCCGCCGCGATGTCGGACGCGGCGATCGCCCGCAACCTCGCGGTGGTGCCGTGGCCCTATGGCCTGCGCGACGCCGAAGCCTTCCTCGCCAGCCCGCGCGACCCGGTCCTTCCCTCGCTGCTGATCTTCGAGCGGACCGCCGGCGCGCCGCAGCTGGCCGGCGCGTGCGGTCTCGGCAGGCGGGCGTCGGGCGCGGTCGAGATGGGCTATTGGATCGCGCGCGGGCATTGGGCGCGGGGCTTCGCGACCGAAGCCTGCGCGGCGCTGATCGATATTGCCCGGGCTCTCGGAATCGCCCGGCTCGAAGCCTCGCATTTCATCGACAACCCCGCCTCGGCGCGGGTGCTCGACAAGCTCGGCTTCGAATCGACCGGGCTGATCGCGCCGCGGATGAGCTGCGCGCGCGGCGAGGAGGTGCCGGCAAGGCTGATGCGGCTGCGCTTGCGGGTCGCCCAAGAGCGCGCGGCGATCGCGGCCTAGCTAGGCGGCCCGTCGCACCTTGCGCCTGGATTCGGGAGCAGCCGCGGCGGTGGCGTCGTAGGCGCGCAGCAACGCCCGATCGTCCTCGTTCCACGGATGGAAGCCCGGCAGGAAGAACTTCACCCACGCGCCGGCGATCTTGCGGAACATGCCGGGCCGGACCCACAGGTACCACAGCAGCTTCGCCCAGGCGCGAAGCCCGGTCACCCCGTCCTGACGCATGAGCTCGAGCGCGCCGGCGGTGCGGTCGACGAGGAAGTTGCGGGTGACGTAGAGCATCACCTTGGCCTTGACCTTCCAGCGCTTGCCCCGCGGCCAGCCGCGGGTCGCGTGCAGCCAGGTGTCGCAGGCGACGCCCTTGTGCTCGATCTCCTCGCACGCGTGCCAGCGCCACAGCGCGGCGGTCTCGGCCTCGGCGCCAGCCAGGTGGCGCGGGTCGGCGAGCAGCTGGTGGGCGAGGATCGCGGTGAAATGCTCGAGCGCCATGGTCGCCGCGAGGCTGACGATCGGCGGCTTGGACCTGGTCACCGCGAGCCGCTTCTCGACCTGCGCCTCGAGCTTCGACAGGTCGTATCCCGCCTCGGCCGCGCGCTTGTTGAAAGCGTCGTGCTCGCGGCTGTGGATCGCCTCCTGCGTGGTGAAGGCCCTGATCTCCTCGGCGAGCCGGGGCGGCGCGCCGTCGCGGAACTTGCGGACGCTCTCGACGAAGAACGCTTCGCCGGCGGGGAAGGTCGTCGACAGTGCATTGTAAATGGCGGTCGCCTCGACGCGACCGCCGTGCCATAGCCGGGGCGTGGCGGTCTCGCGGCCGAAGCGCCGGTCACGCGGCGTGATCGTCAGGTTTCCAGGAGTCGGGAGCGTCGTCGCACTCATGGGCTTCAAGGTAAAGTAACTTACACTCATGTCAATAGTGCGCAAGCGCTTGGGATCGGAGCAAAGCCGCGCCGCCGCGCTCGAGGCGGCACGGCGCTTGCTGCTCGAGCAGGGGCCGCAGGCGGTGACGCTCAAGGCGGTCGCGGCGGAGATCGGACGCACCCACGCCAATCTGCTCCACCATTTCGGCTCGGCGGCGGGGCTGCAGGGCGAGCTGGCCCGGTCGATCGCGGACCGCGTCACGGTAAGCATCGGCGAAGCGGTCGAGCGCGCCCGGGCGCACGAGGCCGACGCCGGCGACATCGCCGAGATGACCTTCGACGCGTTCGGCAGGGAAGGGGCCGGCGCGCTCGCCGCGTGGATGATCCTCACCGGCAACCGCGATGCGCTGAACCCGATCCTCGAATCGATCCGCAGCCTGGTTGGGCAGCTGACCGTCGGCCACGAAGACCAGCATGTCGGAGAGACGACGCTGTGGCTGGTGCTGCTTGCGCTCGGTGATTCGCTGCTCGGACCAGCGATCGCGGATGCCCTTTCACTGGACGCCGGGACCGCGAGAGACATCGCGGCCAAGCGGCTGCGCAAGCAGATCGAGGCGGCGAATGCGCAGCACAGCTAAGCGCGGTGCCGGATGCAGGATTTGAACCCGCGACCTTCGGTTTACAAAACCGCTGCTCTACCAACTGAGCTAATCCGGCCCGTCGCCAGCATGTGGGTCATAGCACGCCGAAGGTCCAGCCTTCGGTGCGCGCGATCTCGGCCGTCAGTCCCTCGGGGTCGAACGCGCGCGGCTCGTTGGCCGCCAGCTGGCGCATCCCGGCGGCGGTGACCAGCGCGTCGGTCTGGTGGTCGTTGGGCTCGAACCGGAGCCGCGCCGGCGGGCTGCCGAGGCCCTTCAGCGCGCGGTTGAGCGCGGCGCGGCTGCGCAGCTTGACGCCGGTCAGTCCCGCCCGGCGCAAATAGATGCGCGTGTAAATCTCGACCACTGCGCTGCCCTGCTCCGGCAGCCGATCCATCGGCCAGATCGCGACCTTGCCGTCGAGCCGGTGGAGCAGCCGCATGCCCGAGAAGCTCGCCTTGGCGACTTGCGCGGCGCCGATCGCGTCATAGGCCGAGGCGGTCTTGCGGCCGCCCTGCGCGTTCAATCGCGCGTCGCACTGGCGGAAGCGCACGAAGTCCGCTTTCACGCCGTCGGCGATGCCGAAATAGAAGTGCCGCCGGTGCGCGGTCTCGAGGAAGCTCGCGGCACCTAAGTCCTCGTCGTCGCATTTGGCGTCCACATAGGTCCAGAACTCGCGCGCCGTCTTCGGCACGCTGGGCTCGCCGAGCAGATATTCGCCGCGCTCGATGAGCGGCGGCGCGAAGCTGAAGTCGAAGCCGAACAGGGTCGGCTCCTTCGCGGCGCGCTTCCGGAGCCAGTCGAGCACCTCCTCGCGCGACCAGGCGTGGCCGGGACGGACGAGGCGCGGCGCGGTCAGCCCACGCGCTTCGGCGATGGCGATGCCCTTGTGACGCCCGCCCTTCGCGCCCGACCAGTCGATCGCGACGTAGGACGCGAACCTCTCGCTCACACCAGCGGCGGCTGGGTCTCGTCGGGCTCGCTCGGCCCGCCGCGCAGCCGCCTGGGCGGCGGCGGAGGCGCCGGCGGGCTGCCCTGGTCGGCCCAGCGCTCGAGAATATGGGCGGCGGCGTCGCGCCCGCCGAGGCCGAAGGCGAGCGCGGTCGCGACCGCGGCCGAGCCGAGGATCAGACCGAAGGCGAGCATCACGATCTGGTCGGCAAGGCCCATGAAGGTGAGGCCGATCGCGGTGAACAGGGCGATGATCGCGTAGCGCACCAGGGTTTGCGCATAGCCGCCTTCACCGGTGCCGCTGCCGACGAGGTTGGCGACGATCCGCGCGAGGAAGATGCCGACGACGATGATCAGCGTGCCGAAGATCACCTTGCCGCCGAGCTCGGTCACTTGCGCGAGGAAGATCGCGATGGTCCCGCCGCCCAATTGCTTGGCCGCCTCGATCGACGCGGCGAGGATGATCGCGATCATAGCGATGTTGGCGACGATCCGCGACGGCCGCGCACTGGCCGGAATCACGCCGGTCGAGAGGATCGCCTGGTCGAATCCGGTCGGCGGCAGGATCGCCTCGATAATCGTCTTCAGGAAGCGCGCGGCGATGAACGCGATGCCGATCCACAAGGCGGCCGCCAGGACGCGCGGGATGGCGGCGAGAATCTCGTTGAGCATCGCGATCGCCGGCCCCGAGATCGCCTCGATGCCGAGCACCTGCAGGGCGGCGATGGCGACCGGGATGATGATCAACGCATAGACCAGCACGCCGGCGGCGCGGGCGAGGCTGGCGCGCGTCGCGCCGGGCGTGGCGCCGGGAGGAACGGCGGCGGGGTCGGAGCGCACCGTCCCGGCGGTGTCGCCGATACCGACCCGCGCGAGCAGGCCGTCGACATTGGCCGCGATCAGCACCGTCTCGACCAGCCGCTTGACGATCCGCGCGACGATCAGGCCGATGAAGAAGATCAGCCCGGCACCGATCAGCCGCGGCAGGAACTGGAAGATTTCGGTGACGAGCTCGTTGATCGGAGCGAGGATCTGGCCGACGCCGAGGAAGCGCAGCGCGGCCATGATGCCGACCAGCCAGATGATCAACTTGGCGATCGTGCCGAGTTGGTGGCCGACCGTCTCCTCCGGAGTTCCGGTGACGTGCTTCTTGAGCGTGGGCGAGCGGTCGATCGCCCGCTGCAGCACCCATTTCACCGCCCGCGCGACCAGCCAGGTCGCGACCAGGATCGCGATCGCGATGAGGATTCGCGGGCCCCAGTTCATCATCTGGGCCTGCCAATAAGCGTTCTGATCGACCTGATACATGCTGATTGCTCCCTGTTCGCGCGTGGCGCTCAACCCGCCTTGCCGCCGGATTGTTGCAGCTCCTTGCGCCGCTGGTTCCAATATTCAATCCGCTCGCGGACTTTCGCCTCGAAGCCGCGGTCGGTGGGCTCGTAGAAAGCCTGCGCGTCCATCTCCTCGGGCCAGTAATCCTGTCCGGAAAAGCCTTCGTCGGTGGCGTGGTCGTAGGCGTAGCCCTTGCCGTAGCCGATATCTTTCATCAGCCGCGTGGGCGCGTTGAGGATATGCGGCGGCGGCATCAGCGAGCCGGTGTCCTTCGCGCTCCGCCACGCGCCTTTCTGGGCCGCATAGACGGCGTTCGATTTGGGGGCGGTGGCGAGATAGAGGCACGCCTGAACGATGCCGATCTCACCCTCGGGAGACCCAAGGAAATCGTACATCTCCTTGGCGGCAAGGCATTGCAGGAGCGCGTTGGGATCGGCGAGGCCGACATCCTCGACCGCGGCGCGGGTCAGGCGGCGCAGCAGATAGAGCGGCTCCTCGCCGGCGACGAGCATGCGCGCGAGATAATAAAGCGCCGCCTGCGGGTCCGAGCCGCGGATGCTTTTGTGCAGAGCGGAGATGAGGTTGTAATGGCCCTCGCGGTCCTTGTCGTAGACCGGCACGCGGCGATGCAGCAGCTCGGATAGAGCGGCCGGGCCGAGCGGTTCGGTGATATCCACCGAAAACAGGGTCTCGGCCTGGTTCAGGAGGAACCGGCCGTCGCCGTCGGCGCTGGCGATCAGCGCTTCGCGCGCCTCCTGCGTCACCGGGAGCGCGCGTTCGACCAGCGCCTCGGAGCGGCGCACCAGCTCCTCGAGCGCGTCGTGATCGAGCCGCCTCAGAATCAGCACCTGGCAGCGCGAGAGAAGCGCGGCGTTGAGCTCGAAGCTGGGGTTTTCGGTGGTCGCGCCGACCAGCGTGACCGTGCCGTCCTCGACATAAGGCAGGAAGCCGTCCTGCTGGGCGCGATTGAAGCGGTGGATCTCGTCGACGAACAGCAGGGTCTGCTGGCCGGCGCGGGCGGCGGTTCGCGCCTCGGCGAAAATTTTCTTCAAGTCGGCAACGCCGGAAAAGACCGCGGAGACGGCGACGAACCGCAAGCCCACCGCGTCGGCGAGCAGCCGCGCGATGCTGGTCTTGCCGGTGCCGGGCGGTCCCCACAGGATCATTGAGGCGAGCTTTCCGGCGGCCACCATCCGCCCGATCGCGCCGTCGGGGCCGGTCAGATGCTCCTGTCCCACGACCTCCTGCAGCGATGCCGGGCGCAAGCGGTCGGCGAGCGGCGCCGAAGCCGCGGGCGCTTCGGGCGTGCGGGTCGGAACAGCCTGATCGCCGAACAGGTCAGCCATCGCGCCGCTTCATAGGCGGATGCGGCGAAATTGCATCAATGCTCTTGCTGTC
>DASTID010000122.1:0-3720 GCA_035717905.1 Sphingomicrobium sp. | reverse complement strand
CAGGAGCCGGCTAACGTGCTCCGCGGGCGCGCCCTGGTGACGCCTGGCGACGGCAACGGCGAGTGCAGACCGATTCCCTGTCCGGCAGAAAGCCAGCAACTTGCCGTTGCCGGCTTCGCGCAGCGCCTCCTGCATCGCTTCAATGTCCGATGGCCCGATGCCGCGGACAATCGGGACGAAACGGTAGGCGATCCCCGCTTGGGCGGCGGCTTCCTCGATGTCGGCGGCCGGCGGCTGGTCGGCATCTTCCCCGTCGGGACGGTTGTTGACCAGCATCGTCACGCCCTCGTCCGTCAGCCCGGCGACCTCGTGGGGAGCGATCTGCCCGCTCACCCACGTACGCTCGTCGAGCTGGCGGATCATGACCCTATTTCCCGCGCTCTGTCGGCGGCGTCGCAGGCTGCGGGGCCGGCGGTGCTGCCGGTGCGGGCGTGGCTCCGGCGCCGGTGAGGCCGTAATATTCGAGATAGGGCTGGATGTCCGGATCGTGGCCGGTGAAGCCGCGGTACATCTCGGCGTAATCCTCCGTGTTTCCACGCGAGAGGATCATGTCGCGGAAGCGCTGCCCGTTCTCGCGAGTCAGCCCGCCGTGAGTCTCGAACCACTTGAACGCGTCCTGCGCGAGCATCCGGGTCCAGGGATACGCATAATAGCCGGCAGAATAGCCGTTGCTCCAGATGTGGAGGAAGTAACTGGAGCGGTAGCGCGGCGGCACGTCCTTCGTGTCGTAGCCGCTGTTGGCCAACGCCTGCGCCTCGAACTGGTCGACATTCTGGCGCGGCGCGTCGGCCGACAGCGAATGCCAGTCCATGTCGAGCCGCGCGGCCTCCAGCACCTCGCCATTCTCATAGCCCTGGTTGAAGGTGCGCGAGCGCTTGATCTTGTCGACCAGCGCCTGCGGGATCGGTTCGCCCGTCTTGTAGTTGACGGCATAGTGCGGGAGGATCTTGGGATCGAGCGCCCAATTCTCGTTGAACTGCGAGGGGAACTCGACGAAGTCGCGCGCGACGTTCGTGCCCGACAAAGTCGGATAGGTCTGCGCGGCGAACAGGCCGTGAAGCGCGTGGCCGAACTCGTGGAACATGGTCGTCACGTCGTCCCAGCTGATCAGCGCGGGCTGGCCGGGCGCCGGCTTGGTGAAATTGGCGACATTATAGATGACCGGCTTGGTGCCGCGCAGGTACGACTGATTGACGAGGTTCGACATCCACGCACCGCCCGACTTGTTGTCGCGCTTCCAATAGTCGAAATACATGAGGCCCAGCTGCTTGCCGTCGGAATCGATGACGTCGAACGTCATCATGTCCGGGTTCCAGGTCGGCAGGTCATGGCGCTCCTTGAATGTCACGCCATAGAGCTGGTTCGCGGCATAGAAGACGCCATCGGTCAGCACCTTGTGAATTTCGAAATAGGGCTTCAGCTCGTCCTGGTTGAGGTCGTAGCGCTGCTTGCGGATCTGCTCGGCATAATAGTTCCAGTCGGCCGCGGTCGGCTGGAAATTGGCACCCTGGGCCTTGGCGAGCGCGACGATGTCCGACCATTCCTTCTGCTCCTTCGCCGCGGTCGCGGGCGCCAGGCGATTGAGGAAGCCCAGCGCCGTCTCGCGGTTCTTCGCCATCTGGTCGTAGAGCGTGTAATCGGCCCAGGTCGGATAGCCGAGAAGCGCCGCTTTCTGGGCGCGGAGCTGCGCGATTTCGCTGATGATGTTGCGCGTGTCGTTCGCGTCGCCATGCTCGGCGCGGTTGAGGCTCGCGTCCATCAGCTGCTGGCGCGTGTCGTGACTGGTCAGCGACGAGAGCGCAGGCTGCTGCGTCGTGTTCTGCAACGGAAGCACATAGCCGGTGAGTTTGCGGTTGCCGGCGTCCTGCTGAGCGGCGGCGAGTTCCTCCGGCGACAGGCCCGCGAGCGTCGCCGGATCGGTGACGTGCAGCGCGCCCGCCTTGGCCGCGGCCAGCAGCTTTTGCGAAAAGTCCGTCTGAAGCGTGCTGAGGCGAGTGTTCATCGTCTTGAGCTCCGCCTGTTTCTCCGGCGACAGCTCGGCGCCCGCGTGGACGAACTGCTTGTAATAAACGTCGAGAAGTTTCGCCTGCTCGGGTGTCAGGTTGAGCTCGGCCTGGCGGTCGTGAAGGGTCTTGAACCGCTGGAACAGCTTCCCGTTCAAATAGATGAAGTCGTTGTGCTGAGCGAGCAGCGGTGAAGTCTTCGTGTCGGTCGCCTGAAGCGTGTCGTTCGTGTCGGCGCCGTTCACCGCGTTGAACGCGAGATAAGCGCGCTCGAGCAGCACGCCGGTGCGCTCCATCGCGACGACCGTGTTGCCGAATGTCGGCGGGGCGGGGCTGTTGGCGATCGCCGCCACTTCGCGCTTCTGCTGCGCCATGCCGGCGAGAATCGCGGGCAGATAATCGGTGTCCTTGATCTTCGAGAAATCCGGGGCCTGGAGCGGCAGCGTGCTCGGTTTGGCGAACGGGTTGGAGGCCGGCAAAGTCGCCGACGCGGCGGTCGCGGGCTTCGCGGGTGCGGCGAGGGCGGGATAAGCGGGCGCGGCAAGGGCCAGCGCGGCGGTCGCAAGCAGAGCGGTACGGATCATGTCTCTCCCCAGATTTTCGGTCACTCGGTCGTGCCGTGCCCTGATTAGCTGGCGGAAGCGACGGCGGCGAGCATGGCTTCCCCATAGCGTTCAAGCTTCGCTCGGCCAACGCCGTTGACGTCCGCGAGCTCGGCCAGGGTCGCCGGCCGGGCGTCGGCAATCTCGCGCAAGGTCGAGTCGTGGAAGACGACATAGGCCGGGACTCCGGCCTCGGCGGCAAGCGAACGGCGGGTTTCGCGCAACGCTTCGAACAGCGGGTCGTCACGCGCGGCTTCCCGGCGGCGCTCCCGTTTGGTCTTGGGCGGGACGGCAATGACCAGCTCTTCCTCGCCCTTGAGGATCGGCCGCGCGCCGGGGCCGAAGGACAGCCCGCCATAGGCATCGGCGCGGAGCGCATCGCGCGCGATCAGCGCCCGTGAGGCGGGCCTGACGAGTGCGACTTCCTCTGCCGAAGCAATCCCGAACACCGACAAGCGGTGATGGCCGAAGCTCAGCACTTTCTCCGTCTCGTTGCCGGCAAGCACATCGGCGAGATGGCCAACTCCGAAGCGCATTTCCGTCCGGAACGCCGCCGACAGCAATTTGCGCGCGATCTCCGTGGCGTCGATTGTCGCCGGCGGGTTGAGGCAATTGTCGCAATTGCCGCAGCGCTCGCGCGGGTCCTCGCCGAAATGGCGCAGCAGCACGGCGCGGCGGCAGCCGGGGGTCTCGACCAGCGCCGCAAGTGCATTGAGCCGCTCGCGCTCGGCGGGCCTGCGGTCCGGTTCCACCTCCTGCTCGATTCGCTGGCGGGCACGCGCGAAATCCTGCGCCGCCCAGAATAGCCAGGCTTCCGCCGGCTCCCCGTCGCGCCCGGCGCGGCCGGTCTCCTGATAATAAGCCTCGATGCTCTTCGGGATCGCAGCATGGGCGACGAGCCGTACGTCGGGCTTGTCGATGCCCATGCCGAAAGCCACAGTCGCGGCAATCACCATTTCCTCCGAATTGACGAAGGCTGCCTGGTTGCGTCTGCGGACCGCTGCGTCGAGCCCGGCGTGGTAGGGCAGCGCCGGACGGCCATCGCGCGAAATCTGTTCTGCGATCTTCTCCGCCTTGTCGCGGCTCGGCGCATAGACGATCGCCGAGCCCGGCCG
>DASTID010000121.1:0-2320 GCA_035717905.1 Sphingomicrobium sp. | reverse complement strand
CGCCCCTGGCGAACGAGGTCGCGGACGAGGACGTTGGCGAGCAGGTGCGTGTCGATATTGCCGCCGCACAGAACGGTCGCGACCTTCCTGCCCTTGAATCGCGACGGGTCGGCGAGCATCGCCGCGAGCCCCGCCGCGCCGGCGCCCTCGACCACCGTCTTTTCGATTCCGGCCAGCATCGCCACCGCACGCTCGAGCTCGCGCTCGGGGACGAGCATCACGTCGCTGGCGAGATCCTTGAGAATGCGCGAGGTCAGCTCGCCGGGCTGCTTGACCGCGATGCCTTCGGCCAGGGTGTCGCCGCCCAAGGGCAAATGGCAGCCCTCGATCGCGCATTTCATCGACGGGTAGAGCTCGGCCTCGACGCCGATCATGGCGATGTCGGGCTTGATCGACCGGGCGGCGATCGACACGCCCGACATCAACCCGCCGCCGCCGATCGGCACGACGATCGCGTCGAGGTCGGGCGCATCCTCGAGCATCTCGAGCCCGACCGTGCCGGCGCCGGCGATGATCTGCGGGTCGTCGAACGGATGGACGAACACGAAGCCCTTTTCGAGCGTCAGCTCGCGCGCCTTGGCGTAAGCGTCGTCGAACATGTCGCCGTGCAGCACGACGGTCGCGCCGTGGCTCGCGGTCTGGGTGACTTTCACGGTCGGCGTCGACTCGGGCATGACGATGGTCGCCGGGATGCCGAGCCGCTTGGCATGATAAGCGACGGCTTGCGCATGGTTGCCGGCCGAAGCCGCGATCACGCCGCGCGCGCGCTCCTCGGGCGTCAGCTGAAGCAATTTGTTGAGCGCGCCGCGTTCCTTGTAGGCCGCGGTGAACTGCAAATTCTCGAACTTGAGCCAGACTTCGGCGCCGATGAACTCCGACAGCGTGCGGCTAACCAGCATCGGCGTGCGGATGACGGCTCCCTTGATGCGCTCGGCCGCGGCGCGGATGTCGTCGATGGTTGGCGGCTGCATCATCGCAGCGCGCCTTAGGGTCCAGACCCACGACCGGCAATGGCCGACCGCGAAGCGGCGGGCGGCCCTTCACCGCGCGGCGAACAATGCTATGGCCCCGTAATGATCCGCACCGCATTCGCGCTTGCCGCCGCGCTGCTTGCCTCGTCCGCACAGGCCGACACGCTGGTCGCCAACGTCAACGGCGTCCAGGTCGGCGCGAACGGCGAGCTGCAGCATTTCAACGGGCTGGTCGTCGGCAACGACGGCAAGGTCCGCACCGTCCTGACCGGGCCGCCCCCGCCGATCGAATTTGCGCACACGGTCGACGGCGGCGGACGGACTTTATTGCCGGGACTGATCGATGCGCACGGCCACGTGACCGCGCTCGGCTTCAGCGCGCTCCAGCTCGATCTCGTCGGCGCGCGCTCGCTTCACGACCTCCAGCAACGGCTGCGCGACTATGCCGCGTCGCACCCTGGCAAGGGCTGGATCGCCGGGCGCGGCTGGAACCAGGAGCTGTGGCCCGACAAGCGCTTCCCGACCGCCGCCGATCTCGACGCGGTCGTCGCCGACCGCCCGGTCGTGCTCGAACGGGTCGACGGCCATGCGCTGGTGGCGAACAGCGCGGCGATGAAGGCGGCCCGGGTGAGTGCGCGGACGGCTGCGCCGGCCGGCGGGCGAATCGAGAACGGGCTGTTCGTCGACAATGCGATGGACCTGATCGGCAAGGCGGTGCCAACGGCCACAGCGCAAGAGCTCGACGAGGCGCTGGCCAAGGCGCAGGACATCCTGCTGAGCTACGGCGTCACCGGCGTCGGATCGATGAGCACGTCGGTCGGCGATTGGCAGGCGTTCCGCCGCGCTGGCGACGCCGGGCGGCTGAGCGTGCGGCTGATGACCTACATGACCGCGTCGGAAGCCGCCGAGTCGAAGCAGGCGCCGACGCAGTGGCTGTACGGTGACCGGCTGCGGCTGGTCGGGGTCAAGCTGTTCGCCGACGGCGCGCTCGGCTCGCGCGGCGCGTGGCTCAAGCGGCCATACGCCGACAAGCCCGAGACGCGCGGGCTGCAATTCCATTCCGATGCGGAGCTGCTGTCGCTGGCCGACGCCGCCGCCGCGCGCGGTTTGCAGGTCGCGACCCACGCGATCGGCGACGCCGCCAACGCGCAGGTCATTGCGACCTATGAGCAATTGTCGAACAAATACGGCCGCGACCGGCGCTGGCGGATCGAGCATTTCCAGATCGCCGACCCGGCCGACATCCCGCGCCTCGCGCCGGCCGGGATCATCGCCTCGATGCAGCCGACGCACCAGACCAGCGACCGGCTGATGGCGGAAGCTCGGCTCGGGCCCGACCGGCTCGCGGG
>DASTID010000120.1:0-8854 GCA_035717905.1 Sphingomicrobium sp. | reverse complement strand
CGGCGGCATCGGGCTCGAGCATCACCGCAGCTCCGAAGACGGCGTCAAGCGCGGCTATTTCACCAAGTGGGACGAGAAGCTGCGCGAGCGCAACCTGTTGCCGCACGAGTTCAGCCATAGCTGGGACGGCAAGTTCCGCCGCCCGGCCGACCTGTGGACGCCCGATTACCGGACGCCGATGGAGGGCAGCCTGCTGTGGGTCTATGAAGGGCAGGACCAGTTCTGGGGCTATGTGCTCGGCGCGCGCTCGGGGATGCTGTCGAAGCAGGACACGCTCGACGCGATCGCCACGACCGCCGCGGCCTACGGCACCGGCACTCCGGGGCGCGCGTGGCGGCCGCTGGTCGACACCACCAACGACCCGATCATCGCCCAGCGCGCGCCGCAGCCGTGGCGCAGCTGGCAGCGCAGCGAGGATTATTACAGCGAAGGCCAGCTGATCTGGATCGACGTCGACCGGATCATCCGCCAGCAATCGGGCGGCAAGCGCTCGATCGACGATTTCGCGCGCGCCTTCTTCGGCGTGCGCGACCGCGACTGGGGCGAGCTCACCTACACGCTCGACGATATCGTGCGGACGCTCAACCAGGTGCAGCCGTACGACTGGCGCGCCTACCTGCAGCGCAAGGTCTATGACGTCGCGCCGCAGGCGCCGCTCGAGGGGATCACGCAAGGCGGCTACCGGCTCGTCTTCACCAGCGAGCCGACCGAGTGGTGGAAGAGCCTCGACAAGCGCGGCGACGAGACCGACCTCAGCTATTCGGGCGGGTTCGTCGTCGGCAAAAGCGGCAAGATCGAATCGGTGCTGTGGGACGGGCCGGCGTTCAACGCGGGCATGGCCGTCGGCAACCAGCTGATCGCGGTCAACGGGCGCGCGTTCGACGCCGATGACCTCAAGCAGGCGATCCGCGATGCCGCCGGCAACGGCCGCGCGGTCGAGCTGCTGCTGAAGGACGGCAAGCTGTACCGCAACGTCGCGCTCGACTGGCACGGCGGATTGAGGTTTCCGCGGCTGGAGAAGACCGGCAAGGGACCGGGCACGCTCGACGCTCTGCTGGCGCCGCGCTAGCCCTCAGCCCCTCAGCCCGTCAACCGCAGCGCGGCGATGGCCGCGACAATCGCCAGGATCAGCAGCACCCGCATGGTGCCCGCCGGCTCGTGGAACCACAGGATGCCGACGACCACCGTGCCGACCGCGCCGATCCCGCCCCACACCGCATAAGCGGTGCCCATCGGGATCGAACGCGAGGCGAGCTCGAGCAGCGCCATGCTGATCGCCACGGACACGAGGAAGGCGACCGTCCACGGCAGGTTGCGGAACCCGTCGACGAAGCGCAGCGAGGTCGTGAAGCCGACCTCGAACAGGCCGCCGACGATCAGCCACACCCAGGGCATCTTGCGTTCTCCGTTGCCGCCCGTCAGTCTTCACCCGCAATGGCGCACCAACGGACGTTCATCAACCGCATCGCGCCGACCCATTTCATCACGTTCCTGGCGATCCTGCTCGTTGCAGGGACCGGCTTTGTCCTGGCGATCGGCCTCGAGCGAGGGGTGATGGTCGGGTTCGATCTCGCGGCATTCGTCTTCCTGATGTCGTGCATTCCGATCTTCCGCCACGACGCCAAGCGGATGCGCGAGACCGCGGCGCGCGACGACGCCAACCGTGTGCTGCTGCTGGCCGTCAGCGCGATCCTGTCGCTGGTGATCATGGTCACCATTGTCGTCTTGCTTTCCGACCGAAACCAGCTGAACCTCCTCGACAAGCTGCTGATCGTCTTGACGCTGATCGCCGTGTGGGTGTTCGGCAACGCGGTCTATACGCTGCATTACGCGCACCTGTTCTATTCGTCGGGTAAAGCCGGGAAGGATTGCGCCGGCCTGGATTTTCCGGGGACGAAGGAGCCGACTCTGGCCGACTTCGCCTATTTCGCCTTCACGCTCGGTGTCGCCGTCCAGACGTCCGACGTCGAGATCACCGAGCCCGCGTTTCGAAACGTCGTCACCGCGCATTGCGTGATTGGTTTCTTCTTCAATCTCGGGGTGCTGGCCCTGACCATCAACGTGCTCGGATCGGGTTAGGCGTAATCGATCTCCGGCGGCGCGGCGAGCTTGCGGCGCGCGGCAATCAGGCACCCGATCACGATCAGCGCGGCCCCCGCGACAGTGTAGAGGGACACCGGCTCCCTGAAGACGATCCAGCCCAACACCGCCGCCCACAGGAACGCGCTATATTCGGTGACCGCGAGGTAGCTCGCCTCCGCCCGCGCATAGGCCCAGGCAAACAACAGCCCGCCCGTCGTGGACATCAGCGACGCGACGACGATCCATCCGGTCTGGGCGCCGGGCAGCCTGGGCAGGCCGAGGACAAGGACCACCGCCAGCCATATCGCGGCGATGACCAGCGCCTGGAAGAAATTGATCTCCAGCGGCTTGGCGGCGACCGCCTGCCGGCGCATCAGCACGATGTTGACCGCATAGCAGAGCGCCGAAGCGACGATCGCGGCGGTGCCGAGCAACACTCCAGGCCCAAGCCGTCCGGTCGCCTGGCCGATGACGATGACGATCACGCCGGCGAAGGCGATCAGCGAGCCCGCGACCGAGCGCCCGCCGATCCGTTCGCCGAGGAACAAGGCCGCCAGCAGCAAGGCGATCAGCGGCGCGATGAAAGTGAGCGCGATCGCCTGGGCGAGCGGCACGCGGCCGATGCCCCAGAAGAACAGGAAGGCCATGGCGGCGACCACCACCGCCCGCCAGACGTGGATGCGAAGCGTCGCCCGGCTCGGCCACGGCAGGCGGTGGGGCAAATACATCGCCGAGGCGACGATGAGGTTGGCGAGGGCGCGCCACGCGCTGACGGCGAAAATGCCGATGGCGAGGACGAGCCCCTTCATCACCGCATCCATGATCGACAGGATGCCGACCGCGGCAAGCGCCGCCGCAAAGGCCTGAATCGGGTGTTGCGCGACGCGGTTCACGCCCCGCCGCTTAGCGGATCAATCGGCGGCGTCGAGTGGCACGGATTGGGGCGCGGCCTGCGCCTGCTGCGGCGAGTCGATTAGCAGCGGCGGGTCCTTGGGCGACATCGACTCCGCGAAGGCGCCGATCACAATGACGATGAAGACAAGCTTGGCCACGGCGCGATGCTGCGCCGGAGACGGTAAAGAAAGGCTGAACCTATTCGGCTGCGTCGAGCGTCGCGGGCGCTTCGGCGGCGGCGTCGATCTCCGCCGCCTTCGCTTCGACCAACCGCACGATATGCTCGATCATCTCGCCGTCCTTCACATGGTGGTCGGTGACGCCGGAGAGATAGACCATGTGGGTGCCGTTGCCGCCGCCGGTGATGCCGATGTCGGTCTCGCGCGCTTCGCCCGGACCGTTGACGACGCAGCCGAGGACGCTGAGCGACATGGGCGTCTTGATGTGCTGCAGCCGCTCCTCGAGCGCCTCGACGGTGCGGATCACGTCGAAGCCCTGGCGCGCGCAGCTCGGGCAGGACACGACGCGGACGCCGCGGCTGCGGATGCCGAGCGCCTTCAGAATCTCGTAGCCGACGCGGACTTCTTCCTCCGGCTCCGCCGACAGCGAGACGCGGATCGTGTCGCCGATCCCCGCCCAGAGCAGATTGCCCATGCCGATCGCCGATTTGACCGTGCCGCCGATCAGGCCGCCCGCCTCGGTGATGCCGAGGTGCAGCGGGCAATCGACCTGGCCGGCGAGCTGCTGGTAGGCAGCGACCGCGAGGAATACGTCGCTGGCTTTGACCGCGACCTTATCGGCGCGGAAGCCGTGGTCCTCGAGGATGCGGATATGGTCGAGCGCGCTCTCGACCAGCGCCTCGGGACAGGGCTCGCCATATTTTTCGAGCAGGTCCTTCTCGAGGCTTCCGGCATTGACCCCGATGCGGATCGCGCAGCCGTTGGCGCGCGCCGCGGCGATCACCTCGCGCACCCGCTCTTCGGAGCCGATGTTGCCGGGGTTGATGCGAAGACAGGCGGCGCCGGCGTCCGCGGCCTCCAGCGCGCGCTTGTAGTGGAAGTGGATGTCGGCGACGATCGGCACGTTCGCCGCGCGCACGATCTCCTTCAGCGCCGCCGTGCTTTGCGCCGTCGGGCAGGAGACGCGGATGATGTCGGCGCCGGCCTCCTCGCAGCGGCGGATCTGGTCGATCGTCGCTTTGGCGTCCTCGGTCGGCGTGTTGGTCATGGTCTGGACGCTGATCGGCGCGTCTCCGCCGACGGGGACGGAGCCGACCATGATCTGCCGCGACGTGCGGCGATCGATGTCGCGCCAGGGGCGGATCGAGGACATGAGCGCGCATATAGGCGCTCGGCCCCGAGCGGCAAAGCGCCCGCGGCGAGAGTCGCCGGGATTATTCAAAGATGCTAAGCGGCTAGCCGCGACATACGGGGGGCGCCCGTGAACAAGTGGACCCGACCGCGCGAACGGAGCCGCGCACTGGCGAGGCCCGCCGGCGGACGGCGCGCGGCTTCGGCCCACCATTATTTCGCCTTCCTCAGCTACAGCCACAACGACGCCGAAGACGCCGACTGGCTGCACGACGAACTCGAACGGTTCCGGGTCCCCGCGAGCCTCTCGGGCAAGCTGACCGCCAACGGCGTCATCCCCAAACGCCTCAGCCCGATCTTCCGCGATCGGCACGAGCTCGCCGCGGCCGATGATCTGGGCGAGGAAATCCGCGAGGCGCTCGCCGCCTCGCGCTGCATGATCGTGCTGTGCTCGCCGGCCGCCGCCAAGTCCAAATGGACGAATGCCGAGATCGACGCGTTCAAGCGCATCCACCCCGACGGTTGCATTATTGCCGCGGTGATCGCCGGCGAGCCGCTGGCGAGCGAGAGCCCCGGTCGGGAGGACGACGAATGCTTCCCGCCGGCCCTGCGCGCCAAATACGACCGGCGCGGGCGACCGACCGGCAAGACCGTCGAGCCGCTCGCCGCCGATTTGCGCGAAGGGCGCGGCGGACGACGCATCGGCTTCCTCAAGATCGTCGCCGGAATCCTCGGCATCGGCCTCGACGATCTCGTGCAGCGCGACCAGTTGCGGCGGCAGCGGCGGCTTGCCGGGATCGCCGCGGGCTCGCTCGCCGGAATGGTGATCGCGAGCGCGCTGGCGATCACGGCGATCGAAGCGCGCGACGCCGCGCGCGACCAGCGCCGCGAGGCCGAGGGCCTGGTCGCTTTCATGCTCGGCGACCTCAAGGACAAGCTCGAGCCGATCGGCCGACTCGACGCGCTCGACGGCGTCGGCTCCAAGGTGCTGGCTTATTATCACAAGCAGGATACGTCGCAGCTGTCGGACGCGGCATTGCTCCAACGCTCGCGCGCGCTCAGCCTGATGGGCGAGGTCGCGAACCTGCGCGGCGACATATCCAACGCGACCCGCTTCTACCGCGAGGCGATGGCCGGCACCGCCGAGGCGATCCGGCGCAGTCCGGACGACCCCGAGCGGCTGTTCGACCATGCGCAGAATGTTTTCTATTTCGGGGAAATGGCGCTGCTGCGCGGCAACAAAACCGCGGCTGAAACCGCCATGCGCGAATACAAGCGGCTCGCCGGACGGATGATCGCGCTGCAGCCCGACAACATGCGCTGGCGCATGGAAGCGCAATATGCCGACTTCAACCTGGGTGTCGTGCTGTACGGGCAGCGCCGCTTCGGCGACGCCGCCGTCGCCTTTCAGCAAGCCTTGCAAAGGATCGAAGCGTTGGCGACCGCGGACCCGTCGAACGCCGATTACCAGCGTCAGCTTCCGGATGCGCTCGCCTGGGTTTCCGATGCGAAATTGGCCGAGGGCAAGATCGCCGAGACGGTCGCCGTCCGCGAGCGTCACGTCGCGCTGCTCGAGCGCCTGCTCTCCCAGGGCAACAATGACATTTATTACCGGTTGCGACTGGTCAAAGCCAATCAAATGCTCGGCCAAGCCTATGCGGACCAGGGCCGCCTCGACGATGGGATATCGAGATTGCGCTCCGCCGTGCAGGAATCCGAGCGGCTGATCGCGCTGGAGCCGAGCAATACGCGCACGCTCGAGCTGGCGTTCAAGGCCCGGCTCGAACTGGCCCGGCTGTCGTCGGCCGATGGCAATCGCGGCGAAGCCGAAACGCAAACGCGGGCGGGTTGCGCAATCGTCTCGCAATTGCTTGCGCGCGATCACGCCGCTCCGGCCTGGCAGGCGGGACTGCGCGATTGCTGGATCATGCGCGCAAGGAATGCGCTCGCCGAGGGTTCGAAGGAGGGCGCCCTTTCCAGCGCGCAGCGGTCGCTCGAAGTCGCTCGTCGCATAAGCAGCTCGGAGTCGGCCGAAGACGAGTTGGGAGTTGCGAAGAGCTACCGCATCCTTGGCGACATCCAGCGGACACTCGGCAACGAGAAAGCCGCGAACGACGCATGGACCAGCGCTTATGCCGCCTACCCGAAAGGTGTGGCGGAGCTGCCTGCCGAGGTCGATGAGCGCGCCGCCATATTGCAGCGGCTGGGACGCGGCGCGGAAGCCGAGCAACTCAGGCGTCGTCTGATCGGCATGGGCTTTCAGTTTTCCGATGCCTCATAACGTGAAAGGGAGAATGACTATGTCACACGCAAGAACGACAGTGGACGTGGAGGTGACGCCCCAGCTGAAACAGGGCGCGCAAACCTACTGCGAGATCGACCCGGCTCCGGGATCCAACCATTATGTCAAAGGCGGGATGATCAAGCTGCCGAAGAACGGGGCCGAATTCGAGATCAATTTCAGCCTGATCGGCGCCGCGGCGATGGGCGAGGAAGACGACGCTTGCTGGAAACCCGAGGACGACCAGGGCGATGCGGCGAGCAGCCGCGCGGTAAGCAGTGCATTCTGGTCGAATCGCGGATCCTGCCCGACCAGCGCGATGCAGGACAGCCAGGTGACGAATGTGAAGGTCGCGGGGAACGTGCTGACGGTTACGATCGTCCCCGACGGCTCGAAAAACGCGATTCACTACAGCTTGAACTTCGCCGACGGAACGTCCTTCGACCCGATCATCATCCACATGTGAGCGGAAGGAACGCGCCCACTTGAACGCGCCAGCGCCCAACGTCACGGCCCTCGCGAAAGCGGCCGCGGCCAAATGCGGCCCCCCGCGCGTGCCGTTCGTGCTCAGCGTCGGTATCACCGGGCACCGCGTCGACCTGCTTCCCGCCGACCGGCTGGCCGAGCTGCGCGACCGGATCCGGGCCGCTCTGGCGCTGATCCGCGAGGCCGGCGCGGTGCTGGTCGCCGAGGACCACGAGTGCTTTGCGGACACCGCGCCCTGTCTGCGCTTCGTCTCGGCAATCGCCGACGGCGCGGACCAGATCGCAGCCGAGGTCGCGCTGGAGCTGGGCTGGGAGCTGCAGGTGATCCTGCCGTTCACCCGCGCCCAGTATCGGGGCACGCTGTCCAGCGACGTCGCGCGCGAAGGCTTCGACAGCTTGCTCGAGCGGGCCGGGACCGTGCTCGAGCTGCCCGGCCAGGAGCATTCGGAGATCGATGCCTACGTGATGACCGGCCGGGCGACGGTCGCGCATTGCGACATCCTGATCGCGGTGTGGGACGGCCGGCCCCCGCGCGGCCGCGGCGGCACCGGCGAGGTCGTGCAGCTGGCGATCACGCGGGGCACCGCGATCGTCCACATCCCGCTCGATCTCGACCGCCCCGACCGGCTGCTGTGGAGTGCGTTCGATCCGACCGTGATCACCGTCGCCGACGATGCCAGCGCGGAGCGGCCGGTCGACGCGCCGAGCGTCGATGCCCTGCTGCGCGGGATCCTGATGCCGCCGCCCGACGCCCAGGAATATGCCTTCTACCGCAAGTTCGGCCGCGAGCGGGTGAAGCGGATCCGGACCCGGATCGAATATCCGCTGCTGCTGGCGGCGGCCGGCGTGCGCCGGGTCGGCGTCCGCGACATCCGCGAGCTGCATGGCGCGAGGCAGATCCGCGACGAGTGGCAGAGCTATCGCGCCGGCTGCGTGGAGGCCCACGAGATCAATGCGCCGATCGACCTGCTCGAGGACGCCTATAGCTGGGCCGACCGGCTCGCGACCCATTTTGCGCAGAGCTACCGCAGCGGGCACATCTTCAACTTCGTGCTCGGCGGGGTCGCGGTGTGCATGGGCCTCAGCGCGTTCATGGTGCAGCGCTTCAAGTTCGCCGAGGCATCGCTCGAAATGCTGATCACGCTCGCGATCATCCTCAACGCCCACATTGCGACGCGCAACGAGTGGCACCGCCGCTGGCTCGATTATCGCCAGCTCGCCGAGCGGCTGCGGCCGATGCGCAGCCTCAAGCTGCTCGGCATTGCCGCGCCCGATCCGCCGGGCACCGCGACCAATCCGGTGCCGCGGCGGTGGATCGACTGGTACGCGAGCGGAATCTGGCGGGCGATGGGCTGTCCCTCGGGGATCATCGACGGCAAGCGCGCCGACCGGCTGGCGACGTCGGTCGCCGAGCATGAGGTTGCGCCGCAGGTCGGCTATCACAAGCGCAACGCGCGGACGATCGCGCAGCTCGACCAGCGGCTGGGGAAGATCGGGTTCTTCCTGTTCGCCGTGACTCTCGTGGTGTCGGTGATCACGCTGGTCGGCCTTGGCCTGGGCTCCGACTGGGTGAACACCTACGGCAATTGGTTCACCTTGATTGCCGCCGGCTTCCCGGCGCTCGGCACTGCGGTGTTCGGGATCCGCTTCCAGGCGGACTTCGGCGGCGACGCTCTGCGCTCGCTGGCGACTGCCGACACGTTGAGCCACATCGAGCAGGAGCTGTGCAAGGACGTCACGCTGTCGCGCGCCGCCGACCTCACCGAGCAGGCGGCGCGGATCATGCTCTCCGACCTCGACGA
>DASTID010000119.1:0-3368 GCA_035717905.1 Sphingomicrobium sp. | reverse complement strand
GTCGGTCGCGGCTCTGGGCATTGGCGTGGCCTTCCGGTGGACTTGGGCACGGCCGCTCCCTAAGTCACGCGGCCGATGCGGCGGCACTTCCACAAGATGCATGGGCTCGGCAACGATTTCGTGATCGTCGACGCGCGCGAGCAGCCGTTCGAGGTCACGGAGCAGCTTGCCCGGGCGATCGCCGATCGTCGGACCGGCGTCGGCTGCGACCAACTGATCCTGCTCGAGCCGAGCGGCTCCGCCGACCTCAGGATGCGCATCTGGAACAGCGATGGCGGCGAAGTCCAAAGCTGCGGCAATGCGGCCCGCTGCGTGGTGCAACTGACCGGCGCGCGAACGATCGCGAGCGACGGCGGCCTGCTTCAGGGCGAGGATTTGGGCGGCGAGGTAGAGGTCAGCATCCGCGAGCCGCGCTTCGGCTGGGACGAGATCCCGCTCGCTTATCCGTTGGATACCGCCGCTTTGCCGATGGCGTGGGACGGCCTCGAGCAGCCGTTCGCGGTCAACGTCGGTAATCCCCACCTCGTGTTCTTCGTCGCGGACGCGCGCGATGTGGCGTTGAAAGAGCTCGGCCCGAGGATCGAGAACGATCCCGCCTTCCCCGATCGGATCAACGTCAATGTTGCAACTTGCGTCGACAACCGCTTGAAACTTAGAACTTTCGAGCGCGGCGCCGGCGAGACGTCGGCGTGCGGAACCGGCGCCTGCGCAAGCGCGGTCGCGGCCATCGTCACCAGGCGGGCGGAGTCGCCCGTGACGGTCGACATGACCGGCGGCAGCCTCACGATCGAGTGGCAGCCCGGACAACCGATCCGGATGCGCGGGGCCGCGACGCACGTGTTCGAGGGCGAGCTCGACCTCGAGGCCCTCGGATGAGCGTCGAGACGGTGACGCTCGGCTGCCGGCTCAACTTCGCCGAGAGCGAGACGATCGCGCGCATCGCGACCGACGGCGAGGACTGGATCGTCGTCAACAGTTGCGCCGTGACCAACGAGGCGGTGCGCCAGACCCGCCAGGCGATCCGCCACGCCCACCGGCGGCGGCCCGACGCGCGAATCCTGGTCACGGGCTGCGCGGCGGAGCTCGACCGCGAGGCGTTCGAAGCCATGCCGGAGGTTGCGCGGGTCGTCGGAAACGCGGGCAAGCTCAACGCTTTGGCCGCCGATGACGTCATGACGCCGGCGCCTTCAGGCTTCCTGCATCGCGTCAAGAGCTTCGTCTCGGTCCAGACCGGCTGCGACCACCGCTGTACCTTCTGCTCGATCTGGCAGGCACGCGGGCGGAGCCTATCCCTCCCGTTCGCGCTGATCCGCGACGCCGTAGCGCGCGAAATCGACCGCGGCGCAAAGGAGATCGTGTTGACCGGAGTCGACATCACGGACTATGCCGGCGGTCTTGGGGCCTTATGCCAGCGGCTGCTGGCCGCCGAGCCGCGCCTGGAGCGGCTGCGCCTCTCGTCGCTCGACGGAGTCGAGATGGACGAGGCCTTGTTCGAGCTGATCGCCAGCGAGCCGCGGCTCCTGCCCCATTTCCATCTCTCGCTTCAGGCCGGCGACGACCTGATCCTCAAGCGGATGAAGCGCCGCCACAGCCGTGCCGACGCAGTGCGCACGATTCAGCGGATCAAGGCGGCGCGGGCGGACGCCACGATCGGCGCCGACCTCATCGCCGGCTTTCCCACCGAAACTGAAGAAATTGCGCTCAATTCGTTGAAATTACTGAATGATTGCGACATTGTCGCGGCCCACGTCTTTCCCTTCTCTCCGCGCCCGAATACGCCCGCGGCGCACATGCCCCAGCTGCCGCGCCCGGTCGTCAAGGCGCGCGCCGCGCGCTTGCGCGAGGCCGCCGCCGAGCGCCGCGCCCGCTGGCTAGAGAGCCTGGTCGGGTCGCGGCAGACGGCGCTGATCGAAGGAAACGGCCAGGGCCACGCCGACAATTTCGCCCCAGTCAGCGCCGGGGGCGCCCGGCGCGGCGACATCCTCGACCTGCGGATTGTCGCGCGCCTCGGCGACCAGCTCGTCGGCGTTCCCGCATGAGCTGGCTCGACCGCCTGCGCGGCGGCTTTGCCAAGACCGCCGACAAGGTCGCCGACAATCTGACGGGGCTGACCAGCCGGGCCGCGCTCGATACCGCCACCCTCGACGACATCGAGGAAGCGCTGATCGCCTCGGACCTCGGACCCGAGGCCTCGCGCCGAATTCGCGAGGCGATCGCGCGCCAGACGTTCGAGCGGCTCGACGAGCGCGGCCTCCGCACGATCCTCGCCGAGGAGATTGAGAAAATCCTCGCTCCAGTCGCCAGGCCGCTGGAAATCACCGGCTTTCCGCGCCCCCACGTCATCCTCGTGATCGGCGTCAACGGCTCGGGCAAGACCACGACCATCGGCAAGCTCGGCCACTGGCTGAAGGAGCAGGACTATGGCGTGCTGCTCGCCGCCGGCGACACCTTCCGCGCGGCAGCGATCGAGCAGCTCCAGATCTGGGGGACACGCATCGGCGCTCCGGTCATCGCCGGCAAGGAAGGCGGTGATGCGGCGGGGATCGTGTTCGACGGCGTCAGGCAGGCGACCGCGACCGGCGAGGACGTGTTGATCGTCGACACCGCCGGGCGGCTCCAGAACAAGGCGCATCTGATGGACGAACTCTCGAAGATTCGCCGCGTGCTCGGCCGCCTCAATCCCGAAGCGCCGCACGACGTGCTTCTGGTCCTCGATGCCACCACCGGCCAGAACGCGCTTGCCCAGGTCGAGGTGTTCCGCGAGAGCGCGGGCGTGACCGGCCTCATCATGACCAAGCTCGACGGGACCGCGCGCGGCGGAATCCTCGTCGCCGCGGCCGAGAAGTTCGGCCTCCCGATCCACGCGATCGGCGTCGGCGAGACGGCTGACGACCTCCGCCCATTCGACCCGCGCGCGGTCGCCCGCGCCATCGCCGGACTGCCGCCGGAATGAGCAGCAAAGCCGAGCCGCAGGGCGGCGCCAAGCTCATCATCGACCTTGGGCCGTTGCTGGTCTTTTTCGCGGTCAATTTCCTCGCGCCGGTGCCCGCGGTCGCCAGGATTTTCGTCGCGACCGGCGCGTTCATGGTGGCGATGATCGTCGCCATGCTGTTCTCGGCGATCCGCTACCGCCGAATCTCGCCCCTGCTGTGGTTCTCGGGGATCATGGTCGTGATCCTCGGCGGGCTCACCATCTGGCTCCACGACCGAACCTTCATCCAGATGAAGCCGACCGTCTATTACGCGCTGGTCGCCGGCCTGCTCGGCTTCGGCCTGGCGACCGGGCGCCCCCTCCTCCAGCAAGTGCTGGGAAGCACCTATCCCGGCCTCGACGCGGACGGCTGGCGCAAGTTGACCCGCAACTGGGC
>DASTID010000118.1:0-6337 GCA_035717905.1 Sphingomicrobium sp. | reverse complement strand
GACCGGCGTGACCGACGGCTCGCTGCTCGAAGGCGTTCACCGCCGCAAGGGCTGCGTGACCACCGAAAGCATCGTGATGCGCGCGAGCACCGGCACCGTCCGCCGGGTATCCACAGAATATCACGACCTCAAGCACCGCGGATTGTAATTTCGTCATTGCGAGGAGCGCAGCGACGAAGCAATCCAGTGGTGGGGAGATTCTGGATTGCTTCGCTTCGCTCGCAATGACGGTTAGCGCGCTCAACATCGAAAAATCGATAACCGGCCAGCCGTGGCGCTGGCGGCGGTCGGCGGAGCCCGGCGCGGGCATGGATGCGCTGGTCGACGAGCTGCTGCTCGCCCGCGGGGTGGAGCGCGCGGACCTCGCCCGCCACCGCGACCCGAAAATCCGCGACTTCCTGC
The DNA here is from genome assembly GCA_035717905.1 of Sphingomicrobium sp. Taxonomy (GTDB): domain Bacteria; phylum Pseudomonadota; class Alphaproteobacteria; order Sphingomonadales; family Sphingomonadaceae; genus Sphingomicrobium. The sequence continues at coordinate 5,935 of DASTID010000118.1, read as the reverse complement.
CCGACCCCAGCTGCTTCCAGGACATGGACAAGGGGGCGAAGCGGCTGGCCGACGCGGTCCAGGCGGGCGAGACGGTCGCGATCTTCGGCGACTATGACGTCGACGGCGCGACCAGCGCGGCTCTTTTGACGCTGCTTCTGCGCCGACTCGGCGCCGAGCCGATCGTCTATATCCCCGACCGGCTGATGGAGGGCTATGGCCCGTCGGGCAAAGCTTTGGTCGAGCTGAAAGCGCGCGGGGCGTCGGTCGCGGTGTGCGTGGATTGCGGCGCCCAGGCGTTCGACGCGCTGGAGGAAGCGCGGGCCGCCGGGCTCGACGTGGTCGTGGTCGACCACCACCAATGCGCGAGCCTGCTCCCCGTCGCCTTCGCGCTGATCAACCCCAACCGGCTCGACGAGAGCGCCGACGGCGCCGCGCACGGCCATCTCGCCGCGGTCGGCATGGCCTTCCTGCTCGGCGTCGCGCTGATCCGCGAGCTGCGCGGCCGCGGCGCCTTCGAGGGGCGCGATGAGCCCAGCATCCTCGACCTGCTCGACCTCGTCGCGCTCGGCACGGTCGCCGACGTGGCGCGGCTGAAGGGCCTCAATCGCGCGTTCGTGACGCAAGGGCTCAAGATCATGGCCGCGCGGCAGAACGTCGGGCTCGCCGCGCTCGCCGAAGCGGCCCGACTGGTGAAGCCGCCGAGCTGCCGCGACCTCGGCTTCGCACTCGGCCCGCGGATCAACGCCGGCGGCCGGGTCGGCAAGTCGGACCTCGGCGTGCGGCTGCTGACCGCGACCGACCCCGAGGAAGCGCGGACCATCGCCGACGAGCTCGACCGCCTCAACGAGGAGCGCCGAGCGATCGAGATGCTGGTCGCCGAGCAGGCCGAGGCGCAGGCGGCGAAGCTCAACGGCGCGGCGGTGATCACGGTGATGAGCGGCGGCTGGCACCAGGGCGTAATCGGCATTGTCGCGGGACGGCTGAAAGAACGGTTCGGCCGGCCGGCGATCGTCATCGCCGAGACCGAGGACGGGACCGGCAAGGGCTCGGGCCGCTCGATTTCGGGCGTCGATCTCGGCGCGGCCGTGCTGGCGGCGAAGGACAGCGGCCTGCTCGTCGCCGGCGGCGGGCACGCGATGGCGGCGGGGCTGACGCTCGCGCCGGGCGGGCTCGCGCCGTTCCGCGACTTCATCAACGACCGCCTTGCCGCCGACGTCGAGCGTTCGCGCAGCGACCGCGCGCTGCTGCTCGACGCGTTGCTCGCCCCGGGCGGGGTGGCCGCGGCATTGTGCGACGCGCTCGACGCGGCCGGGCCCTATGGCGCGGGATGGCCGAGCCCGAAGGTCGCCGCCGGGCCGGCGCGCCTCCTCAAAACCGGTATCGTCGGCGACGGCCATGTGCGCGGGATCGCGGCGGGCGACGACGGCAAGAGCTTCAAGTTCATCGCGTTCCGCAGCGCGGCAGGCGCGCTCGGCCAGGCGCTGCTCTCCTCGGCCGCCGATGCGCGCTGGTGGCTCGCCGGCTCAATCAAGCGCGACGAGTGGAATGGCGGCAACGCGGCCGAGATGCACGTAGAGGACGCCGCGCTTGCTTGACCCTCATCAGCCCCTCGCCTAACCGGCGAGCCGCCTTCCGGCCCCATCGTCTAGCGGTCTAGGACGTCGCCCTTTCACGGCGAAAACACGGGTTCGAGTCCCGTTGGGGTCACCAGCCACAGGACTGCCGGGGGCAATCCGTGATGGCTCGTGACGAATAAACAGTCCGCGGGACTGCCGCCATTCGTGGTGACAATTTGCGAAGCGCCGCCGGCACTTCGAAGAAATTGGTGACAGGGTGCAAAAGCTCTGCTGGAACCTTGCTGCATTTGCGTTCGTCTAGGGTTCCGAAGCTCGGCGACGGGGGCTCGTGATCACGATCGGTCGGCAGGATTGGGGAATTGAGCGGCGCCTTGCGATCGCCGCCGCGGCCCTTCTGACTGCCTCCTGCAATCGCGGCATCCTCGACCCGGTCGGCCCGGTCGGCAGCGCCGAAAAGACGATCCTCATCAACTCCACCGCGATCATGCTGGCGATCATTATCCCGACGATGATCGCGACGGTCGCAATCGCCTGGTGGTTCCGAGCCGGAAACAAGAAAGCGGTATATCGCCCCGACTGGGAATATTCGGGTGCGATCGAGCTGGTCGTGTGGTCGATCCCCGCCCTCACCGTCCTGCTGCTCGGCGGAATCGCGTGGATCGGCAGCCACGCGCTCGAGCCGAGCAAGCCGCTCGCTTCGCCCAGGCCGCCGCTCGAGGTCGACGTCGTGTCGATGGATTGGAAGTGGCTGTTCATCTACCCTGACCAGCGGATCGCGACCGTCAACCAGCTGGTGGTGCCCGCCGGAACGCCGGTCAGCTTTCGCCTGACCTCGGCGACGGTGTGGAACGTGTTCTTCGTCCCACAGATGGGGACGATGATCTACACCATGCCGCGCATGACCACGCGCCTGAACCTGCAGGCTGACCGGCCGGGCAGCTATGACGGGATCTCGGCGCATTTCAGCGGCGACGGCTTTCCCGGCATGAACTTCAAGGTGCATGCGCTACCGCCACAACAGTTCGCCGCCTGGGCCCAGGGCGCGCGCGGCTCGGGCACGGCGCTCGACGGGCGCGCTTATGCCCTGCTCGCCCAGCCGACCAGCTACGTGAAGCCGGCGACCTACGGCGCGGTGGCGCCGGGCCTGTTCGAGGCCATCGTCGCGGACCGCGCCCCGCATTCGCCGGTGCCAGCACCGCTCCACAACAAGCCCGTGTCCGGATCGGGGGCCTGAATGTTCGGTGAGCTGAGCTGGGAGGCGATCCCGTTCCACGAGCCGATCGCGCTCATCACCGGGCTGGTCGTCATCCTCGTCCTCGCCGCGGTCGTCGGCTGGGTCACGTGGAAGAAGCACTGGCCGTATCTGTGGAACGAGTGGATCACCTCGACCGACCACAAGCGCATCGGCATCATGTACATCGCGCTCGCGCTGGTCATGCTGGTGCGCGGCTTCGCCGACGCGATCATGATGCGCGCCCAGCAGGCGCTCGCCGTCGGCCAGAGCCAGGGCTATCTGCCGCCCGAGCATTACAACCAGATTTTCTCCGCCCACGGCACGATCATGATCTTCTTCATGGCGATGCCGATCATCATCGGCCTGATGAACTTCGTCGTGCCCCTCCAGCTCGGCGTGCGCGACGTCGCCTTCCCGACGATGAACAACGTCAGCTTCTGGCTGACAGCCTCGGGCGCGCTGCTGATCAACGTCAGCCTCGTGATCGGCGAGTTCGCGCGGACCGGTTGGCTCGGTTATCCGCCGCTCAGCGAGAAGGCGTTCTCGCCGGGCGTGGGCGTCGATTATTATCTCGTCGCGCTGCAGATTTCCGGGGTCGGAACCGTCCTCACCGGAGTCAATTTCGTCACGACCATTTTGAAAACCCGCGCGCCGGGCATGAGCTACATGCGCATGCCGGTGTTCTGCTGGACCTCGCTCGCCTCGAACCTGCTGATCATTGCCGCCTTCCCGGTGCTGACCGTGACCTTGGCGCTGCTGATGCTCGACCGCTACCTCGGCTTCCATTTCTTCACCAATGACGGCGGCGGCAATTCGATGCTCTACATGAACCTGATCTGGGTCTGGGGTCATCCGGAGGTCTACATCCTCGTGCTGCCCGCATTCGGCATCTATTCCGAAGTCGCCGCGACCTTCTCCGGCAAGCCCTTGTTCGGCTATCGCTCGATGGTCTTCGCGACGCTCGCCATCTGCATCATCTCGTTCTGCGTGTGGCTGCACCATTTCTTCACGATGGGCGCGGGCGCCGACGTCAATGCCGTGTTCGGGATCGCCAGCATGATCATCGCCGTCCCAACCGGCGTCAAAATCTTCAACTGGCTGTTCACGATGTACGGCGGCCGTGTCCGCTTCAGCGTTCCGATGCATTATCTGATCGGCTTCATGCTGACCTTCGTGATCGGCGGCCTGACCGGCGTGCTGCTCGCCATTCCACCGGTCGACTTCGTGGTGCACAACAGCCTGTTCCTGATCGCCCATTTCCACCAGGTAATCATCGGCGGCGTGGTGTTCGCGGTGATGGCCGGCTACACCTACTGGTTCCCCAAAGCCTTCGGCTTCACGCTCGACGAGCGGCTCGGGAAGATGATCTTCTGGTGCTGGTTCATCGGCTTCCACCTCGCCTTCATGCCGCTCTACGTGCTGGGCTTCTGGGGCGGGACTCGGCGCTTGCAGCATATCACCGACCCGAGCTGGCAGCCGTGGCTGAACGTCGCGCTGGTCGGCGCTGTGATCATCGGCGTCGGGATCGCGCTGACCGTCGTCCAGCTGCTCCATTCGATCCGCACGCGCGACCAGCGCCGCGACATAACCGGTGATCCGTGGGACGGGCGGACGCTCGAATGGCTGACGCTGTCGCCGCCGCCGCACTACAATTTCGCGGTGCTCCCCGACGTCCACGGCGAGGAGGCCTATTGGATTCGCAAGCAGACCGCGATCAAGCAGGACCAGCTGATCGACGAGCCCGATTATCAGCCGATTGAAATGCCGCTGAACACGCCGACGGGCGTCATCGTCGCCTTCTTCGCCTCGGTCTGCGGGTTCGCCGTTATTTGGCACATCTGGTGGCTCGCGATCCTCGGCCTGATCGGCGCCTTCGCCATCTTCGTATGGTACGCGTGGCGCGACGAGCATGAGCACATCATCCCGGTCGAGGAGGTCAGGGCGAACGCGCGCGAGCGGCGCCGAATCCGCAAGGAATATCTCCACAAGCTGAGCCAATCGACATGACGGCGGGAACCGAAGCGCCGGCCATCGGCCTCACCCACGGCCGCTCGGAAGACACCGGGCTCGGCCATCGCGGGCCGGAATCGAAGAGCATCGTCGTCCCCTATGGCTTCTGGCTGTTCGTGCTCAGCGACATGGTGCTGTTCTCGGCGCTGTTCGCGACCTACGCGAGCCTGGTCCACGCGACCGACGGCGGGCCGGTCACCAACCAGTTGTTCGACCGCAACCTGGTGGCGATCGAGACGATGGCGCTGCTCGTGTCGAGCTTCGTCTGCGGCCTCGCGATGATCGCGGCCAAGCGCCGCAACATGCTGTGGACGCAGATCTGGCTGCTGGTGACGGGCGCGCTCGGCCTCGTCTTCCTCTCGATCGAGCTCTACGAGTTCGCGACCATGATCGCCGAGGGCGCGGGCCCGCAGCGCAGCGCCTTCCTGTCGGCCTTCTTCACCCTCGTCGGGTGCCACGGCGCGCACGTCACCGCCGGCCTGATGTGGATCGGGACGATGATGGCGCAGGTCTGGGCCAAGGGCTTCCGCGAGCACATCATGCGCCGCCTGTTGTGCCTCAGCGTCTTCTGGCACGCGCTCGACATCATCTGGGTGGCGATCTTCACCATCGTCTATCTGATCGGGACACTGCCATGACCGAACGCGAACCCGAGCTTCACAACGTCGCGCCGGGCGAGCCGCACGACAGCATGCTCAGCGAATCGCTGAGCTATGTGATCGGGCTCGCCCTGGCGCTGCTGCTCACCGGCGTGTCCTTCTGGGTCGCGTCGACCTCGGTGCTGTGGGGCCCGGGCGTGGCGGTCGGCCTGGTCGTCCTCGCCATCGCTCAGATGGGCGTCCACCTCGTCTTCTTCCTCCACATCACGACGGGACCGGACAATACCAACAACGTGCTCGCGCTAGCCTTCGGCGTGCTGATCGTCTTTTTGGTGATGATCGGCACCATCTGGATCATGGCGCACCTGGCGGCCAACATGGGCCCGACGCCAGAAATGTTGAACCTGCATACCCAGCGCGGCTAAATCGACAGGCCGGGATCGCCTTCCAGCACTTGCTGCTCGAGCTTTGGCCTCTCGCCCGCCGCCCACAGCTTCGCTGTGTGGACGATCCGGTAACGCAGCGGTCCGCCA
>DASTID010000117.1:0-9596 GCA_035717905.1 Sphingomicrobium sp. | reverse complement strand
GGCTCATTATCCTTCGCACGGCGGGGAGTTCCAATCCGCGCGGCGCCGTGCCAAAACCGCGCCGGGTTCAGGGGGGCGCCGATGACCGGCAGGAACGAGCTCAGCCGCGCGCAATATGAATTGCTCTTGAAGCCGATGGCCAAGGAGCTGAGCGCGATGGCGCGCTGGGTGTCCGAAACGGGCCAGCGGCTGATCATCGTGTTCGAAGGCCGCGACACCGCCGGCAAAGGCGGCTCGATCGACATGTTCGCGCGCGTGCTCAACCCGCGCCAGTGCCGGGTGGTCGCGCTTCCCGGGCCGAGCGAGCGCGAGCGCACGCAATGGTATTTCCAGCGCTACGTCGAGCATTTTCCCGCCAAGGGCGAAATCGTGCTGTTCGACCGCAGCTGGTACAACCGCGCCGGCGTCGAGAAGGTCATGGGCTTCTGCAACCAGGACCAGGTGCAGGATTTCTTGAACGCCGTGCCGCAGTTCGAGCGGCACCTGGTCGACGAGGGCATCCTGCTGTTCAAATATTGGCTGTGCTGCGACCAGGAGGTCCAGGAGGGACGGTTCGAGAACCGGCTCTACAACCCGATGAAGCGGTGGAAGCTGTCGTCGATCGACGTCAAGGCGCGAGTCCATTACGACGATTACACCGAGGCGCGCGAGATGATGCTGTCGGCCACGCACACCGACTATGCGCCATGGACCCTGGTCGATTTCAACGACCAGGCGGTCGGCCGGTTGACCCTGCTGCGCGACCTGCTCGACCGGCTTCCGGACACCGAGCTTCCGCTCGCCGAAATTCCGTGGCCGCCGCTCGACGGCAAGCCGCTCAAGGAACGCTTCGGCGTGCTGCGGCCGATCGAGAGCGTCGAAATTCCGGCGGACATGCCAGAGATCGAGCACAAGGACGTTTGGGAGTGACTTGCCTGAGGAGGCATTGATGGGGGGACAGGACATGCGCGCATCGCGGCTGCTGGTTCAGCTCACGGCTTATTATCTGGTGATCGGGCTCGTCATCCTGATCGCGGTTAAGATCTGGCCCGAATTCCGCGGCTATTTGCCGATCGGCGGGGTCGAGCAATTGATCACCCAGCCCGCCAAGAACCCGCTGGCGGCGACCGAAGCCATTCGCGCCGAGCATGTCGGCAATTTCGGCCAGAGCCTGTTCTGGCTGTCTGTGGCGATCGTCGGCGCCTTGCTCTGCTCGCTTCCCGTCAGCTGGGTCTATATGACGGTGCGCAGCGGCGGCGAATATGACCAGTCGCTGGTCAATACGATCATCCTTCTGCCGATGGTCGTGACGGGCATCGTGATCATCGTCCAGAATAGCCTCGCGCTCGCCTTCTCGCTGGCCGGGATCGCCGGCGCGGTGCGCTTCCGAAACTCGCTCAAGAGCTCGGGCGACGCCTTGTTCATCCTCATATCGGTGTCGATCGGGCTGTCGGCGGGGATCGGCGCGATCGAGCTCGCCGCGGTCGTCACGATCGCGATGAACTATGCGTTCCTCGTCCTGTGGATCTCCGAATATGGCGAGCGCAAGGGGATGAAGCGCTACCTCGCCGATTTCGACGGCATCGACGAATCGGCGCCGCCCGAGCCCGACAAGAAGAAGAAGTGACTAGACGCAGGCGCGGAACATGCGGCCGCTGGCGGCGTCGCTGAAGAATTCGCCGAGATAGTTGACCGAGCGCGCCTGCGTGCGCGCGTCGAGACCGGGGACCGCGGAGAACACGCCGAGCAGCTCGGCCTGCCGCTGGACGAGGTTGGCGGCGACGGCGCGCGCGAGCGCGTCGTGCGCGCAATAGCCGCGGTAATTGCGCTGGCGGACGCTGGTCACGTGGATGGCTTCGGGCGGAGTCGCATAAGGCGCGTCGACCAGGCCCGAGAAGTCGAAGTCGTAGGGGACGGGAACGTAGGGCCCGCCGGGCGCCCTCGGTAACGCGAGCAGGCGGCCGTTGTGACAGCAGCCTTCGCCTTCCGGCCCGGCGCGCATCGACCAGTCGAGATTGGCGATCATGTAGTTGAAGACGGCCATGCGCGCCGCGCCCTGCGGGTCGAGCAGCGACGCCGGGATCATGTCTGCCGTGCGCGCCTTGACCATGCCGTTGCGCGCGGCGACGTCGTCGATGTCCTCGAGGAAAAAGCCGACGCGCGACACATAGGGCCGGCCGCGCTCGTCGACATAATCGATGTTCGCGAGCCGCGCGCGGAAGCTCTGCGGAGTCATCAGATTGTAGAGCCGGTAGGCGGCATATTCGAGCAGGATCTTCTGCTGGAAGCCGGCCGCGTTGCGACAATGGGTGACGAGCTTGAGCCGCCGCTGCCCCTCGAACAGCGAGCCGGCGGGCGGCGGCTGGACGAACTCGACCCGCAAGGGCGGGAACTGGCAGATGTCCGACGCGCGCCGCGTGATCCCGCGCGGCGACAGGTTGATCGCATAGCTCTGGTTGGCGCCGGCGATGGTCAGAGTTCCAGGGCGCTGGGTTTCCGAGCGACGGCCGACGAGCGACGACATCGGCCCCTGGATGGTGATGCGGATCGGCTGGTCGGACGCGAACAAAGGCTTGGGCGGGGCAGGGGCGGCCGTCGCTGGGGCCGCGATGGCGATCGCAAGCGCGCAAATCCATGTTCTCATCTTGCCCCTCCCTGCTGCGGCGGCCGTGCCACCGCGTGCGGCGTCACCCGATCGCCGACGATCTCGAGAAAGCTCGGCTGCCCGCCGTAATGCCGCGAATTGCCGGTATCGACGCGGATCAGCCGTCCGCCGTGGGTGATGGATATCCCCGACAGGATCGGCGTGTGCGCGACGACGATGCGCTTCGCGCCGGTCGCGGCGAGAACGGCGGCAAGCTCCTCCTCGAGCGGCGGGCGCGGCTTTGTCGCGGCGGCCGCGGCGCCGTCGGGGTCGGCCCTGGGATCGCGCGTGACCAGCCCGCGATACCACAAGGGCCCGATGGGATCGCTGAGCACTCCCGTGGGAATCGCTTCGGCGGCGGCCATGGCCGCGGCAACGCGGCGATTGATCTCGGCAATGCCGAGTTTCGCATATTCGGCGCTGAGCCCGCCGTGGACGAAGACCGTGTCGCCGACCTTGGCGACAGCCGGATTGGCGATCGCCCAGCGCCCGAGGGTGCCGGTCGGGCTCCACGCCAGCCGGTGCTCGACCCAGCCGAGCGGCGTGACTGCGAGCCACGCCTGCCGGATTGCCGCGTCGCTGAGCTTGGGGTCCTTCGCGCGATACGAGGCCTCGATCCTGGCGCGGTTGCCCTCATAGATCTTCTCGCGCCGCTGCGCCGATTTGGCGTCGGCGAAGGCCGCGAACTCGCCCGCGGTGGTGTAGCGCAGGTCGCCGAGCAGGTTCATCGCCTCGTGATTGCCGAGCAGCACGATCACCCGCCCGCCGGCGCGCGGCGCCTCGCGCTGCAGCTGCTGCAGGCTGCGGATGATCTTCAGAGAATCCGGCTCGCGGTCGACGATGTCGCCCATCTGGACGAGCGTCGCGCGTCCACCGGCCCAGTGACCTCGCGGATCGATCAGCCCGGCCGCGCGGGCGATCGCGAGCCATACCGCATAATCGCCATGAAGGTCGCCGACCGCAACGATGCGCGACGCCTGCGAGGCGGCGGCCGCGGGCGTGGCGGCCTGCGCGGCCACGATCGCGAGCAGCATCGCGGCAATCCTGATCAGCCGCTGAAACAGGGTAAGCCCCTCCCCTGGTGGGTGGGGGGAGTGTGTCACTCTGGCGCAGGAGTGGCAATGCCCCGGCGCGCCTTGTCCGGTTTCGCTTGAAGTCCCCTCCGGCATCCACGATATATCGACGGTAGCGAACGGGCCTATTGCCCGCGCGAAGGAGATGAGATGGCCAATTGGCAAGACCCGCGCACGACCAGCGGCACGACCGGGGGCATAAACGCCGCCACCGTCGGTGTTCCGCGCGCCGCCCGCGACGCGGGCCTTCGGTCGTACATGCTGTCGGTTTACAACTACATGGCGTCGGGCGTGCTGCTGACCGGCATCGTCGCGCTGCTGTTCGCAAGCTCCGGCCTCGCCGCGCAGGTGCTGGCGACGCCGCTGCGCTGGCTGATCGTGCTCGCGCCATTGGGCTTCGTGATGGCGATGAGCTTCGGCCTCAACCGGATGAAGACCAGCACGCTCCAGACCTTGTTCTGGGCGTTCGCGGTCGCGATGGGCCTGTCGATGTCGTCGATCTTCCTGGTCTATACCGGAATGTCGATCGCGCAGACCTTCTTCGCGGTGGCCGCCGGCTTCGCCGGGCTCAGCCTCTACGGCTACACCACGAAGCGCGATCTTTCGGGCTTCGGCACGTTCCTGATCATGGGCGTCGTCGGCCTGCTGGTCGCGATGGTGATCAACATGTTCCTGCAGTCGCCGGCGATGATGCTGGCGATCAGCGCGATCGGCGTGCTGCTGTTCGCCGGGCTGACCGCCTACGACACGCAGAAGATCAAGAGCATGTACGCCTATGTTCAGGGCACGGAGATGATGGGCAAGACCGTCGTGATGGGCGCGCTCAACCTCTATCTCGACTTCATCAACATGTTCATGTTCCTGCTCAGTTTCATGGGCAACCGCCGCTAAGCAGCCGCGGAACCGAGCACCTAAGGGCCGGCGGAGCGATCTGCCGGCCCTTTTCGTTCCGCGGCCTATTCGGCGACGTAGCGCCAGGCCTGATCGACGCTGTCCCGGCGCCACACGGTGAAGAAGGGGATGGCCGCGGGCTGGCCGGGCTGCGGGGCGTTGAAGCGGATGAAGCCCCAAGTCACGCCGAGGTCGCCGCTCGAGGCGACGAGCACGCCTTCGTCGGCGGCCCATACGACCGGGCTCTTCGCGTCGGGCGGCATGTCAGCGGCGATCGCCTCGTTGCCGTAAGTGAAGTCGGGCTTGCCGCCCATGTTCATCGCGTCGGCCGAGCCGAACTCACGGAAGGCCTGGCCCAGACCCACGTCCTGTGCCCGGTCGGAGAAGCGCTTCTCCCGCGCGGCGAGGCTGGCGCGGTGGACAGCCACGGCAGCGTCGTCGGTCACCGCCGCAACCTGCGCTGGCGGCACCGCGGGCGGGCGGAGCGCCGTTTGGACCTCGCCCGCGCCGCTCCCGCCGCGCTTGTAGAGCGCGACTTTCCAGCCCGCCGGGCGATGCACCCAATAAGCGAGATACTTGGCGCGCCGATCGGGCTTGCCGGGCTCGGTGATGGTCATGAAGCCGTAAGTGAAGCCATGCTGGCCGTCGGCCGAGATGCCCGCGCGCACCGGGGCCCAAGAGGCTTTCGAAGTGGCGTTGGCGGGATTCCTGGCGAGCGCAGCGAGCGCCTCCGGCTTGCCCTTGGCGAAGGTCGCCGTCGGCAGCGGCATGATGACGGCCTCGTCGAACATCGCGCCGATCGCGTCGATCAAATTGACGTTCGCGCCCGCCGCCGAATAGCCGGTGTCGGCGGCCATCAGCTGCTCGACCGCCGATTGCGGCGCGGCGGCCTTCACCGGCGCCGGGTCAGCCCCGGCCGCCGCGGGAAACGCAACGCACAAGGCCGCGCCAAACAGTCGAAGATGTCGCATGTCAGCCCCTCCTGCCGCGTTGCTAGGACTCGGCGGAAGCTTTGCAAATGGGTTGAGCCAGCGGCTTCGGCCGTTCGCAGAACGGCACGGTGCTTACGTCGAATTAGTGCGTATCGTACTAGTCAGGTGCCGATGGAAGAAGTCGAGCGTTCGGCCCCAGGCGAGGTCGGACGCGGCCTTGTCGTAGCGCTCGGCCGAGGTGTCGTTGTTGAAGGCGTGGTTGACGCCGGGATATTCGTACACCTCGACGATCTTGCCGGCCGCGCGCAGGGCATTCGCGAACGGCCGGGCCGTGGCGGCGACGCGGCTGTCCAGCCCGGCCAGATGAAGCAGCATCGCGGCCTGGACCTTGGCGGCTTCGGACGGGTCCGGGGCAGGCCCGTAATACGACACGCCGGCGGCGAGCTTGCCGCCGGCGGCGACGGCCAGGCTGTCGACAAAGCCGCCGCCCCAGCAAAAGCCGACGGCGCCGACCTTGCCGGTGCCGGACTTGCGGGTGCGCAGCGCTTCGAGATGGCGCACCGCATGGCCGACCGACGTAGCGAGGTCGAGCTTGCCGATCGCATCGCGGGCGGCGTCCTCGTTGGCGGGCGTTCCGCCGACCGGCGACAGGAAATCGGGCGCGACCGCCTGAATGTCAGCCAGGGCGAGGCGGCGGGCGACGTCACGGATATGATCGTTGAGACCGCGATTTTCGTGGATGACCAGCACCGAAGGGCGGGGCGCACCGGCGGCGGACGGTTCGGCCGTGTAGGCGCGGTATGTCGGGAGCCCGGGGAGCGCGAGCTCGACGGTCGCCGTGCGCAGCCTTTTGTCGTCGGGCGCGACGATCGTGGCCGCGGCGGGCGAAGCGGCGATGCCCGCGATCAGCAGCTCGGCGGCGGCGATGCCGCCGGCGAGCCTGACCATCTCGGCCATGAACGCGCGGCGCTCCATGCCCTCGTGGGTGAAGCGGTCGTAGAGGTCGATCGCCTGCTGGCGTGCGGTCGGGTCGAGTGTCATCGGCATTTTCTCCGCTCGTCCTGAGTAGGGACTGAGTAAGCGTAGCGCATCGAAGTCCCGTATCGAAGGACTGTCCTTCGATACGCCGTTTCGACAAGCTCAACTGCTACTCAGGATGAGCGGTCTGAGTGCGAACTACTCCGCAGGCTGCGGGGCGGGCTGGGCTTGCGCTTGCGCCTCGTCGTCGAGGCGGTTGGCGCGCTTGTACGCCTCGCGCGATGTCAGCCGGTCGCGGTAGCGCACGAAGCTGTCCTTCTCCGGCAGCATCCCGAACTGCATCGGGAACATCAGCTGCGAGCCGACATAGACGTCGGCAGCGGTGAAGCGGTCGCCACAGACATAGTCGCGCAGGCTGAACAGCTCGTCGAGCATGGCCACGACCTTGTCGAAATTGCCGTAGCCGAACATCCGCTCGCGCTCGGCCGGCACCTGCCAGCCCATCGCCTGGTTGGTCACCGCCTGCTCGATCGGCCCGGCCGCGTAGAACATCCAGCGGTAGTAATCGGCGCGCTCGTCGTCGCGCGGGCCGAGGCGGGCGCCGGGGAAAGCGTCGGCGAGATAGGCGCAGATCGCCGCGCATTCGGTGACGACATGATCGCCGTGGCGGATGGCCGGTACCTTGCCCATCGGATTGAGGGCCAGATAGTCGGCGCTCTTCATCCGGTCGTAGGAGACGATCTCGGTTTCATAGGGCGCGCCGACCTCCTCGAGCATCCAGCGGATGATCCGCCCGCGCGACTGCGGGTTGGTGTAGAAAATGAGGTCGGCCATGCGCGCGCTCCTTTTCCTCCCCGGCCTTTGCCGGGGCAGGATTATTCCTCGCCAAGCGACTCCTCAAGCATCTCCGGCATCGCTTCGAGCGATTTAACTCGCGCCGCGCCACGGAAGAGCAGGCTCGAGCGTCTCGCTTACCCGCGCTCTCCCTTGTCGGGGGCCGGGGCGGCTTCGGGCGCGGCGGCGGGCGCGGGGGCGATCTCAGGCCCTTGGCGCTCGGCGGCCGAGCGGTCGCGGATCGCGCGGAACTCGCTGTCGCTGCCCCAGTTCGGCCAGCCGCGCGAATTGGCGAGGTCGCGGCCGAGATTGTGCAACAGGTTCGCGTCCTCGGCCATTCCGCGGAAGTCCCAGGTCGGCGACCATTCGTCGCTCGGCTGATGGTACTGCTTTTCGGTATATTGCTTGGCGAGCGCCTCGCCGCGGGCGATGCCTCCGTTCACCAGATCGTTGCCGTCGCTGAAGCTGATCGCCGGGACGCCGACCTTGGCGAAGGAGAAATGGTCGGAACGGTAGAAGTAGCCGGCCTCGGGGTGTGGGTCGGGGCTGTAGTAGCGGCCTTGCCTTTTGCCCTCGGCGATCAGCATGTCGAGCAGGCCGAGCTTCGCATTGCCCGAGATGGTGAAGTTCTTCGCCGGGCCATAGATCGCGCCGCCGTCGGTGTTGATGACGCCCGCCGTCTTCGAGATCGGGAACAGCGGGTTCTGGGCATAATATTCCGAGCCGAGCAGGCCCTTTTCCTCCGCGGTGACGGCGAGGAAGATGATCGAGCGGTCGGTGCGCGGCTCCTTCGCGAATGCGCGCGCTTGCTCGATCAGCTGCGCCGTGCCGGTCGCGTTGTCGAGCGCGCCGTTATAGATCGTGTCGCCGGTGTCGTCGGGCTTGCCGATGCCGAGATGGTCCCAGTGGGCGGTGTAGATCACGGTCTCGTCGGGGTGCGTCTTGCCCGGCAGGTAGCCAACGACATTGTGCGAGGTGATCGTCTCGGTCTTCGCCGCGAGGCTCGCGCTCAGCGTCGACTTGAGGTCGATCGGCTGGAAGTCGCGCTTCTTCGCGGCCTGCTTGGCCGCCTCGAAATCGAGCCCGGCGTTGCGGAACAGCTTCACCGCCGTGTCGCGCGTGATCCAGGTCTCGAACGGCGTGTGGCTCGACGCCGGATCCTGGCGGACGATGTCGAATTGGGTGTTGGTGTTGGAATTCTTGACCGTGTTCCAGCCGTAGGAGGCGGGGTCGGTCTCGTGCACGACCAGGACGCCGGCCGCGCCGCGCCGCGCCGCTTCCTCATATTTGTAGGTCCAGCGGCCGTAATAGGTCATCGCCTTGCCGCCGAAATCGCCTTCGCCGCCGTCGAAGTCGGGGTCGTTGATCAGCACGACGAGGATCTTGCCGCGGACGTCCTGGCCCTTAAAATCGTCCCAGTTGCGCTCGGGCGCGGTGACTCCATAGCCGAGGAACAGCACCGGCCCGCCGTTGATCGCGACATTGCTCTGGCCGTTCATCGGCGAGCGCACCGCGATGTCGGTCCCCTGGGCGAGCTGCATCGGGCCGGCCGGCGTGGCGATCGTCACGCTCGGTCCGGTCACGATTTCGGAACGCAGCAGCGGCACGTTCTGGGTCCACTGGCGCTGGCCGTTGACGAGGTCGCCGGCGGGCTGCAGCCCCGCGGCCTTGAACTGGGTGACGATGTAATCGATCGTCTTGGTCTCGGCCCGCGTCGCCGGCCCGCGCCCCTCGAACGCGTCCGACGATATGGTCTTGTCGATGTCGGACAAGCGCTGGGCGCTGAACGGGCCCATGGTTGCGGCGGTAAGCGGAACGGCGGCAATCGCGATCGCGCTTGCGGCGAGCCAGCGGAACTTGGTCACGTCAATTCTCCCCTTGATGCCCCGGCGAGCGCCGCCGCCACGGCAGGCGGCGCGCGCGCGATCGGTTGCACTGCCGATACTTATCGGAGCGCGAGAGGCAAGGGGGTTTGGGCTATTCCGCGGCGGGCGTAGCCCCGCTGGTCTTCTTGCGCGACGGCGCCTTGGGCGCTTTCGGCCTGGCCCTACTCGCCTTGGGCGGGGCGGGCGTGATCTCGAACGCCGGGGCATTGTCCTTGATGCGGACCTTGACCTCGCCGCCGTTGACCAGCTTGCCGAACAGCAATTCCTCGGCCAGCGGCTGCTTGATCTTCTCCTGCACCAGCCGGCCCATCGGGCGCGCGCCGTAGAGCTTGTCGTAGCCGCGCTCGGTCAGCCATTTGCGCGCTTCCTCGTCGAGCTC
>DASTID010000116.1:0-8170 GCA_035717905.1 Sphingomicrobium sp. | reverse complement strand
GACGTGCTCCACGCCGGGCCCGAGGGGCTCGGCCATTTGCGCGCGGCGCCGGCGCTGGGCGCGACGCTGACCGCGGCCTTCTTTTCGGTGCGGCCTTTGAAGCACAATGTCGGGGTCAAGATGCTCGCCGCGGTCGGCGTGTTCGGCGGAGCGACGATCCTGTTCGGCTACTCCCGCTCGATGCCGCTGTCGCTGGCCTGCCTCGCGCTGCTCGGCGCCGCCGACATGTTCTCGGTCTATGTCCGGCAGTCGCTGATCCAGCTCTACACGCCCGACGCGATGCGGGGCCGCGTCGGCGCTGTC
Organism: Sphingomicrobium sp.; assembly: GCA_035717905.1. Classification (GTDB taxonomy): domain Bacteria; phylum Pseudomonadota; class Alphaproteobacteria; order Sphingomonadales; family Sphingomonadaceae; genus Sphingomicrobium. The sequence continues at coordinate 7,867 of DASTID010000116.1, read as the reverse complement.
TCGTCGCTGTTCATCTCCGCGTCGAACGAGCTTGGCGAGGCGGAATCAGGATTCCTGGGAGCACTGATCGGCCCCGTGACGTCGGTGATCGCCGGCGGAGTCGGCGCTTTGGCGGTCGTATTGCTCTGGTCGTGGTGGTTCCCCGAGCTCCGCCTTGCAAAAAGCTTTGACGCATCCGATTTGCGCCCTGCACCACCGGAGGAGCCAGCTTGATGAAAGCCGCCAACGTCCTCGAGACCATCGGCAACACCCCCCACATCCGGATCAACCGCCTGTTCGGCGACCGCGCGGAAGTGTGGATGAAATCGGAGCGCGCCAACCCCGGCGGGTCGATCAAGGACCGTATCGCGCTGGCAATGATCGAGGACGCCGAGCGCAGCGGCAAGCTGAAGCCCGGCGGGACGATCATCGAGCCGACCTCCGGCAACACCGGCATCGGCCTCGCCATGGTCGCGGCGGTCAAGGGCTACAAGCTGGTCCTGGTCATGCCCGAAAGCATGAGCCTCGAGCGCCGCCGCCTGATGCTCGCTTATGGCGCGACCTTCGACCTGACGGCCAAGGAAAAAGGCATGTCCGGCGCCGTCGACCGCGCCCGCGAGCTGATCGAGCAGACGCCGGGCAGCTGGATGCCGCAGCAGTTCGACAATCCCGCCAATGTCGAGGTCCATCGCCTCACCACCGCCCAGGAAATCCTGCGCGATTTTGGCGACACGCCGCTCGACGCGATCATCACTGGTGTCGGCACCGGCGGGCACATCACCGGCTGCGCCGAAGTGCTGAAGCCGGTCTGGCCGAACCTCAAGGTGTTCGCGGTCGAGCCGGCGCTCGCCCCGCTGCTGAGCGGCGGCAAGGCGGGCCCGCACCCGATCCAGGGATTGGGCGCCAATTTCATTCCGAGCATCCTCAACACCGACATCCTCGACGGGATCATCGACGTTGATGCGGACGAGGCCAAGGAGATGGCGCGCCGCGCTGCGCGCGAAGAAGGCCTGCTGATCGGCATTTCCTCGGGCGCCGCGCTGGCGGGGGTCGCGCAAAAGCTGCCGGAGCTCGGCGAGCACCCGCGCATCCTCACCTTCAACTACGACACCGGCGAACGTTACCTGTCGGTGCCCGACTTCCTTCCTGAACAAACCTAATGCTGCGCTAACTCTACTCGTTCGGCAGGCGGTTAACTCGCCTCCCGTTAAAAGCGGGCTCGACGCGTGCGCGCGGCGGCATCTTGCCGGCGCGAGTGTGGAGACCAGATGCGCAAGTCACGATTCGTGTCGCAAGCCCAGCCTCGGGAGCCCGAAAAGGCCTCGATCAGCGAAGCTTTGTGGTTCGACCTGCGCGCGCCCGAGACGAGCGACGACGTGTCCCTCGCCGACTGGCGGGTGGCGGCGCTCGATCATCTCGCGCTGTTGCTTGGCGGCACCCATTTCCTGATCGCGCTGACCTGCGCTTTGCTCGCGCCGAGCTTCGCTTATGCCAGCTGGTTCGACAATCCGCTGATCCCGTCGGCACTGGTGCTGGCGCTCGACGCCGGGGCTGCGAGCTTGCTGTTCATGCGCAACCGGCTCGATCTGGCGCCGCACACCGTCGTCAGGATTTTGTGCATCTACCTCATCGCCGCGGGTGTCATCTGGACCTGGTTCGGCGTGGCGGTCGTCGACGACGCGTTTACCAGCCCGATCCCGGCGACGCCGATCGCGATGGGCGCCGGCATCGCCATCGGCGCGATCGTCTCGATCAATTCGCCGCCGCTCGCCGTCGCCAATGCCATCGCGTCGGGCATCGCCGCCATCGCGTTCGGCGGCTCGCCGCTGATCACGATCGGCATCGAGCTCCTCTCGCTGGTCCTCATCGCCTACAGCATCGCCGGATCCCGCAGCTATATCGCCACCAGCCGCAAGCGCCTGCGGCTCGAAGCGCTGGCGCGCAAGGCGCAGCATTTCGTCGACGAGTTCGAGAACAGCGGCCGCGGGTGGTTCTGGGAAACGGATTCGCTCGGCACCCTGTCCTACGTCTCCGGCCAGCTCGCCGAGGATTTCCAATGCGAGCCCGAGGCGCTGCTCGGCCGTCCGTTCACCGACCTCCTGTCAGTCGACCGCCACGCCGGCGATATGATGGAAGAGAAGACGCTCGGCTTTCACCTCTCGGCGCGCTTCCCCTTTTCCGACGTCGTGGTCCGGCCGGCAAGCGACGAGGACGTCCACTGGTCGTTGTCCGGCAACCCCATCTTCGACGAGCGCGGGCGCTTTCTCGGCTTCCGTGGCATCGGCACCGACCTCACCGAGCAGCGCCGCTCGGAGCAGGAGATTTCGCGTCTCGCGCGGTTCGACTCGCTGACCGCCCTGCCCAACCGGGCGATGATGCGCCAGACGCTCGAGGAGGCGCTGCGCAATGCCGCCCACCGCCAGAAGGGCTGCGCCTTGTTCCTGATCGACCTCGACCGCTTCAAGAACGTCAACGACACGCTCGGCCACCCGATCGGCGACGGACTGCTGCGCGAAGTCGCCGAGCGGCTGAAGGCCGTGATGGGCAACCACGGCCAGGTCGGCCGCCTCGGCGGCGACGAGTTCCAGGCGGTGCTCCCCGGAACGGTCGATCTCGGGCTGCTCGAGTCGCTCGCGCGCACGCTGATCGAGCAGGTCTCGCGTCCGTACATGATCGAGGGTCACAGGGTCACGATCGGCGCGTCCGTCGGTATCTCCATCGGCGACCCCGGCCGCGCCAACGCCGATGCGCTGGTCCGCAACGCCGACCTGGCGCTTTACGCCGCCAAGGCCGCGGGCCGCGGCAAGCATTGCCTGTACGAGCCGTCGATGCACAGCGAGGCGGCCGAGCGCCAGCTGCTCGAGAACGACTTGAGGCAGGCGATCGAGCGCGGCGAATTGAGCGTCCATTACCAGCCGATCGTTCGCGCCGCCGGCGAGGAAATCTCGGGCTTCGAGTCGCTGGTCCGCTGGCAGCACGCGAGCCGCGGTCCGATCTCGCCGTCGAAATTCATCCCGCTGGCCGAGGAAGCCGGCCTGATCGGCAAGATCGGCGAGTGGGTGCTCCAGACCGCGCTCGAGGAAGCCGCGAACTGGCCCGACCATGTGCGCGTCGCGGTCAACCTGTCGCCGGTCCAGTTCAACGACCCCGACGTGGTCAACATGGTCTCGCGCCACCTGACCGCCACCGGGGTCCGCGCCGACCGGCTCGAGCTCGAGATCACCGAAGGGGTGTTCTTGGCCGAGGGCGATACCACCGACGACACCTTCGCCAAGCTCAAGAAGCTCGGCGTCCGCCTCGCGCTCGACGATTTCGGCACCGGCTACTCGTCGCTCGGCTATCTGAAGAAAGCGCCGTTCGACAAGATCAAGATCGACCAGAGCTTCGTCCGCGGCGCCGCGTCGAACAGCGTCACCAACCGCAACGCGGCGATCATCCGCGCCATCGTCACCCTGGCCGACACGCTCGGCATGGACAGCTGCGCCGAGGGCGTCGAGACCCACGACGACCTGCAGCTGATCCGCGAGCTCGGCGTGTCCATGGTCCAGGGCTATATCTTCGGCCGGCCGGCCGAGGCCGCGGTCGCGCGCGATCTCGCCAACCGCGTGACTGTCGAGGCCGACGGCTTCCAGTGCATCCGCGAGCCGCGCCACCGGCTGATGCGCCGCGCGATGACCATCATCGACGACGAGCGGGTCGAGGTGAAGCTGCGCAACATCTCGTCGATGGGCGCGCTCGCCGAATGCGACCTGCCGGTCGCGCCGGGCGCGAGCCTCACCATCGACATCGTCGGCGTCGGCCCGGTCTGCGGCACGGTCCGCTGGGCGCAGGCAGGCAAGTTCGGGGTTCAGTTCGGCGAGCAGTTCGACCTCGCCCGCCTCGCGCCCAAGAAGCCCAAGGCCAACGACGTCACCATGCTCAAGCCGTGGTACGTCGACCAGCGCGAGGCCGGGTAGCCCTTACCGGCTGGCGACCCGCATCGCCTGGCGGTCCTTGCCGTAGAAATCGTCGAAATAGACGATCGACGTGCCGCTCGGCACCGCGGTCAGGTAAGTGATGTAGAGCGGCACCGGGCTCGGCAGATTGACCTTCTGCTCGGGCCGCGCGCCCTTCGCCTTGGGCGGGCGGCCGTTGAACAGCCAGCGGGCGAAGCGGGGCGCGTCCTCGAGACGCACGCAGCCGTTGCTCTCGAGCCGCGCGGCGTCCTCAATCTTCTCCTTTTCCGGCGTGTCGTGCAGCCAGATGCCCTGCGGGTTGGGGAACATGAATTTCATCCGCCCCATCGAATTGGCGGGCCCCGGCTTCTGCCGCATCCGCACCTGCACGCGTCCGGCGGCCACCGCCTTCCAGTTGATCGACATCGGATCGATGACATGGGCGTTCGCCGACCAGTCGGACAGGACTTCGTAGCCCCGCTTCCTGAAATAGGCTCGGCCCTCCTTGAGGATGGTCGGCGCCAGCCGCTTGGACGTGATGTCGGGCGGCGAGTTCCAATAGGGGTTGAGCGCGATGTAGCGGATGAACGCATTCATCATCGGCGTCTGCGCGATCGGGTCCGGGCGGCCGGCGACCACGCGCATCGAATCCACTACCTGCCCGTTCTCATACATGTAGAGACGCGCCGCGGGGGCGTTGACGATCACATAGCGCTCGCCGCCTGAAGGCAGCGCGCGCGCCCGCTCGAGATTGACCGCGAGCAGCCGCCGCTCGGCCTCGCTGCGGTAGAGCCGGCTGGCGATCGCCTGGCGGAGCTTGCCGTAGATCGGGTTCATCCACCCCATCTGCTGGACGTAATCGGCGAGCGACGGCGCCTGCGCGGCGTGCGCCAGCAGGGCTCGCGCGGACGGAGGCTGCGGCTTGAGCTGCGGGTCGAGGTAGATGATGCCGATCCCGGGATCGTGCTTCACGTCGCGCGCATATTCGACGAACGCCTCGCTCAGCACCATGTCGGCGCGGCGCACGGCCTCGGGATTGCCGCCGCGCGCCTGGTCGAGCGCGCGCCGCACCCCGCGCACGTTGTAGCGCCGCACGTTGAGACCGTCCGCCTGCGCGGTGCTGAGCTGCTGAAGCAGGATCTGCCCGGCGTTGAACGCGCGCGGCGAGAACCACAGGGACGCGCCGCCGCGGTTACGATAAAAGGCCGCGACCTCGCCCGATTGTGCCGACGCCGCGCTGGCCGGGGCCGCCGAAAAGGCGACCGGCGCGGCCACCGCGATCGCCACCGCCACGGCGCCGAGCGCGCCAAATTTGCTCAGCCGAGCGCTGGCGTTGCGATTGCCCATCCTGGTCATTTCGTCCGATTGCGAGGAGCGGACCTATCTAGCCTGATAAGTGCTTGTTTCAAGGCGCGAAGCCCTTTCGGCGGACGAAAAAGGAGCGCCGGGGTGACCGGCGCTCCTCCTGGTTCAGTCAATCAACCGTTTATCGCCGGTCGATGTCGACGTCGCGGACATAGCCGCGATAGTCGACGTCGCAGCGGAAGCGCAGGTCCGGCTGATAGGCGTAGCCGAGCGCGCCATAGGCGCCGACGCCGTACGCACCGTAGCCGTTGTAGGCCATCCGACCGCTGCTCGCGAGACCGCGCACCCGGATCGTGCTGCGGTTCGGGTCGACCCGCGTGATGCTCACCACGCGCCCGTAGTTGTTGGTCGGAAGACCAACCAGCGAACCGAAGATTTCGGCGAGGCTGGTGCGGTTGTTGAGCCGCGCCTGGACAGCGGCGGTACACTGCTGCTGGGCAAGCGCCGTGCTGTTGTAGCGATAGCCGTACTGGGCCCCGTAAACAGACGGGTTGCTATAACCGTACGGGTAGTATTGCGCCGCGGCTGGTGCCGCCGTCGCAAGGGCGGCAAGTCCCGCGCCGCCGGCGAGGATTTTGGTCATCATACGCATGGCTCTGTCTCCTTTCACTAGTGATTGGAGCCTTCGGGATTGAAACGCGCGGGGACTGCGCATGTTCAGACTTCGTCGCTGCCAGCGCTCGCCTCGTCGCGGGTTCACAGAGGGTTCATGGGCCGAAGCGCTGCTGTCCACGTAAGTCGCTGCTTTGTCAGGATTTCACCTGCGGAGCGAGCGCTGCCTGTGGTATCAGCAGGCGGGACAAGGGGGAGGTCCAAATGGAACAGACATTCAATTTGAAGAGCGTGGCCATCGGCCTGCTGCTGAGCGCGGCCGTGGTCGGAGCGGCGCTCGCCTTCGCATTCCTCTCGGCAGGCTGAGCGCGCCCGGCTAAAAGGCCTCAGCCGGGATTTTCATCAGGCTCTCGGCTCCGGCTTCGATCTTCTTGCGCAGCGCGGTCGACAGCGGAAGCTCGCGCTCGGCGTAGAAGCGCGCCGTGGCGAGCTTCGCCTGGTGGAAGCCCGGGTCGCCTTCGCCCGCCTGAAGCGCGCGTGACGAGGCGGCCGCCATCTTGAGCCACATCCAGCCGAGCGCGACGACCCCCATCAGGTCCATGTAGGGATAGGCCCCGGCCCCGGCATGGTCGGGATCGCCCGGCGCGTTTTGCGCAAGCCACGCGGTCGCCGCCTGCAGATCGCCGAGCGCCGGCTCAAGCGCCGCGGCCACGCCGGAAGGGTCCCCGGCCGACTTCGCCTCGGCGATATCGCCGCCCACCAGCGCGAAGAAGGCGCGGACGGCGCGGCCCCCGTCCCTGGGCAGCTTGCGGCCGACGAGGTCCATCGCCTGGATGCCATTGGTGCCTTCGTAAATCTGGGTGATGCGGGCATCGCGGACGAACTGCTCGAGCCCGTGCTCGCGGATGTAGCCATGGCCGCCGAGCACCTGCTGGGCATAGACCGCGGCCTCGAACCCCTTGTCGGTCAGATAGCCCTTGATCACCGGCGTGAGCAGCCCGAGCAGGTCGTCGGCGTCCTGCCGCTCCTGCTCGTCGGGCGAGCGGCGCATCAAATCGACCTGGAGCGCGCCCCACAGCACCAGCGCGCGGCCACCCTCATTCCACGCCTTGGCCTCCATCAGCATCCGGCGGACGTCGGGATGGACGATGATCGGGTCCGCTTTCGCGCCCTCGTCGCGCAGTTCGGGGTCGAGCGCTTTGCCCTGGCGGCGCTCGCGGGCGTAGGCGACGGCATTCTGATAGGCGACCTCGCCCTGCGCGAGGCCCTGGAGGCCGACGCCGAGACGCGCCGCGTTCATCATGATGAACATCGCCGCCAGCCCCTTCTCGGGCTCGCCGACCAGCCAGCCGGTCGCGCCGTCATAGTTCATTACGCAGGTCGCGTTGCCGTGGATGCCCATCTTCTTCTCGAGCGCGCCGCACGACAGGCTGTTGCGCTCACCGAGGCTGCCATCGGCGTTGACCAGGAACTTGGGGACGACGAACAGCGAGATGCCTTTGACGTTGTCAGGCGCGCCGGCGATCTTGGCGAGCACCAGGTGGATGATGTTTTCGCTGAGGTCGTGCTCGCCGGAAGAGATGAAGATCTTGGTGCCGCTGATCCGGTAGCTGCCGTCTTCCTGCGGCTCGGCGCGGGTCTTCAGCAAGCCGAGGTCGGTGCCGCAATGCGGCTCGGTCAGGTTCATGGTCCCGGTCCAGCGGCCCGTCACCATGTTCGGGATGTAAGTGCGCTTGATCTCGTCCGAGCCCTTGATCAGCATGGCGGCGATCGCGCCGCTGGTCAGGCCCTGGTACATTTCGAAACTGTGGTTGGCCGACAGGATATATTCGCCGATCGCCGTGCCGACGACCTGCGGCAGCCCCTGCCCGCCATATTCCTCGGGCGCGGTCAGCGTCGGCCAGCCGGCCTCGCAAAATTGACGGTAGGCGTCCTTGAAGCCGGGCGGCGTGGTGACCGAGCCATCGTCGTTGCGCGTGCAGCCGACCTCGTCGCCGACCTTGTTCAGCGGCTGCAGCACCTCGGCGGCGAACTTG
>DASTID010000115.1:0-21439 GCA_035717905.1 Sphingomicrobium sp. | reverse complement strand
CTCTAAGGCGAGGCTCGCCGGCGTGCCGGGCAATGGTTGACGGGAGATTGTGTTGCTGGCCCACAAGCGCGCGCGGCAGGCAGCGATTTGCGCGCTCGTCCTCCTCGCGCTGGCCCTGCGCTTGCACCATATCGGCTTCGGACTGCCCAGCCTCTACGACCCCGACGAGCCGATCTTCATGGTGCTTGCCGCCAAGCTGCTCGCCGGACGGACCCTCAACCCCGGCTGGTTCGGGCCCCCGGGTTCGACGACCATTTACCTGATCGCGCTGATCGATGCCGCGGTTTACACCGTCGGCGCCGCGCTCGGCCGCTTCTCGAGCGTCGCCCAGTTCATTCACGCGGCTTATTCCGACCCTTCGCTGCTGTTCCTTCCGGCGCGGATCGCGATGGCGTTGCTGGGCAGCGGCTGCGTCGCGCTGACCTATCTGATCGGCAAGCGCGTCAGGGGGAGCGCGACCGGCCTGATCGCGGCCGCGCTGCTGGCGCTCAACGCGCTCCACATCGCCTGGTCGCAAGTCATCCGCACCGACGTCCACGCCAGCCTGTTCATGCTTGGCGCGGTGCTGTTCGCGCTGCGCTTCGCCGAGGACGGCAGGCTGCGCGACCTAACCATCGCGGCGCTGCTCACCGGCTTCGGCATCGCCACCAAGTGGCCGGCCGCGACCGCCGCCGCCGCGCTGATCGGCGCGGTGCTCTATTCCGTCCGCGCCGGCGCGACCGATTGGCCTCGAGCGCTGCGACTGATGGCCTTGTCCGCACTGCTGACGATCGCCGGATTGTTCATCGCCTCGCCGTTCATCTTCCTCGATTTTCCCACCGTTCTGTCGAACCTTTCCGGCGAGGCCCGGCCTTTCCACCTTGGCCATACCGGCGGCGGGTTCGTCGCGAATCTCATCTTCTACATGCGGGACCAGGCGGCCGCGTCGATGGGCTGGACCGGCGTGCTGTTCGTCGTGGTCGGGGTGGCCGCGATTACTCGGAGCCGCGGCCGGGCTCGCTTCGTGGTCCTGCCGGCGGCGCTCGCGTTCCTCATCGTGATCTGCGCACAGAAGCTGGTCTGGTCGCGATGGCTGGTCCCCGAGATGCCGTTCCTGTGCCTGTTCGCGGCCGTCGGGATCGCGCAAGCGACGGAGTGGCTGGGCGCGGCAGTGCCGGCGGTCCGAAAGCCAATCGCGACAGCGCTCGTCGCAGCGCTGGCGTTGATACCCGCAACCGCGAGTGCGGTCGGCCAGGCAAACGAGCGGGAGAACGACACGCGGACGATGGCGGCCGACTGGATCGTGCGCAACGCCCCGCCGGGCAGTACGATCGCGCTCGAGCATCTCGAGCTCCGGCTTCGCGATCGCCCCTACCGGTTCCTGTTTCCGATGGGGAGCGCGGGCTGCGTCGACGCGCTGCGCCTGCTGGAGCAGGGCGTCCCCTATGACCAGCTGCAGGAAAAGCGCGGCGGCAACCCGATCGTCGATCTCGGCACCGTCAGCCCGGCCCGCGCGGAGAGCTGCCGCGCCAACTTCGTGATCCTCAGCTATTATGATCTCTACCGGCGGGAACAGGCCCGCTATCCGCAAGAGATGGCGACATATTCGACGATTCTGGCCGGGGGTCGCACGGTGGCGCTGTTTCGCCCGCGGCCGGGCCGGTCAGGCGGCCCGGTGGTTCGGATCGTCGCCGTGCCGAATCCCTCTCCAAAGCTGCAATAATGGCTCTGGAACAGCAGCTTCGGTCTGACTAGAAGCGCCTTGCGGGCTCCGGCGAACTGCGAAACGGCGCATCTTGTCGCAGGTCACTGCGGCTGGACTAATCCGCGTCTAGGGCTTTGGGAGGCCGCTGCATGCGCGCAGTCATTCTTGCGGGAGGGTTGGGCACTCGGCTCGGCGAGGAGACGTCGGTCCGCCCCAAGCCGATGATCGAGATCGGCGGCATGCCGATCCTATGGCACATTATGAAAATCTATTCGGCCCACGGCGTGAACGAGTTCGTCGTTTGCCTGGGTTACAAGGGCTATCTGATCAAGGAGTTCTTCGCTAACTATTACCTGCACACCGACGACGTCACGATCGACCTCTCGCGCAACGCGATCGAAGTGCACGACAAGCGCAGCGAACCGTGGCGCATCACGCTGGTCGACACCGGCGCCGACACGATGACCGGCGGGCGGCTGAGGGCGGTGGCCGACCATATTCCCGACGGCGAGCCGTTCTGCTTCACCTATGGCGACGGGGTCGCCGCGATCGACGTCAGCAAGCTCATCGCCTTCCACCGCGACCATGGCCGCAAGGCGACGATCACCGCGGTCGCGCCGCCCGGGCGCTTCGGCGCGCTGGAGTTCGAAGGCGACCTCGTGCGCTCGTTCCGCGAAAAGCCGGCGGGCGACGGCGGCCTGATCAACGGCGGTTTCTTCGTCCTCGACCCCTCGGTGCTGGGGCTGATCGACGGCCCGGAGACCTCGTGGGAGCAGGAGCCGCTCGAGCGCCTCGCCGCGGCGGGCGAGCTGGCGGCCTTCCGTCACGAGGGGTTTTGGCAGCCGATGGATACGCTTCGCGACAAGCTCTACCTCGAAGACCTGTGGCAGCAGGGCGCGCCGTGGAAATGCTGGTGAACGCCAAGGCGTGGCGGGACCGGTCGGTCCTCGTCACCGGCCACACGGGTTTCAAGGGCGGCTGGCTGAGCCTCTGGCTCAACGAGCTTGGCGCACGGGTCGCCGGCCTGGCGCTGCCGCCCCCGACCGACCCGAGCCTGTTCGAGCAGGCGCGGCTGGGTCAGCTGCTGGATCACCGCCTGGGCGACATCCGCGACCTTGCGACCGTCCGGGCCGCCGTCGACCAGGTCCAGCCGGAGGTTATCTTCCATCTCGCCGCCCAGCCGCTGGTTCGTTACTCGTACCAAAATCCCGTCGAGACCTATGCGACCAACGTCATGGGCACCGTCCATGTGCTCGAAGCCGCCCGCCTCAACCCCGCGGTCAAGGCGGTGGTCTGCATCACCACCGACAAATGTTACGAAAACCGCGAGTGGGTCTGGCCGTATCGCGAAAACGATCCGATGGGCGGCTTCGACCCGTACAGCAGCAGCAAGGGCGCCGCCGAGCTGGTCATCGCCGCCTGGCGCCGGTCCTACCCCGATGCGCCGCGGCTCGCGTCCGTGCGCGCGGGCAACGTGATTGGCGGCGGCGACTGGGCGGCCGATCGGCTGGTCCCGGACATCGTCCGCGCGCTGCTCCGCAACGAGCAGGTCGAAATCCGCAACCCCGGCTCGATCCGGCCATGGCAGCATGTCCTGGAAGCAATCGGCGGCTACCTGCTGATCGGCGAGCGGCTGCTGGCCGGGGACCGAGCAGCGGCTTCGGCGTTCAATTTCGGCCCCGGCGACGACGACACCCGGCCGGTCGCCTGGGTGGTCGATCACATGCTTGCAAGCTGGGGCGGCGGATTGGGCTGGACGCAGCCCGAGGCGCCGCAGCCGCACGAAGCGACCCTCCTCCGGCTCGACTGCAGCAAGGCGCGGGCGGAGCTCGGCTGGCGCCCCAGGCTCGGCCTTGCCGAGGCGCTCGACAAGGTGGTCGACTGGCATCGCCGCGTCGCTTCGGGCGACGACGCGCGCTCGGTGACGATCGAGCAAATCGCCGACTATGCCGCGCGACCCCTGCCCGCCGAGCCGGTCGCCTGATGCGGGTCCGCGCCGGCGATCCGCTCGACCGCCAGGTCTCGGCCCTGATCCGCAACGCCGCGGCGACCGAGATCCTGCCGCGGTTCGGCCAGCTGCACGACAGCGAAATTTCCGAGAAGACGCCGGGCGAGCTGGTAACCATCGCCGATCACGAGTGCGAGCGATTGCTGACCGAGGGGCTGCAGTCGCTCCTCCCTGCGGCGCGAGTGGTTGGAGAGGAAGCCTGCGCCGTCGACGCACGGCTGCTCGAGGGCCTCGCCGAAGGGCTGGTGTGGCTCGTCGACCCGCTCGACGGCACCGCCAATTTCGCCTCGGCCAGCGGCTCGTTCGGAGTGATCGTTGCCCTCGCCGCGGACGGCGACACCGTGGCCGGCTGGCTGTACGATCCGCTGGCCGACCGGATGTGCTTCGCGGCCAGGGACGGCGGGGCCTTCATCGCCAGCGACGGGTCGGCGCCGACGCGGCTTCGCGTGCCCCCCGCGCCGGCGCGGAACATCGCGACCCTCGCCACCCAGTTCATGCCGCCGCCGGTGCGCGAGGCGGCGATCGCCGCCGGCGCCGCGCAATTCGAGCTGCAGCCGATCCCGTGGTGCGCGGCTTCGCATTATCCGTCCCTCGCGCTTGGCACCTACCAGCTCGCCTTGTTTCAGCGCACCCTGCCGTGGGACCATGCCGCCGGCGCCCTGCTCCTCACCGAAGCCGGCGGGCACGTGGCGCGATGGGACGGCGAGCCGTATCTGTTCCACGACCCGGGCGTCGGCATTCTCGCCGCAGCGAACCGCGATCTCTGGGCCCAGGGCGCGGACGCGCTGTTCGCCAGCGAGGAGCTTCGCTCCTACGCGGGCAAGCTCCGCGAGGAGCGGGGTCAAGCGGCCTGCGGCTGAGCGCCGGCTCAGCGCTGGGCGAAGGTGATGATGTTGCCGAGCCGAAGCCCGAGCACCGTTCCCGGCAGCGGCATCCGCCCCAGCTTGACGCCAAAGCTGTGCGCCGCCTGCCGCACCATGAAGCTGATCGGGAAGTAATTCTTGCTCCGCCGCACCTCGGCCGAGCCGAAGCCGGCGCTGCGCAGCAGCGTCGCGATCGACTCGGGGTTGTAGATCTCGGGATGCTGCAGGCAGAAGGGCGGCCAGCGCTTGCCCATGACGGTCCGCAGCATGGACCGCTCATTATGGGTGACGATCACCAGCCGGCCATCCTTCTTCAGCTTCCGGCGGATCTGCTCCAGCATCGCGCGCGGATCGAGCAGGTGGTCGAGCACGTGCACCATCATCGCCAGGGCGACCGATTCATCGGGGACGCCCGACAGGTCCGTCATGTCCGCCGAGATGCTGTGCGGCTTGCCGCCGGTGGTTGCCGCCAGCTCCGCATGCACGGCGCGGTTGGGCTCGAACAAATAGAAGTGATCGAATTGCGCCGTCCGCGACGCGTGGCCGACGATGTACCCGACGTCGGGACCGATCTCGAGGTAGCCCCCTGTGGACTCGAGGCCGTCCATCGCCTCCTGAAAATAGACGCGTTGCGTGGCTTCGATCGCTTCGGTCGAAACCGAATCCATGTTCGGCTCCATCGCCGAATAGAGATCGGTAAGCTGCGCGCCGTCGAAAAACCTGGGCGCGTAGAGCAAGCCGCAGCCGGCGCAGCGCTCGTAGGTGAAGAAAATCTTCTCCTGGAACAGCCCGCGCCAATAGGGCCGCAAGCCATCGAGCGTGAGAGTCTCCGCCGCGCGATCGCTCGACGCCTCGGGCTTGCTGATCGTGGAGCCGCAGCCCGGGCAGGACCGGGTCGGGAAGTTGGCCTGGACGTTCACGGTCGATCCTTGAAGGTCACGCGGCTGTGCCAAAAGTAGCTGCCGAACACGATGATCAGGCTGAACAGCAGCTGGGCGACGATCGGCGACAGTTTGACGACTTCGACGAGCAGGGGCAGCGCCGCCCAGTTCGCCGCATAGTTGACCAGATAGAAGGAAGCGAAGGCGGTGATCTCGCGCGCATATTGGCCGCGCGTCTGAAATACGCCGATCTTGTAGTTGGCGTAGGCGAAGCAGAGGCTGATCGCCTGGGCAATCAGCAAGGCCACGAGATAGTGGCGCTGCAGCGGCGGGAACGTCCACAGCAGCACCGGGTAGATGGCCAGCCCGAAAATGGTGTTGAGCCCCGCCGCCGCCAGATAGCGCAGCGGCCGGCGGGCCGTGCCTGACGGGCTTGCTGCCGACGCGTTCATGTCGCGCCTCACTCGTCGACCAGATCGATCATCATGTTGTCGCGCAGGACCTCCCTCGGCAGGAACGGCGACAGGTCCTCCAGCGCCGGCGAGGTGATCCGCCCGTCCGGGTGCTGCTTGGCGCCGAGCTTGGGCGCGAACGGCACGTTCTCGTCGATAAGGATTTCGCACATCGCCGGCCCCGGCGCATCGAGCGTGGCGCGGATCGCCTGATCCAGGTCCTCGTGCCGCTCCGCGCGGGTGTAGGCGAAGCCGAACGCCCCGGCGACCTTGCGGAATTCGGGGAAGGTCACGTTGCTTTTCGGGCCGCCGCCGACCTCGACGCCGTTGAAGAAGTTGCGGTGCGTCTGGAAGATCGAGACATAGCCGTTGTTGTTGAGCAGGAACACTTTGACCGGGAATTGGTAGCCGGCGATCGTCTGCAGTTCCTGGATGTTCATCATGATGCTGCCGTCGCCGGCGATGCAGATCACCCGCTCGCCGGGGCCGCGTCCGGCGCACACGCCGATCGCCGCGGGCAGGTCATAGCCCATCGTCGCGCAGCCGGAGTTGGTCCACAACCGCTGGCCGCGCTTGATGTCGGCGGTCTGGAAGCCGACGACGCAGGCGCTGCCGTTGCCGGTGACGACGACGTCATCTCCGCCGAGCGCGGCGAACAAAGATTCCAGCGCGACATAGGGATGGCACGGCTCGTGGTCCCGATATTCGGGCAACACGATCGGGAACCTGGGGCCGCGCTCGCGCGCCCAGGCGAGCCATTGCACATGGTCCGGCGCCGGCGCCTCAGGGGCCGCCTCGATCAGCGCGGGGATCATGTCCTTGAGGTCGGCGCAGACCGGCAGGTCGGCCTTGACCGTCGGCTTCTCGAGCTCGACCGGGTCGACGTCGACCCACGCCTTGAACGCGGCGCGCGCGAAGCTGGTCCAGTTGTAGCTGACCTGGCGAATGTTGAGCCTGCTGCCGAGGATCAGCAGAAAATCGGCGCTTTGGGTGACCATGTTGCCGCCGCGGTCGCCGACCGTACCCGGCCGGCCGCAATAGAGCGGATGGTCGTTCCACAACACGTCGTGCGCATTCCAGCCGGTGACGACGGGGACGCCGAGCTTGTCGATCAGGCGCAGGAAATCCTCATAGGCGCCGCTGATGCGCACGCCGCCGCCGGCAAACACCACCGGTCGTTCGGCGTTGGTCAGCTGCGCGACGATGTCGCGGGCGGCGGCCTCTACATCCGTCCGCTTCCACGGCTCGTCGAGCTCGGCTGGATCGAAGCCCGGCGCCAGCTTTTCAGGATCGATCATCGTCGCCTGAACGTCGAGCGGAATGTCGAGCCACACCGGCCCCGGCCGCCCGCTGCTCGCCAGGTAGAGTGCCTTTTCGAGATGGTAGCGGATCGACGACGGATCGGTGACCATCACCGCATATTTGGTGATCGGGCGGACGATCGGCTCGATGTCCAGCTCCTGGTCGCCGAACTGGCGCAGCGGGAGGCCCGTGAAGCGCACCGTCGTCTCGTTCTTCACCTGGCCGGAAATGACCACCATCGGGATCGAATCGACATAGGCCCCATAGACGCCGGTGATGGCGTTGGTCCCGCCGGGGCCCGATGTGACGTTGACCAGCGCCGGCCGCTGCGTCAGCCGCGCGTAGGACTCGGCCGCCATCGCCAGCGCCTGCTCGTGGTGGCAGAAGGTCGTCGCGATGCCGGCATGGGTGCCGATCGAATGGTTGAGGTGCATCGCGCCGCCGCCGGTCAGCATGAATGCCTGCGTGATCCCATGCTCGACGAGCTGATCGGCAACCCAGGCCGAGAGTTTCACTTTGTCCATCAACTCCATCCGTTCCAGCGCGCGGTGCGGACGATAGCCTCGTCGAGGCTGACCCGCGGGGCAAGACCCAGCTCCGTTCGAATCTTCGCGGTCGAGGGCACATAACGTCCCGGGTTCCAGCCGGCGTCTTCCTCGCCGAGGATGCGGACCCCGGGACCGCCGAGCAGCCGCGCCGTGCGCTCGGCGAGCTCGGCGATCGAGACCCCATCCTCGGACCCGACGTTATAGGTTGCCCCGGCCGGCGCCCGCCCGGCCATGTGCCACAGCCACGCGGCGAGGTCCGCCGCGTAGAGATAGGACCGAACGGCTTGGCCCGAGCCCTTCACGACGATCGTCTTGCCGGCGATTGCGTCGCGGATGAAGTTGCCCGCCGCGAAGTGGATGTCGAGCGACAATAACGGACCGAGCAAGGCGAAAATGCGCGCGGTCACGATGTCCATGCCGAATTGCCGGGCATGGATCGTGCACAGCATCTCGGCCGCGCGTTTCCCCTCGCCATAGGCCGAGCGGTGCGTCGAAAGGTCCGGCGCTCCGCGATCCTCCTCTCCCACATGCTCGAGATCGAACGGCTGCACGCCGTAGACCGCGCCCGACGACAGAAACAGCACCCGGCGCGCCTTGGCGGCGCGGGCGAAATCGAGCGTCCGCCGCGTGCCTTCGACGATCGTGTCGAACATGCGCAGCGGGTCACGGTCGTTGAGGTCGGCGCTGGCGTCGGTCGCGCCGTGGATGACCAGATCGTAGCTCCCGGCGCCAGGTTCGAGCCGGAGAATATCGCATTCGACCAGGTGAATGGCCGGACAAGCGGCGAGATGCGGGGCCTTGGCCGCGAAAGCGGCGGGGTCGCGGCTGAGCACGTCGATGCGGGTGCCGGGCTTCATCGCCTCGTCGGCGTATGCGAACGCTTCCAGCATCCACCGCCCGACGAAGCCGGTGCCGCCGGTCATGAAGATCCGTTTGCCGGCGAGCAGCGGCCAGGTGGGGCCCAACTCGGAATGGATGGCGGCAAGGTCGTCCGCGAAGGTCCAGGTCATCGCTTTGGACGATCAGACCGCCCGCGCGGCCGGGGCGAGGGGCGAGCCGGCCCGCCTGGCGAGGTCGACGAGCGGCCGTTCACTCTTCACCGCTCTGTGCAGGTCGATGATCGTATCGATGGCGACGAGCCACAGGATGATCACCAGCAGGCCGGGCCGGATCAGCGCGCCCAGAGGCAAGGCGTAAGCCGAATCGACCATCCGCCCCGCTAGCCAGGATTCGCGCGTCACTTTCGTGATGATGGTGATGCTGCTGTCCGACGCGATGCTGACCATGTAGGCGAGGAAAATGGCGCTGCCGATCAGGAAGCCGCGCTTGCGTTCCAGGAACAGCAGAAAGACGAGGAACGAAATCGCGTAGCCGCCGGGATTCTGGCCGATGAACGATTGCATCAGGATGAAGAAAGCCAGTCGGGAGATTGTGACGGCGCGCGGGTAGAACCACGACCAGGCGATGCACAACAGCGCAATCGCTCGCGAAGCGATCACTTCATAGACGATGAACGTCTTCGCCGCGTCGATCCACCGTTGCTCGACGAAGTCGCGGACGGGCAGCTGCCGCTCGTCGAGCAACAGATAAGGTTTGTACGTCGTCGAATAGAGGACCTCGTCCCACACCGTGCCCTCGCGCATGTTGAACCAGACCTGGAGGTTGTGCGCGAGTTCGGCCGGAGTTCCGGCGTTCACGATGATCAATGTCGCCAGGTAGAGCGCGAGCGCGGCAAGTCCGCACAGCTCCAGCGTCCGCCATTTGCGCTTAACGGCATAGGCGAGGACCGGCAGCAGCAGATAGACCTTCATGTTGATGAGGAAGGCTGCGGTTGCCGCCACGGCCTTCTTCGACTTCACCAGCCCGCCGTAGAGGATGACGAAGGCGATATAGGCGAGCATGATGAGATTGCCCCGCTCGAGCGCGAACAGAAGCGGGCCTCCGAGCGCGATCGCCGTCGTTCGAAACAGCGCCGTCGAGCGATCGCGGCGGTAGAAAGCGATGCCCGTCACGACCACGCAACCGACGTACGTCGCGAGAATGACGAAGATCCCGAGAACATCGCAATCGCGCGCGTCATAGGGGTGTGCGGCATAGCAACGCGGGTCGCCGAAAACGCCGGTGATCACGAACGAGAGCGGCAGATAGACCGAATGCCACACCGAATAGGCGCCAGGGTTATGCGCCCAGTAAGCGACATTGTACCAGTCCATGAACGTGTCGCTGACGTCGAACACGAATGGCGCCGGCAAATAGTGGATACGAAAGAAGGTGTGCACGAGATAGCCAAAGCCTCCGAGCACGCACAGCCACGCGACCAGCTCGACGGTCCGCTGGACGGGCAGCGTGCGCGGAGCGCTCATCGCTGCTCGAGCGCCGCCGGCTGGGAACGGCTTGCGGCGAGCCCATCTTCCGGCGCGAAGTTCAGGCGTTCCTCCTCGATCACCAGCGGCACGTTGCGCGTCCGCTCGGCGAGCAGGCGGACCTGATCGCCGATCAGGCCGAGGCACAAGAGCAGGATCGAGAACAGCGCCGAGACGACCGTGATGATCAGCAACGCCGGGGAATAGCCGCTGACGATGAACCGCGCGGCGGTGATCGCTGCGAGCACGATCGAGGCCAGGCACAAATAAATCCCGAAAATCAGCTGCAGCCGAAGCAGGGATTTCGCCGATCCGCCGATGCCCGACAGCGCGAAGTTCAGCAACGCCCAATAATTGTTGCTGCTCTTGCCGCCCGCCCGAACCGGCCGGTCATAAGGCAGGACGGCGATGCGGTAGCCGCTTTCGATCAGCATTCCGCGGAAGAAGGGTTCGGGCTCGTTCCACGTCGCAAGCTGGTCGACGACTTCGCGATCGTAAAGACCAAATCCGGTCGCGCCGGGGATCAGCGGGTAGTCTCCGAACCGCTTCAGGAACGCATAGCCGGCGCGGCGCAGCAGCCCGAGGATCACGCCCGTCTTTTCGGACCGCCGCTGCGCGAGGACGATCTGTGCGCCGGCGCGCCATTGCCGCACCAGATCGCCGATCATCGCCGGCGGGTCCTGGAAATCGCAGCACATGCCGATCACCGCCTGCCCGCTCGCCTGGTAAATGGCGTAGGTCGGCGAACGCATCTGGCCGTAGTTGCGGTTGTTGAAGATCGCCCGCACCCGCGGATCGCGCTTGCAGATATCGCGCAGCAGCGCGCGTGTCCGGTCAGTCGAGGCATTGTCGATGAAGACGATCTCGTGCGACGCGGCATGGCGCTCCGCCTCCGCGGTGACCGCCTCGTACATCGCGACGACGTTGGATTCCTCGTTGAAGCAGGGAATCGCGAACGACAGTTCGACCTGCTGGCGGCGAGTGCGCGCGGGCCGGCCTGCCGCCAAATCGCTCATTCCGCGTACTCGAGAACCCTGCGCTTCTCGCGGTCGGCGTCGAGCGTGAACAGGCCCGTCGTCGGCGCGTACCATTCGGTGAACAGCGCGAGCAGCATCAGCATCGCGAAAAGCGCGATCGCCCAGACGTTCACCTGGCGGTGCGGATCGATGTACGCGGGGTCGATGACCTGGATGTACGATGCGCTTTCGGATGCCAGCTCTTCGACCTCGACCTGCTCGGCGGACCGCTGGTAAATGTCGTAGATCGACTGCTGAAACTTGAGGTCGCGAAACAGCTCGAGGTAGCGCAGCGACAACGCCGTCAGGCCCGCCACGTTGGGCCCGGCAGGGCTCGTCGCCGGGTTCGCGGTACGCGCGATCTGCGCGCGAAGTCCGGCGATGTCGCTTCGCAGCGACTGCAGCTCATTGCTTTCCGGCCCGCGAAACTGGCTCATGGTCTGAAGCTCGACCTGCTTGGCCTGAAGCTGCGCCTCGAGCGTCGCCCGCTGGACCAAAGCACCGCTCAATTGCTGCTCAGGCTCGGCGAGATTGTGTTCGCGCCGAAAGCTGTCGAGGGCAACCTCGGCGCGCGAGACCCGCGCGGCTGCGCCGCGGAAACGGTCCTGGACGATCTTCTGCTTGTTCTGGATGATCTGCCGGCCGAAGGTTGCGAGTTGGCGGCTCAGCGCCGCTGAATAGGCTGCCGTGATCTTCTCGGCGTCATCCGGGTCGTAGAGCTTGGTCTCGACCTCCATCACGCCGCCGAGCAGCAGGTGCACGTCGACGTTGCGATCGAGGAACAGCTTCGCGTCGCGGTATGAATCGAACCGCCGCCCCGGGCCGACCCAGTTGAGCGTCTTGATGACGTCTTGCGCCACGCTGTCGCTGCGGCCGATGATCAAATACAGATCGCTCGGCGGCCGCCCGCCGGTCAGCAGGCTGCCGATGCCCTGGTTGCTCGACCCCAGCGCGCCGAGCAGCGACGTCGTGCTGGCCGCGGTCGCGCTCGTGTCCTGGGGAACGATCTTCGCGCGCGCCAGATAGGGTCGCGGGAACAGGATCAGCACCGCGCTGATCAGCGCCAATATGCCGTAGGTGAGCCGCCGGTTGCGGGCATTGCGGACCCACAGGACGGTCTTCCGGACGCGCTGCGTCACTTGGTCACCGCCGCGCCGGCGATGATCGCCGGGAACAGCAGGCCCGAGATGTCGCGCACGCGCGCCCAGAATTCACCGCGGTCGGAGTCGACCGGCACGAAGATCAGATCGCCCGGCAGCGACGGCTGGTTGAGGATGCTCGATTTGAACAGGCCGCGCCGCTCGGCGAGCAGCGTGCCGTTCGCGCGCACCACGAAGATTTCGCCCTTGTCGCCGAGCTTCTGCACCCCGCCCGCCCGGCGCAGGTAGGCGCCGATGGTCTCGCCACGGCGATACTGGAACGATGCCGGGCTCGGGACTGCGCCGAACACGCCGACGGTCACCGGCTGCGGCGGGACATAGATGGTGTCGTTGTTCTCGACCACCATGTCGCCCGGCAGCGCCCGGTCCGCCGGTTGGACGTTCAGCACCAGCCGCCCGTCCGGCTGACGCGCCTGCAGCAGCTGCACCACGAACCGGACCGCATCGAGCCGCGCCGGCTGGATCTGGTAGTTCTGCGTCGCGGACACCAGCGGCTGCGTGGTGAGCGAAAGCTGCAAGTCCCTGAGCGCGCGCTCGTAGCTCGCGCGCTGCGTTTGCCGCACGCTCTCGCGGGTAAAGACCGCGCCGAACGGGAAAGCCTGGGCGGTCAGTCCACCCGCCTGGGCGATGACCGCCGACATCGGCGTGCCCGGCTGGACGTAATAGCGGCCGGGGTTGGCGACCTCGCCGCTGACCGTGACCAGCGCCGGCTGGCTGTACAGCGGCTGCGCGATGCCAACCCCGGACAGCACCCGAACGATCTCGCCGCGCGAGGCCACCCGGTTTTGCACGTCGGACGCCGACAGCTGCTGCCAGCCGACGTGGCCGAGCGGGTTGAACACCAGCAGCCTGCTGTTCTCGGCCACGGTGTTGATGCCGCCCGCGTAGAGCAGCATGTCGTAAAGCGTCTCGTTGACCCGCGCCTCGTAGATCGCCTCGACGTTGACGCTGCCGATCACCGCGACCTGCGGGCCGGCGGGAGCGATGAAGATCACGTCCCCGTTCTGCAGCAGCACGTCGGCGCTCTTGTCGCCTTTCAGCAGCAGGTCGTAGAGATCGAAGTCGGAGATCAGCCGCCCGTCGCGCCGGACCTGGATCGAACGAAAGCTGCCCCCGGCGGACGGCCCTCCGGCGGCGAGAACGGCGTCGACGAGAGTCGACAGGCTGCTGACGGTGTAGGAGCCGGGCGTCGCGGCGAAGCCGGTCACGTACACGGTGATGCCGTGGAGCTTGCCGACCGACACCGCGACGCGGAAATCGCGATATTGCCGCGATACCGCGCGCGCGATCAGCGCCTGGACGTCGCCGTAGCGGACGCCCGCGACGTTCACCGCTCCGACGCGCGGAATGAAAATCCGCCCCTCGGAATCGATCGTCAGCCGCAAATCGCTGGCTTCGACCGAGCCGGTGAAGCCGATCAGCAGTTCGTCGCCGGGGTTGAGCCGGTAATCGGGCGGAACCGTGGTCGTCGGCGGCGCGGTGAACCCGCGCGCGCCAGGCACCAGCAGGTTCGCGCCGAAGCGGCGAAGCGGCTTGTCGACCATCTGCGAGACGAACTCTTCGAACTCGCTCGGCTTGGGCGGCCGGACGACAAGCGGAATGCGGTCGCCGGCGGGGGGCTGATCGGCCTGGCGGTCGTTCGCGCGCGCCGCCAGCGCTGAATAATCGACGATGCGATCGGCCTGATAGCGCTCCATCTCGATCGTCGGCGGAACCGCCGCCTGCGACTGGGCGGCGCGGTTCCCGGCCTGATTGCTGTCGCTCGAATTATTGTTGTTATTGTTGTTGTTCGTCGGATTCTGGGCGTTCGGATCGATCGGATAGCCGCTTGGAAAGCCGCTGAGCTGCGCGCTCGCCGATCCGGGAATCAACAAGGCTCCGCCGAGGACGAGGGCAAGCAGCCGGGCGCTGCCGGACACCACGCCATAAACGCTGCGCATGGTTTGCATGGCGCCGCATTGAACGAAACGGCGGTCCCGCTGCCGAAATTTAGCCAACAACACTCAAATCCCCACTCTCCAAGCCCGCAGGCTTGCCCAAATCCTTGTCAGTCGTTCGGCTGTTCACGCCGCGCGGACCGGCGCTTACCGGAGTGACGGCAACTCGTCATGCTGCCGCAGGCGCACGGGCTGACTCCCGATAGCCTCCGAACCCGCTGAAATGAAGCACTTCGTGCCCCCTTCCAGAGCACCGGCCCGACGTCTTCAGGCAACCTTCGCGAAGGTCGCCGGCTCCGGAAATTTCAGGCGCGTCTCCATCATCGCGATGCGCGTTTCGTCCTCGCGCGAGGCGGCGCCGTAATAGTCCCGCTTGTTCTTCAGCCAGGCCAGCTCGAACTCGACGGCATTGCGGATCGCGCCGGAAATGCCCGGGCTGTGGACGGCCTCGCCGCTGAAGATCACCTTGCGGGTTTCGAAGCGGTCGAGGCGAACCGCCTCGATCTCGCGAAGCGCGCTAATGGCGTCGGTGGAAACGCCGCCGCCGACGACCAGCTGCAAGTCGGCCTTCCGGCACGCGTGCGCCACCTTGAGCACGGCGTCGGTGATCTCGCGATCGTTGATCGACTCGCGGCGCAGGCCCCGCGACTGCGTGAAGTCGACGCGTCCGAACACGATCCCGTCGACTCCCTGGCGGGCCAGCGGAATCATTTCATCGAGATTGCGCAGCGTCGTTTCGGTTTCGACGTTGAACAGGAACTGTGTCGATTCGCCGGACTCGCCGTGCGTCTTGTCCTTCGCCTCGATATATTTGGACAGCGCGTACCGCGTCTCGATCATCGGCGCGATGATATAGTCGACGCCGTACAGCTTGCTCGCGAACAGATCGGAAATCGCCTCGCACCCGCCGATCTTCAGGCCGACCTTGAGGTCGGCGCGGCGGGCAAGGTCGAGCAGGCGAAGAAATTCGTCCGGGCGGGTGCCTTCGGCTTCGAACTCTGCCTTCACCGCAACC
The DNA here is from genome assembly GCA_035717905.1 of Sphingomicrobium sp. Classification (GTDB taxonomy): domain Bacteria; phylum Pseudomonadota; class Alphaproteobacteria; order Sphingomonadales; family Sphingomonadaceae; genus Sphingomicrobium. The sequence goes on along the minus strand of DASTID010000115.1, from coordinate 6,210 downwards.
ACGCCGTGGTCGTTGCGTGCCCGCTTCAGCAGATCGAGCATCTTGGTCTCGAGAATATTCACAACCGCCTCACTCGCTTCATGTCCACCGAGCCACGCCCTGATGAACGCCCCAATATTGAGTCGTCAACGAGGCATCAACAAAACTAACCCCGTTGCGAGTTCATCTTGCGGCAGCCGCAGCGCCACTGTCCGGACCCTTTTGCCGAGCTTGCCCCGAGTCAAGAACTCTTATTTACCAAGCGTTTAACCTGCAACATTTCCATTCGTAGTTGCGCAGCTGTCACACTCGTCGAAGCGGCGGCTCAAAGCCCGCGCTGCTTGAACCCCGGATTAACGTATCCGGGACTCCGGCAGCGCTGCGGTCTGCGCATCGTCCTTCGACCATCCGATCCACTTCGGTGCAACTTGCACGTCGGGCGCCCAGGCCGTCGAATAGACCGGCTCGTAAGTCGCGATCGCGCGGCCGATGAATTGCGCCGGATCGACCGGAACGCCATGCACGCGCACCTCATAATGCACGTGCGGGCCGGTCGAGCGGCCGGTCGAGCCGAGATCGCCGATCACCTCGCCGCGAGCCACGGCCTCGCCAGGCGCGACGCGCACCCTTTCCAGGTGGCCATAGCGGGTCTCGACGCCGCCGGCATGCTCGATCTCGACCAGATTGCCGTAGCCGCGGACCCAGCCGGCAAGCCGGACCACCCCGGCGGCCGTGGCCATGACCCGCGAGCCGGATCGCCCCGGCAGGTCGATGCCAGCATGGCGCCGGCCGGAGCCGGTGATGGGATCGGTGCGCCAGCCGAACGGGGACGAAACGCTGAGCCGCGTGAGTCTCACCGGCACGGCGCTATCGCCAGAATGATCCTCTTTTCGCGCCGCCGCCGGATTTCCGTCACGATTCCAATCGAGCATTTCGCGGCGAAATTCCCCGCTCGCGCCGGACGGCAGCTCCGTGGCGAGCTGATTGCCCGCCAAGCCCGCGCGGGCGGGCAAACCGGGACTGGCAATCGCCGCCGCGGCGAACAGAACACTATTCAGAAGGGACATCTTTCTTGTTCTACTTCAGTAGCTTCGCCACGACAACGTGACCGCGGCGCAAGACCCTGTGTTTCGCTCGCAACAGCGGCAACGCAGTTCACGCGCACAGAGGTGAAGCCTGCGTTCTGTTGCGCAGTCAAAAAGGGGCCTGCGCGCGTCCATTCCACGATTCTGCGGCTTCCAAGCAACAGTCGCAAAGTCTGTTCGCGCGCCGCAACCATTCCGCGAATTGAGCATTACGCGGTTGCAACAAGAAGGTGCGTTCAGGCCGGCAACAGGGGTTTCTTCACCAGCGACCGACCTCGGACGAGACCATCCGATCGCAAGGCGCTGGCTGAGCAGCCCAGCCGATTCATTTGGGCGCGATGGGATAACAGAGAACGGGAGTCACGCATGAAACGCTATCTATTCGCAGCGGCCGCAGTCCTTGTAACCGCCACGCCCGCCGCGGCTCGCGACGGCAGCGGCTATATCGGACTCGAAGCGGGCATCATGAAAGCCATGAAGTCCGACGTCGACCGCCGCGGCCCGCCGGTGACGACCGGGGATTGGGCCGACTGGCTCGATGTCAAGCACAGCCTCGGCTATGACGTCGACGTCGTTGCGGGTTACGATTTCGGGATGTTCCGGCTCGAAGCCGAGCTTGCGCGCAAGCACGCCTCGCACAAGCGCTACGCGATCGACGATCAGGCGCCCGGTCCCTTCCCGCTCGGCATCGTGCCGGGCGTCTCGTACGACGCGGACGGCCGCACCAACGTCACCTCGCTGATGCTGAACGCGCTGGTCGATTTGGGCGGCGACGACGGCATGGCATTCTACGCCGGCGGCGGTGTCGGGCCGGCCAAGGTCAGCATGACCATCGATCAGCTCGGCGATTCGGCTTACCATTTGAAGGATACCGACAAGCTCGCCTGGCAGGTGATCGCCGGGTTCAGGACTCCGATCTCGGCCAACATCGACGCCGGCCTCAAGTACCGGTACTTCTCCGCGGGGACGGTCGAGGGCGGCCTGTTCGAGCACACCTTCGACGCGCGCTCCTTCGTCCATTCGCATTCGCTGCTGGCGTCGCTGGTGTACAACTTCGGGGCCGCGGCCGAGCCGCTGCCGCCGCCACCCCCGCCGCCGCCGCCGCCGCCGCCGGCCGCGCCGGAAACGCAAACGTGCCCGGACGGCTCGGTGATCCTGGCGACGAGCATGTGTCCGCCGCCCCCGCCGCCGCCCCCGCCACCGCCGGTGGAGCGCGGCGAACGCGGCCGGTAAGCGCGTTTCGCAAACCCGGATACAACAAGGCCCGCTCCGGCTTCGGAGCGGGCCTTTTTTCTCGCGATGCTCAAGGCAAGCCGTATTGGCGGAGCGGGAGGGTTTCGAACAAGATACCTAGGACGTTGAATTAGCGTTGTTATATTTCGCCGTGATCGCATGGACCCTAAGGATAACCCTAAAGGCCAACGGCGATTGAAATCAGAAGCTTCACGTCAGCCTAGTTCTCGAACGGTCGAGAGCGGACTGAAGCGTCTAACGTCCGTCGTGGCTGGAAAGCGGACGCTAGCTAACCGTGAATCCTTCCTCGACATCCACAGAATCAACTCGCACCTTGTTCATGTAGGTGGAACCCTTCACCGTGATCATCTTTGGAAATGGTCCGAGCTTCCCGTGCCCGGTCTCAATGGTGAAACAGATTGCCTTCGGGCCGCCCGGCAAAGGACAGTTCGCTAGAGTCAGCTCGTCGATGTTATCAAGGTGAAGTTCGCCAACATACTGGCGAACGTCATCACGGCAGGCGCTTCCATCGTACATATGGCAGTTCATTAAATAAGGCAGCGGCTTGGATGATGCCGCAAGGTCGATCGCGGGTATTAGAAGGCTCGCAATATTGTCGGCCGCGATACTGTCTGGCGCGGGGAAATAGGAGGGCGCATGCGATGCTGCGGCGGACGCACACATAATCTTGTAATAGTTGTCCCAGTCCTGATCCGAGATCGGCCACTGAAATATTGGTCCTTCGACACCGTAGCGCTGCGTCACCGATACCGTTGAGATATGGCCTGAGTCGTCGAAGGTGATGAAATACTTTTCTGTTCCACAAAGGCCGTACTGCGAACCAAGTGCGTCAGGATGCGTATAAAGATCGAGGGACTCTGCTGCTTCGCCGTCACTTCGATAGTAGCGCCAGCGGTCCCGGTGGCGATCAATGTACGCGATACGCCGGCCAACTTCGCCGAGCAGTCGCTGAGCCAGGCTTTTATCGCTCTCGCTCTTCAGATCACCGAAAGTGACCCGACCAAGATCGCTATGCTGTTGTAACTGGCTTGAGTTTTGATCCTGAGCTGCCGGATTGACCGACGAAGCCTGATACTTCCGCCAATCCGGCATCGGATACTTGGCCCAGTCAAACTTGTTTTGGCTTGCGCCGCAACTTGCGCAGAGCACAATTACCAACAGACCTATTGCAGCGCGCGTCGGCATGATCCCCCCATTCCGAGCGCAGGCATGATGCTCGACATGCTTAGTGCCCGCAATAGGTCGCAAACGGACATTAGCGTTCGCTTAGGGCGCCTCGTTTTGGGCTTTTCGAACGCGCAATCGGTCCCGCAGTTTACAGATTTTAGGGTCTAAATCGGAGCAACCCTAAAGATAACCCTAAAGGCGCCCGCGAAGAACGGAGATTGCCCGAGACACCCTGAGACAAGCGTTCAAGAGTTCTCTCCCGATTTCCGCAACTTAGAGACGGACTGAGACGCTTGGAGCTAAGACTTTGGCGGAGCGGGAGGGATTCGAACCCTCGATACGGTTTTGCCGTATACTCACTTTCCAGGCGAGCGCCTTCGACCACTCGGCCACCGCTCCGCATCTGCACCGGAAGGCGGCTCATTTAGAGGCGGCCATTGCCCGGGGCAACCTTGCGGGAATTGCCGGACCCCCTATGCCCTCGCGCCATGCGGCGCATCGGAACCCCGCCATCGGCCGACGACATCGAAGCGATCGCGCGCGCCTCGCTCGATGCGCTCCCTGAACCTTTCGCCCGCTCGCTCGGCGAGATCGTGCTGCTGGTCGAGGAGTTCGCCGACGACGCGACGCTCGACGCGATGGGCATCGACGATCCGTTCGACCTCAGCGGCCTCTACGAAGGGGTGCCCCTGACGGAGCGCAGCGTCGAGCAATCGGGCACGCTGCCCGAGCGCATCCGCCTGTTCCGGCGCCCGATCCTCGACGAATGGGCCGGCGGCAACGACACCCTCGAGCATCTCGTCGCGCACATCCTGGTTCATGAGGTCGGTCACCATTTCGGCCTCAGCGACGACGACATGCACGCGCTCGGGGACAGCGTGGCGTGACGCGGCTGCTGCGGTTCGAGGATGTCAGCCTGCGCCGTGGCGGGCGCCTGCTGTTCGAACAGCTCGATCTCGCGCTCGGCTCCGGCGATGCGTTGCAGATCACCGGCCCCAACGGCAGCGGCAAATCCAGCCTGATTCGGCTCGCTGCGGGATTGCTGAGCGCCGAGCGCGGCCGCGTCGAGCGCTCCGGCCTCGCGCTTGCGGACGACAAGCTCGCGCTCGACCGTGAGCTCGCGCTTTCCCACGCTTTGCGTTTCTGGGGCGAGCGGGTCGAGAGCGCGATCGACGCGCTCGGCCTCGCAGAGCTCGCCGGCGTGCCGGTGCGGCTGCTGTCAACGGGGCAGCTCAAGCGCGCGACCCTTGCTCGGGTCGCCGCGTCCGGAGCACCGCTGTGGCTGCTCGACGAACCGCTCAACGCGCTCGACCGCGACGGCGCGGAACGCCTTTCGGCGCTAGTGGCCGCGCATAGGAACGCCGGCGGCGCGGTCGTCGCCGCGTCGCACCAGGGGCTGCCCGGCGAGTGGCGCGCGCTGGAGCTCGGCCGATGATCGGCAGGCTCATCGCCCGCGACATGCGCCGCGGCGCGACCGGCGCGGCCTGGCTGCCGGCAGCCTTCTTCCTGCTCGTCGTCGCGCTCATTCCGTTCGCCGTCGGACCCGACGCCCGGCTGCTCGGCGCGATCGGCCCGGGCGTGTTGTGGATCGCTGCGCTGACCGCCGCGCTGCAGCCCATCGAGCGCCTGATCGAGCCCGACCGCGCCGACGGCGTGCTCGACCAGCTCGCGCTGCACGGGCTCGCCGACGAAAGCGTCGCCTTCGCCAAGATCGCCGCCCACTGGATGACCTTCGCGCCGCTGCTGCTGATCGCCGCGGTGCCCGGCGCGGCGCTGCTGGCGATGGACCGCCCGTCGCTGCTTCGGACCGAGATCGCGCTGCTGATCGGAACGCCCGGGCTTGCCGCGCTGGCCGTCGCCATCGCCGCGGTGACCGCCGGCCTGCCGCGCGCCGGATCGCTCGCCGCCTTGCTGCTGCTGCCGCTGGCCGTGCCGTTGCTGATCTTCGGCGCCGCCGGCGCGCTGCTGCTCGAGGCAGCCATCTCGCTGCTGCTGACGGCGGGCGCGCCGTTCGTCGCCGGCGCCGCGATCCGCGCGTCTAGGACCTAGACCATCTCGCGAAGATCGCGGTCGGGAGCAGCAGCCCGCGCGCTTCCTCGCGGACGGCCATCTCGCCCATCTCGACGGTGCCGCCGAGGTCGCCGAGCGTCTGCTTCAACAGCTCGCCGATCGCCAGCGCGGACATGCGCACGGCATAAACGGTGAGCACGAGGAAGCGGCTGTGGTCGTCGAGCAGCCGCCGGCAGTCGCCGAGCAGCGGGGCGAGATCCTCCTCGAGCCGCCAGACTTCGCCGGTCGGCCCGCGCCCGAACTTGGGCGGGTCGAGCAAAATGCCGTCGTAGCGCCGCCCGCGCCGCACCTCGCGCGCGGTGAACTTGCCGGCATCGTCGACGATCCAGCGGATCGGCCGGTCCGCCATGCCCGACAGCGCCGCGTTCGCCTTTCCCTGCTCGACCGATTTCTTCGAGGCATCGACGTGGACCAGCCGCGCACCCGCGTCGCTCAGCTGGAGCGTTCCGACGCCGGTATAGCCGAACAGGTTGAGCACCTCGGCATCGCCTGAGCGCTCGCGCATCCAGTCCCATTGCGGCGCCATGTCGGGGAAAAAGCCGAGGTGGCGGAACGGCGTCAGCGACGCGTGGAAGCGCACGGCGCCGCGCGACAATTCCCACTGGCGCGGGACCGGGCGATGCTCGACCCAGCGGCCGCCACCCTCCTCGTCCGA
>DASTID010000114.1:0-7496 GCA_035717905.1 Sphingomicrobium sp. | reverse complement strand
GCGGTGACGACCGAGATCAAGTCCGGCGTCGAGCGCAGCCGCGCCGCCCAATCCGGCTTCGGCACGATCAGCGAGACGGTCCGCGAAGTCAGCGAGATCGTCGGCATGGTCGACCGCCAGACCGAGGGCATCGCCCACTCGACCAGCATGATCCAGACCAGCGTCGACCGCGTGAAGGCTGGTTTGACCGACTTTTCCGGCGACGCGCGCGACAACGGCAGCGAGCTCCTGACCGCGCAAAAGCGCCTGACCCACCTCGAAATGCTGTCCAACACCATGCTCGACACGCTTGCCAATTCGGGCGCCGAGATCGACGACACGCCGTTCATCCTGAAGGCGCAGGAATCGTGCCGGCAGATCTGCGCGGCGATCGAGCGCGCGATCGACGAAGGCGAAGTGTCGGTCGACGACGTGTTCGACCGCGACTACCAGATCGTCGAGGGCACCAACCCCGTCCAGTACATGGTGCGCTTCAACGACGCCGCCGACCGCCACGTTAGGCCGATCCTCGACCGCACCGAAGCCGCGGACGGGCGGATCATCGGCTCGGCGATCGGCGACATGAACGGCTATCTGCCGACGCACCTTAGCAAGCGCAGCCATCCCCAGGGCGCGGACCCGGTGTGGAACGACGAGCATTGCCGCAACAAGCGGATCCTGATCGACGACACGACCCGCGCCGCGCTCGCCAGCGAGAAGCCGGCGACGCTCGCGACCTATCGCATGGAGTTGGGCGACAAGTTCATCCCGGTGAAGAACGTCTTCGTCCCGCTGTGGATCAAGGGCCGGCGCTGGGGCAATTTCGAGCTCGCCTACCGCGACGATTGAGCGCCTCTCCCCTTGCGGGAGAGGTCGACTCAGCGAAGCTGAGCGGGTGAGGGGTAGCGAAGCTTCAGCTTCGCGCGAGGCCTTGCCTCGCTCACCCTCACCCAACTTCGCCTAAGCTCGTTCCTCGCTAAGGCTCCGTATCCCTCTCCCGTCAAGGGAGAGGGACTAAGTTGCAGTCGCCCTTAATCTCCATCTCCGAAAGCTTACGGCGGCATAAACCTCGTCTTTACGCCCTTGCGTTACGAGCTTGGGGATTAGGCTTCGCCTGAGCCTTGTCGCACGAGGGAAACGGAATGGCGGTCAATCGGTCGGTCAACCCGCAACCGGTCAGCGTTGCCGAAGCCCAGCTCGCGCGCGTCGCGGGCGAAGGCTGCGGCCGTCATCCGCATTTGAATGCGCTGCTCGAGGCCGCGGGGCCGCATTCGGGCCGCGACCTCGCCGACGCCGTCCACCTGCTGTGCAACCTGCACGGACGCTATCCGGGACTGATCGAAATTGCCGTCGAGCGCTGCGCCGGCGGCGAAGCGCGATCCTGGCTGCTCAAGGCGAGCGAGGCGTTCGAGCGCGAACGGCTCTATCTCGTCCGGATGACGTCCGCGGTCGGGCCTCTGCCCAGCACGCCGGCCGCCGCCGAGACCGAGGCGAGCCTGCTCGCCGCGCGCCATGCGCTCGAAACGCTCGCGACCTCGGAGCGCACGGGCTGCGCGCTCGGCGCGGCGACCGCGCTGGTCGGGGATTGGTGGCCGATCCGCCGGCTACTCGATCGCGCCGCGGCGCGGGTCGGGCTCGACTGCCCGCCCCCCTCGCTGCCCGACGAAGCCTCGGTGATCGAGGCGATCGGCCGCGCATCCGACACTCCGGCGAGCGAGCGCGCTTTGGCATTCGGCGGCGAGCAGCTGCTGCTCCAGCACCGCGCCTTGTTCGACCTTCTCGAAGCGAGGGCGGAAGCGCGCGGCGATTACTGACGGCGCGCGCCCGCCGGACGGTCTTTTCCCTGATCAGGCGGCGTTGGCGAGCTCTTGCTGCTCGTTGGCCGCAGACCGCTCGTCACGCGCATTCTCCGATGTGGCCGTGTCGGGCTTCGGGAACAGAAGCCGCGAACCGAGCACCACGGCGCCCAGCGCGAAATAAGCGCCGATCGCGATCAGCGGGCTCCACAGCACGATCGCCGCGAACGGAACCCGCAGCAGGACGGGGTTGAACCCGAAATCCTCGCCGATTGCCTCGCACACGCCGAGAATGGTGTGCGAACGAAGGGGAAGGGCGACGGTATTTTCCTGCGACGACATATTTGCGAACTCCCTGGCAAAGCCTCGTGCTCCCCTCTCAGCAAGAGCCGTGCCAAACCATGAAGTTGTTGTTTTTCAACGCCTTACATGCGAAGCCAAACGGCGGCTTGGGAAAGCGCGCCAACCCCGCGCCCCAAAGTTGGGAATTTGCGCCTCGTGCTGCAAGTGCGATATTGCAGTGCAGCACTTGAAAAGTGTCGGTTCAGCGTAAATCTGATAGAGCGCGCTGCCCCAGGTAAGAGGAACATGGGCCGATGATGCGGATCATGATGAAGTCCAAGATCCACCGGGCGACCGTCACCCAGGCCGATCTCGATTATGTCGGTTCGGTCACGCTCGACGCCGCGCTGATGGAAGCCGCCGACCTGCTCGACGGCGAGCAGGTGGCGATCGTCGACATCACCAACGGCGCGCGGATCGAGACTTATGTGATCCCGGGACCGCGCGGCAGCGGCGTGATCGGCATCAACGGCGCCGCGGCGCACTTGGTCCATCCCGGCGATCTGGTGATCATCATGAGCTACGCCGTGCTCGACGAAGCCGAGGCGCGCGTGCTCCGGCCGCGGGTCGTTCACGTCGACGAGCGCAACCGCATCGTCAAGATCGGCGACGACGCCGCCGAGCCGGTTCCCGGCAGCGGCCAGCTGCGGGGCGACCGGGCCAGGGCCGCCTGATCGCCTCCGCGGGAACGCAAGCGCGCGTTGCCGCTTTGTGTCTCCCATGACCGAACCACGCGGCGTATCGCCGTCCCGCCCTTTTCCGTTGCTCCTGCTGGTCCTGTTCCTGCTGATCGCCGCGGTGATCGGCGGCGCGGTCGCGCGGCTGCTGCCGATCGGCCCATCCGCGGGCGACGAGTCGGGAGCCGTCTTGCCCGCAGTGCCGGGCAATTCCGCCAATCTTCCCGACCTGGTCCGGCGGACGGCGCCCGCGGTGGTCAATATCGCGGTCCTGCAGCCGTCGCCGGCCGAGCAGAACCCGCTGCTTCGCGATCCCTTCTTCCGCCAGTATTTCGGAGTGCCCGATTCGGCGCTTCAGCCGGCCATCTCGGCCGGGTCGGGGGTGATCGTCGATGCCGAGCGCGGGCTGGTCGTCACCAACTTCCACGTCGTCCAGAACGCCCGCGCGGTCGAGGTCGGCCTCAAGGACGGGCGCCACGTGCCGGCCGACCCGGTCGCGCTTGCGCCCGAGCTCGACGTGGCGGTGCTGCGGATCGCTGCGGACAATCTCAAGGCGCTGCCGCTCGGCGACAGCAAGAAGCTTGCGGTGGGCGCCACGGTGGTGGCGATCGGCAACCCGTTCGGGCTTGGCCAGACGGTGACGGCGGGGATCGTCAGCGCGACCAATCGCCCGCTCGGCCCCAATGACCCGCGGCGCTTCATCCAGACCGACGCGCCGATCAATCCCGGCAATTCGGGCGGGCCGCTGATCGACACGCACGGCGCGGTGATCGGCATCAATTCCGCGCTGTTCAGCCCCAACCAGGGCCAGGGCAATGTCGGGATCGGCTTCGCCATTCCCAGCGACGTCGTCAAAAGCGTGGTCGCAAAGGCCGAACGCTAGGCGCAACCTCGGCCGCCAACGGCTGTTTATCTGCTGGACCATTCACGGGAGGCAAGGATGAGAATGCCGATCGCAGCGGGGCTGCTCGCTGTCGTCACCGCGGCGCCGCTGGCCGCGCAAGCCACCACGCCGGCGGTCACGCTCGGCCCCAACAGCGCGGTGCTCAGCCTCAGCGCCGAGGGCCAGTCGCGCCGGACGCCCGACCTCGCGATGTTCTCGGCGGGGGTAGTGACCCAGGCGGACACCGCGTCGCAGGCGCTGGCCGAGAACAGCCGGCGGATGGATTCGGTGGTCGCGGCGCTGAAGCGCGCCGGAATCGCCGACCGCGACATCCAGACCTCGGCGATCAACCTGTCGCCGCGCTATTCGAACCCCGAGCTCGAGGCGCAGGTTCGCGCCCGCCAGACCGGCCAGCCCTATGTTCCGCCGGTCAGCACGACGCCCAAGATCGTCGGCTACGAAGCGCGCAACACCGTCCAGGTGCGGGTGCGCGAACTGGGCGAGATGGGCAAGGTGATCGATACCCTGGTCGCCCAAGGCGCCAACGAGATCAACGGCCCGAACTTCACGCTGGACAAGCAGCAGGCGGCGCTCGACGAGGCGCGGGCCGAGGCGATCGCGACGGGACGCCAGCGCGCCGAGCTGTACGCGCGGGCCGCGGGGATGCGGGTCAATCGCATCCTCTCGATCAGCGAAGGCGGCGGCTATTATCCGGTGCAGCAAGCCTTCTATCGCGCCGAATCCTCCGCGATTCCGCCCGCGCCGCCGCCGCCCCCGACGCCGGTCGCGCCGGGCGAGCTGACGCTCGGCGTCAACGTCTCGATGCAATTCGAGCTTGTGCGTTGAACCGAGGGAAAAGGGACAGGCTTACATTTTCGGCGATAAGCGCCTATGTTGAGCCTCGCTACTAGTCGCAAATGACGGTCTCTGGCGCTTTGCGGCTCCTTTTTCCTTCTCTTGTCGCTCCTAGCACCAAGGGGACCGGCGTTCGGTCCCACAAACAAGGAAGGAACGGACCATGCCGATCGGCACCGTTAAATTTTTCAACGAGAACAAGGGCTACGGCTTCATCCAGCCGGACGAGGGCGGCAATGACGCATTCGTTCACATTACCGCCGTCGAGCGCGCCGGAATGCGCAGCCTGCGGCAGGACCAGCGAGTCTCGTACGAGCTCGAGCAGGACCGGCGCGGCAAGATGAGCGCCGTCAACCTCAAGCCGGCCGAGGAAGCTGCCCAGTCGCAGCAGCCGGAACAGGCCGAGGCGCCCGAGCAGCAGCCGGAGTAATCCGCTGCCCAGCTCGACCAACCTCGAATTCTATCTCGCTCGCGCCGAACAGGCGCGGGTCGAGGCGGAAGCGGCAACGCTCGCCCCTGTGCGCGAGCGTTGCCGCCGCTCCGAAGCCGCGTGGACCGAGCTCGCCGATCGCGCGGCGCGATCCGAAAAGATGCGCGAGCAAATATTGAGAGAGAAAGCGGCCCTGCCGCAAACCGAATAATGAAATCACAATCGAAGAAAGCGGACGGGATCGTCCGCACGCTGCGCGACAAGGTCGCGCGGCTCGGCCCGGGCGTGCAACCACGCCCGCGCGACGCGGTGGCTTATGCCGCCGCGCTCGAAATCCTCGGCTAGACCAGCTCCAAGACCAACGGTGAATCTCTCGCGTTGCCGCGCAACCGCGGCGGTGCGAGGGAGCCGCGCGATGCGTTTTTCCATCCGCGACGCGCGCGAGAGCGACGCCGGCGCAATCGCCGGCATCTACGCCCACCACGTGCTCACCGGCACCGCGTCCTACGACCTCGAGCCGCCGTCGACCGAGGACACGCGCGCCAAGATCCGGCGCATCCTCGCCGCCGGCTGGCCGTTCCTCGTCGCCGACGAGGCCGGCGAGCCGGTCGGCTATGCCTATGCGACCCAGCTGCGCGACCGCGCCGCCTATCGCTACACCTGCGAAAACAGCATCTACGTGCGCGCCGACCGCCTCGGACGCGGCATTGGTGGCGCCCTGCTCGAAACGCTGTGCGCCCGCGCCGCGCAATGCGGCTTCCGGCAGATGGTCGCGGTAGTCGGCGGCGCCGAGCCGTCGTCGATCGCGCTGCACGAAAAATGCGGGTTCACGCTCGTCGGGCGGCTCAGCCAGGTCGGGTTCAAGCACGACCGCTGGCTCGACACGGTTTACCTGCAGCGCGGGCTTGGCGGGGAGTGACTGGAAGCCCTGCCCGCTCGGGGAGTGTGCAAGGGGTGGGGCAGGGCTTCACGCGTCTGGTGGCAACGCCGCCCGAGCTCGCTAAAGGTAGAGCGACGCTGCCGATCCCCGATTAACCGGCCGCAGGTTAGCGGCGGGTGAGGGAAATGGGTTAACGGTGCCTAATCCCTGGGCCGCGGTTGCGGCTGTGCGTCACAGGCCAGCTGAACACCGTTGGCATCGGCGCCGCCGACCGTGATACCGCTGGCGCTGCCCGGCTCGAGCGACATGATGCAATAATTGCCCGAGACCGGTTGCGGCCGCCCCGGCGCCGCGTGCTCGAGCGGTGGAATCGCCCCGCGCGCCTCGATCCTTGGATGCGCGGCGGGCGTCATGCTGCGTGGGTCCCACGGATATCGCGTCGGGTCGCGCTGGCCGGGCCCGGGAGTCCAGCAGCCGCTGGTCAGCAGGGCTAGCGAAAGGAAAGCGAGCGGTCGCATCGGCGATGCTTAGCGCGCCGGTCGCCGCCAAATCGTTAATCTAGCGGCGCTCGACCGGCACGTAATCGCGCTGGGTGTGGCCGACGTAGAGCTGACGCGGGCGGCCGATCTTCTGCTCGGGGTCGGAGATCATCTCGTTCCACTGCGCGACCCAGCCGACCGTCCGCGCGAGCGCGAACAAAGCGGTGAACATGTCGGTCGGGAAACCGATCGCGTTCAGGATCACGCCCGAATAGAAATCGACGTTGGGATAGAGCTTCTTCTCGATGAAATATTCGTCGTGGAGCGCGATCTGCTCGAGCTCCTTGGCGACGTCGAGCACGGGGTCGGAGATGTTGAGCTCCTTCAGCACCTCCTCGGCGGTCGCCTGCATCACCTTCGCCCGCGGGTCGTAATTCTTGTAGACGCGGTGGCCGAAGCCCATCAGCCGGAACGGGTCGTCCTTGTCCTTGGCGCGGGCGATATATTCGGGGATGCGCTTGGGCGTGCCGATCTCGCGCAGCATGTTGAGCGCCGCCTCGTTGGCGCCGCCGTGCGCCGGGCCCCACAGGCAGGCAATCCCTGCGGCGATGCAGGCGAATGGGTTGGCGCCCGACGATCCCGCCAGCCGGACCGTGGACGTCGACGCGTTCTGCTCGTGGTCGGCGTGGAGGATGAAAATCCGCCGCATCGCATTCTCGACGATCGGATTGACGACATAGGGCTCGGCCGGGACTCCGAATGTCATCCTGAGGAAGTTGCCGGTGTAGCTGAGGCCGTTGTCGGGATAGAGGAACGGCTGCCCGACCGAATATTTGAACGCCATCGCGGCGATCGTCGGCATCTTGGCGATCAGCCGGTGGGAGGCGATCATCCTTTGCTCGGGGTCGGTGATGTCGGTGCTGTCATGGTAGAAGGCGCTGAGCGCGCCGACCACGCCGCACATGATCGCCATCGGATGCGCGTCCCGCCGGAACCCGCGATAGAAGGTCATCAGCTGCTCGTGCAGCATGGTATGGCGGCTGATCGTGTAGGTGAACTCGTCGAGCTCGTCGCCCTTGGGCAACTCGCCGTGGAGCAGCAAATAGGCGACCTCCATGAAGGTCGACTGCTCGGCGAGCTGGTCGATCGGGTAGCCGCGGTGGAGCAGGATGCCT
>DASTID010000113.1:0-4858 GCA_035717905.1 Sphingomicrobium sp. | reverse complement strand
GTCGTCGTCATCGTCGCCGCGCCGGTCCTTGCGGCGCTCGGCGCGCTGCGCGGCACGCTCGGCGCGGGCCTCAGCCCGCTCCTTCTGCACGCGCTGACGTTGGACGGCGCTGGCGGTGCGCCGGTCAAAGCTGCTCCAATTGGGCGAGGTCGTCGCTACGCGCGCGCCGGACACAGTTGCCCGGCTTTGCCGCGACGACCAATAGCGACGCTGCGCGTCGCTCCACACGTACGGACGGCGATAGCTGTCGTAGACGTAATAGCCGGTACCCGGATAATAATAGTCGCCGTACCAGCCGAACGGCGACGAATAAGGGCTATAATAGCCGCCGTAGCCACCATAGCCGCCATAATAACCGCCGTAATAGGGGCTACCGTAGCCGTAGCTCGTGCCCACGCCGACGGACAGGCCGTTGCCGTAGCCGAGGCCACCATAAGCGCAGCCGCCGAGCGCCACCGCGCCGGCCGCGATCAGGGAAATATAGGGAATACGCATGTTGAACTCCTCCCGAAGCAATCCGGGTTGGAGTCATAACGATTCGCCGGAGACGGCGTTCCTGCGCGCGCCCCGTCGCGGGAGAGGCGCGATCAGCCGGCGACGCCCGCCTTGCGCTTGGCGCGGCGGCTCTTCGCCTGGTTCTCCGGGTCGAGCGCGCCGGTCGGACGCACGACGCGCTTCGCTTCGTGCCAGGTCTGCTGATAGGCGAAATAGCCGAGGATGCTTGCGATCAGCAGGAAGATCGTGACCGCAATCCCGGCCGCGTGGCGGCGTTCGAGGTTGGGCTCGGCGGTCCACGCCAGGAAGGCCGAGACGTCGCGCGCCATCTGGTCGACGGTCGGGTTGGTGCCGTCGGCGTAGCTCACCTGGCCGTTGCTGGTCAGCGGCGGCGGCATCGCGATGTTCAAGTTCGCGAAATAGGGGTTGTAGTGCAGCCCCGACGGAGTCTTGGCGTCGGGGAACTTCTTCAGCAGCTCGGCCGGCTGGTTCTGATAGCCGGTCAGCAGCGAATAAGTGTAGTGTGGGCCGCCCTCGCGCGCCTTGGCGATCAGCGAAAGGTCGGGCGGAAGCGCATTGTTGTTCGCCGCCCGCGCCGCGACCTCGTTGGGGAACGGCGCCGGGAAGGTGTCCGACGGAAGCGCCTTGCGGGTCGAAGCCTCGCCCGTGTCGGGATTGATCGACGGGACCTGGGTCTTCCAGTCAGCGGCGATCTTCTTGATCTCGGCCGCGTTGTAGCCGAGCCCCTCGAGATCGCGGAACGAGACCAGCGACAGACTGTGGCAGGCCGAGCAGACCTCCGAATACACCTGGAAGCCGCGCTGCAGCTGGCGCTTGTCGAAATGGCCGAGCAGCCCATCGCTGGCGAAGTGGATCTCCTTCGGCTCGCGGTGGAACTCGTCGGACGCGAGCGGCGCCGGCGGGCTGCTGAAATAGGTCGCGAGCCCGCTGATGAACGAGATCAGCAGGACGCCGGCAAAGCCCAGGCCAACCAGGAAACCGATGATGCGGACCATGTGTGCGCCTGCCCCCTTACCCGGCCGCCGTTGCCGTGCTGGTCTTTGGCCGCCGCTTCGTTCCGGCGGGCGCGGCCTCCGCCTCCTCGCCGTGAAGCACGGACGCGGTGATCGACGACGGCAGCGGAAGCGGCGTCTCGAACCTCGAAACCAGCGGCAGGATCACGAGGAAGTGCAGGAAATAATAAGCCGAGGCGAGCTGGCCGATCGCGATTCGGAACGGAGTCACCGGCGACCCGCCGACCCAGCCGAGGATGATCACGTCGATCACCAGCAGCCAGAAGAAGCGCTTGAACACCGGCCGGTAGCTGCCCGAGCGGACCGGCGACTTGTCGAGCCACGGCAGAAAGAACAGCAGCAGGATCGAGGCGAACATCGCCAGCACGCCCCATAGCTTCGCCTCGAGGATGAAGTCCGACGTGAACGAGCGCAGGATCGCGTAGAACGGCCAGAAATACCATTCGGGCACGATGTGCGCGGGCGTCGCGAGCGGGTTGGCCGGGATGTAATTGTCCGGATGCCCGAGATAATCCGGCGCGAAATAGGTGACGATCGCGAAGAACAGCAGCACGGCGCCGGCGAACCAGCCGTCCTTGGCGGTGTAGAACGGGTGGAACGGCAAGGTGTCGCGCTCGTCCTTGACGTCGACCCCGGTCGGGTTGCCCGAGCCCGGGATGTGCAGCGCCCAGATGTGAAGGATCACCACCCCGGCGATCACGAACGGCAGCAGGTAGTGCAGCGAGAAGAAGCGGGTCAGCGCGGCCTGGTCCGGCGCGTAACCGCCGAGCAGCCACACCCGCAGCGGCTCGCCGACCAGCGGGAAAGCCGAGAAGAATCCGGTGATGACCTGCGCGCCCCAATAGCTCATCTGGCCCCACGGCAGCACGTAGCCCATGAAGCCAGTCGCCATCATCAACAGGTAGATGACGAGGCCGAGCATCCACACCAGCTCGCGCGGCGCCTTGTAGGAGCCGTAGTAAAGCCCGCGAAATATGTGGATGTAGGTGACGAGGAAGAAGAAGCTCGCCCCGTTCATGTGGGCGTAGCGCAGCAGCCAGCCGGCGTTGACGTCGCGCATGATCAGCTGGTTGACCGAGTTGAACGCGCCGTCGGCCGACGCCGTATAGTGCATCGCCAGCACGATTCCGGTGACGATCTGGATGGTCAGGAAAATCCCCGCGAGAACGCCGAAATTCCACCAGTAATTGAGGTTGCGCGGCACCGGATAGCCGCCGCCGACGGCACCGTAGACGACGCGCGGCAACGGCAGCCGCTCGTCGATCCAGCGCATCACCGGGTGCTTGGGTTCGTAGGGCTTCGCCCAGGAAAAGCTCATGTCTCGCTAGCCCCGATTTCGACCGTCGTCGCCGACGTGAACTTGTAGTCCGGCACAGCCAGGTTGAGCGGCGCCGGACCCTGCCGGATGCGCGCCGCGGTGTCGTACATCGAGCCGTGGCACGGGCAGAAATAGCCGCCATATGGGCCGCGGTTCTCGCCTTCGCCGATGCCGAGCGGAACGCAGCCGAGATGGGTGCAGACGCCGAGCGTGATGAGCCAGTTCTGCTTGCCCGGCTTGGTCCGCTCGGCAAGCGTCTGCGGGTCGCGCAGCGCCGAAAGCGGCACCGCGTTCGCCTCGGCGATCTCCTTGGGCGTCAGGTTGCGGACGAACACCGGCTGCTTGCGCCAGCTGACCTTGACCCCCTGCCCCGGCTGGATTTTCGAGATGTCGACTTCGGTCGAGGCGAGCGCGAGAACGTCGGCCGACGGCGCCATCTGGACGAACAAGGGCGCGAGCGCGACGACGCTGCCGACGCCCGCGAAGCTCACCGCGGCGACGTTCAGGAAGTCGCGGCGCCGAACGCCATCGCCATCTGCCGCGGTCGTGACGCCGGAAACCTCAGCGGACTGTGCCTCAGTGGCCATTCTCACCCTTTTGACGCTTGCTCTTGAGGAGCCCGGACGGTCCCCTCGGCGAGCCGCCCGAGGGGAACCCTCAGCGCGGTTGGCGCCGCCTTTAGCGAGCGGTTCGGAGGCTGCCAAGGGGCGTCGGGGTAAGCGGCGCGCCGACGCTGGCCGGCGGCGGCGGTCAGCCGATCACGGGCGCCGGGGCGGCGACCGGGCCGCCTTCCCTGCGGCCGAGCCACGCCGAGCGGAACATCACCGCTGCGGCGTAGAGGACGACGACGCAGACGAGCCAGCGAAGGATCTCCAGCGGCATCGCCTTGACCAGGAAGGCGGCGACGAAGACCGCCGGAATTCCGCCGATCGCGAGCCCGACCACGATCTTCAGGTCGATTTGCCCGATGTTGATGTGACGGATGCTCGCGCCCGCGCCGGTCAGCGCCGCGCCGCCGGCCATGATCGGGAAGCACAGCCTGGGGTCCATGCCCATCAGGCTGAGCAGCACCAGCGTAGGCGCATAATTGCCGACCCCGTAGTTCAGAAGGATGCCGACGATGAAATTGGCGACGATGGCGGCGATCATCAGCGGCAGGGGAAGCGACGATGCCGTCCCGCCGCCCGGCATCAGCTGCAGGTTGGTCATCGCATAAGCGATCGCCGCCAGGACCAGCGCGATGCCGACGATCAGCTGGATGATCCACACGCGGGTCCGCGCGACCAGCGGCGCGCCGAGCAGCCCGCCCATGAGCAGCGCGATGACGCAGCCGACGAGCAGCACCGGATCGACGAACACGCCCAACAGGACGAGAAAGATCACCGCTTCTGCCATCGAGGGCGGAGTCAGGCCGACCAGCATGGTCGGCGGGATCAGGCGGTCGGGGACCAGCCGGCGGAACTTGAGCCAGGCGGTGGTCGGCGCGAACGAGCCGATGCCGAGCGTGTCGAAGAAGCAGACGATCGCTCCGAGGATCATGGTTTCGCCGGTCGGCGCTGCCCGCCGGGCGATCGCCGCGCGGACGAGAATGAAGCCGAACAGCAGAATCGCCAGACCGAGCGGCACGAGCAGTGCAATCAACATGGCCATCCCCCTCCAAGCCATGCGGCGGGTGAGGCGATGTACCCGATCGCCGCCCGCCCGCCTAGCGGCGCCGGTGAGATGAGGCGCCCCGGCGATGCGCCCGCCCGAACTTCCCTAACCGGAGCGCTCCGATATCCTTTGGGCGCTGGTCAGGGAGTGCACGGAATGAGCTGGTTCATTGGGCGGACGGAAGCGCTATCCAATCCGGAAGGCGCGCGGCGCAAGGCGCTCGAGCGGCTGCGCGGCCTCGCCGAGCTCGACGATCCCGAGAGCCTGGTCGTGCCGATCCTGCTCGACGCGATCCTGATGGCGGAAAGCTACCGCGGCGCGCGCCACCAGATCAGCTTCCTGCCCGAGCTGACGAAGA
>DASTID010000112.1:0-12891 GCA_035717905.1 Sphingomicrobium sp. | reverse complement strand
GCGACCTTTTCGGCCGCGCGGAGCACGCCTGCGCGTGTCGGAGCTCGCATTGTCATGGCGGCGCCACGTGGCATATTTACGCGCGGCCCTCCAGCGTCTAACCGCCGCGCCCTTCACGGGAACCCGCCATTCCAAGCGCCCGTTAGCCCGGCACCCCACTTCGCAAAGGACGGATCGATGAACGAGACCCAGATCAACGACACGCGCAAGGCGGAGCTGCTCTCGACCAAGGTCGAACACATCGACATCCGCCAGTTCGACGCGCGCCCGTTGATCGATGCGATGGGCAAGATGAGCTTCACCAGCCGCGACCTCGCCCGCGCCACCCGCATCTACAACCAGATGCTTGAGGATCAGGACTGCTCGATTATCCTGGTCGTCGCGGGCTCGACCTCGGCTGGCGGCTGCATGGACCTCTATGCCGAGCTGGTGCGCTCCAACATGGTCGACGCGATCGTCGCCACGGGCGCCACGATCGTCGACATGGATTTCTTCGAAGCACTTGGCCACAAGCACTATCAAGCGCTTGAAATTCCTGACGATAAAGTGCTGCGCTCGCTCTACATCGACCGCATCTACGACACCTATATCGACGAGGAGGCGCTGCAGGAGACCGATCATACGATCGGCAAGATCGCCGACAGCCTGGAGCCCCGGGCGTATTCGAGCCGGGCGTTCATCCGCGAAATGGGCGAGTGGCTGTGCGCCAACGGCAAGAAGGACAACAGCCTGGTCAAGCTCGCCTACGAGCATGACGTGCCGATCTTCTGCCCGGCGTTCACCGACTCGTCGGCGGGCTTCGGCCTGGTCAAGCACCAGGTCGACGCGATGAAGCGCGGCGGCCATTACATGACCATCGACAGCATCGCCGACTTCCGCGAGCTGACCGACATCAAGGTCAAGGCGGGCACCACCGGCCTGCTGATGATCGGCGGCGGCGTGCCCAAGAATTTCGCGCAGGACACCGTCGTCTGCGCCGAAATCCTCGGCCACGAGGACGTCGAGATGCACAAATATGCGGTCCAGATAACGGTCGCCGACGTCCGCGACGGCGCGTGCAGCTCCTCGACCCTCCAGGAAGCATGCAGCTGGGGCAAGGTCGACACCGCACAGGAGCAGATGGTCTATGCCGAGGCGACCAGCGTGCTCCCGCTGCTGGCCAGCGACGCCTGGCATCGCGGCGCCTGGCGCAACCGCGACAAGCGCCGGTTCGCCAAGTTGTTCGACTGATCAATCGTCATTCCCGCGAGAGCGGGAATCCACCTTTTCTTGAAAGTCGCTAGAAGGGTGGACCCCGGATCAAGCCCGGGGTGATGAAGGGGGATCGACCATGTCCTACAGCCCGATTCTCGCGCCGGTGGTGGCGCTGGTCGCATGGACGCTCGTTGTCATGGTCTGGATGGCGGTCGCGCGAGGACGCGAGTTTCGCCGGCTCGGGATCACGCGGTCGACCATCCCCGACGGCGCTCGCGGCGTCGACCTCGAAGGCCGGGCCGATCCGCGCGCGCAGTGGAAAGCGCACAATTACAGCCATTTGCTGGAGCAGCCGACGCTGTTCTATGCGATTGCGCTGACGCTCGCGCTGATGAACTTCGGCGGCGGCATCAATTACTGGCTCGCCTGGACCTATGTCGGCCTGCGCATTGTCCACAGCCTGGTCCAGTGCACGGTCAACGTGGTGCGCTATCGGCTTGTCGTCTTCGCGCTGGCCTCGCTGTGTCTGCTCGGGCTGACCGTTCATGCCGGCGCGCGCATCCTGCACGACTGCGGACTGCTCAACTTCTAGCGGGTGAAGCTGGCGGCGAGCTCGACATGGGTCGACCAGCGGAATTGTCCGACCGGTCTCGCCCAGGCGAGCGTGTACCCCCCATCGGCGAGTGCTTTGGCGTCGCGCGCGAAGGTCGCGGGATTGCAGCTCACATAAGCGATGCGCCCGACCGCTGAGGCGGCGAGCGCCGCCACCTGCTCGGCGGCGCCGGCGCGCGGCGGGTCGAGGATCACCGCGGCGAAGCGTTCGAGCTCCTCCGCGTCGAGCGGCCGCCGATAGAGATCGCGGTGCTCGACCGCCATGCCGGGCGCGGCCCGCTTCAGCGCCGCTGCGGCGTTGCGCGAAGCTTCGGCCGCATAGGTGGCGCCCACAGCGAGCGCGAACGTGCCGAGCCCGCTGAACAAATCGGCAATCGCCCGTGCCTCGCCGACCGCGTCGCGCACCGCTTCCACTAACACCTGCTCGCCGTCCACCGTTGCCTGAAGAAAGGCGCCCACAGGAATGCCGACCGGAACGCCCGACAGCGTGACGGTCCCGGGAGTCGGCTCGTAGATCGTCTCGGGGCCCGTGCCCTTGTCGATCGACAGGCGCGCGAGGCGGTTCAGGCCCGCGAAATCGGTCAGCGCCTGGATCGCCGCCAGATCGTCGGCGCCGACGTTGCGCAACAGTGCGTCCACGCCGCCGTCGATCAGCGTCAGCTGCGCCTCCGCGCCTTGTTTGGGCTTCAGCAGCCGAACGAGCAGCTCGCGCAGCGGCGCGACCAGCGCGAACAGCTCGGGCCTCAGGATATGGCACTCGCGCATGTCGACGATGCGGTGCGATTTCTGGGCGTTGAAGCCGAGGACGGCGCCGCTCGCGGTCCTCAGCGCCCGGAGGGTCGCGCGCCGCCGGCTGTTAGGCGGCGACAGATGCGGTTCGCGGACCTCGGCCGTTAGGCCGTGCTGCCCGAGCGCGGCTTCGATCCGCGACACCAGATAGCCGCGATAGGCGTCATCGTCGGCGTGCTGCAGCTGGCAGCCGCCGCACTCCGGGAAGTGGCGGCAAGGCGGCTCCTGGTGGTGCTTGCCGGGCGCGAGCGCGCCGTCGTCGAGCAGTGCGTCGCCCGGCACGCCGAACGGGACGTGGCGGCCGCTTGGCGTCACGCCGTCGCCGCGCGCGGCGATGCGCACGATCTCCTCAGCCATCGAGCAGCGCGAGCGCTCTGGGAACCGCCAGAGCGAGGTCGTCGGCGATCATGCCGGGCCCGGCGATCTCCGCCGCGCGCCCGTGCAGCCACACCCCGCCGCACGCCGCCTCGAACGCCGGCAGTCCCCGGGCCCGCAGCGCCGCGATCACCCCCGCGAGGACATCGCCGGTCCCGGCGCTGGCCAGCCACGCGGGAGCCGGGCGCGCGAAGCCGAGCCGCCCGTCGGGCGCGGCCACAAGCGTATCCGGGCCCTTGTAGACGACCACCGCCTGAGAGCGCCCCGCAGCCTCGAGCGCGCGCTCGGCCTTGCTTCCCGGCAAATCACCGAATAGCCGGCGAAATTCGCCTTCGTGGGGCGTGATGATCGCGTCCTGGCCCTTGAGCCGTTCGGGCTCGCCGAGATGGCTGATCGCGTCGGCGTCGATCACCTTGGGCGCCTTGGACGTCAGCGCCAGCGTCAGGACCTGCGGGATGTCGCCCATCCCCGGCCCGACCATCAGGCAGCCGATGCGCTCGTCGTTGACCTCGGCGGTGTCGAGCTGGACGATCGACGCCGGCAGCCCGGCGATCGGCCGCGAGGTGCTGACCCGGACATAGCCGGCGCCCGCCCGCGCCGCGGCCGTCGCCGCCAGCGCCATCGCGCCCGGCATCTTGCCGGCGAGCACATGGACCAACCCGCGGTCGTATTTATGCCCTTGCGGCTCGAGCGGCGGCAGCCCGGGCCGGCCGATCTCATGCCAGTCGCCCGAAGCATCGATGCCGATACCGGCGAGCACGACGCGGCCGCACTTGCGCATCGCCGGGGCGAGCCGGTGCGCCGGCTTGAGCGCGCCGAACGTCACGCTGAGGTCGAACGCAGGCACGGCACTGAGCTCCGCGCCGCTGTCGCTGTCGACCCCGCTCGGCAGATCGCAGGCGACCCGCACCAGCGCCTCCCCACACAGCCGAAAAAGCGGTTCGATGACAGCATCTTCCAGGCCTCGCTTGAGGCCGGTTCCGAACAACGCGTCGATTAGCAGGGGCCGCGCCCGAGTGTCCGCGCCCAGCCTTTCGACCGCCCCGCTCCATTGCGAGCGCGCCCGTTTCGCAGCCTCGCTGCTCGGATCGCCGAGCGCCGCGACCGTCACCTCGACCCCGCGCTCGGCCAAATGCCGCGCGGCGACATAGCCGTCGCCGCCATTGTTTCCCGGGCCGCACAGGATCAGCGCCGGCACCGGCCCGGCGAAGCGAAAAGCGGCTTGCGCGAGGGCCGCCCCCGCCCGCTCCATCAGCTGCTCGACGCTCGCGCCGCCGTCGATCGCCGCCTGCTCGGCGGCGCGTATCGCTTCGGCGGTGAGGATCGGGCGCGTCATGGCGCCTGCCTGTTTAGCGCAGGGTCGTCGCCAGATGCCACCATTCGCGCGGGACCGCCTCGGCGGCGCGGTCGCGCGATTCCGCGCTGTCGAACAAGGCGAAGCAGGTCGCGCCGCTGCCCGACATGCGGACGAATTGCGCACCGCGCTGCGCCGAAAGCCAGGCGAGGACGGTCTCGATCTGCGGCACCAGCGCGATCGCCGCCTGCTCGAGGTCATTGCGCCCGTGGCGCCAGTCCTCGAGCTGCCCGCGATCGACCCCGTCCCAGCGCGCGAACACCTCGGGGGTCGAAAGCGCGATGCGCGGGTTGATCAGCAGCACCGGGGTTCCGGATAGTTCGGGCATCGCCACGGGTGTGATCTCATCGCCGGCGCCCTCGCCGCGCGCGGGAAGGCTCAGCAGGCACGCCGGGACGTCGCTGCCGAGTTGCGGCGCGACGGCCTCGGCATGCGCGGGCTCGATGCCCCACAACGCCGTCAGCAGCCGCAGCGCCGCCGCCGCGTCGGCCGAGCCGCCGCCCACGCCCGAGGCGACCGGCACCCGCTTGTCGAGCGTGATCGCCGCGCCCTTGTCGACCTGCGCCGCGCCGCGCAGCGCCTCGGCGGCGCGCAGGACGAGATTGCCTTGTGGATCGCCGAGATCCGCCGCGAACGGCCCGGTGATCGCCAGCGTGAGCGCGTCGGACTCGTCGGCGCTCAACCGGTCGCCGTCGGTGCAGAAGGCGAAGATCGTCTCGATTTCATGGCGGCCGTCGGCGCGCTTGCCGCGGACGTGCAGCGCCAGGTTGAGCTTGACCGGCGCGATCTCGCTCGCCGCCATCAGGGCGCCGCGTTTGCGGGGTTCAGACCGGACGCCAGCTTGGCTTTGACCCGCGCGGCGACCTCGTCCTCGGCGGTGACCAGCGCCGCCTCCCATGCGTAGCGCGCCTCGAACCGCCGCCCCGACTTGTACAGCGCATCGCCGAGATGCTCCTGGATTTCGGCCTGGCCCGGGTCCTTCTCGGCCGCGCGCTGCAGCGTGGCGATCGCCTCGGCGACCTTGCCCCTTTTGTACTGGGCCCAGCCGAGCGAATCGACGATCGACGCGTCGTCGGGCGCGAGCTCGCTCGCCTTGCGAATCATCGCTTCGGCGGCGTCGATGTCCTCGCCCCGTTCGAGCTTCGCATAGCCGAGGAAATTGAGCAGCAGCGGCTGGTTCGGGGCGATCGCCAGTCCCTGCTCGAGCGCCTGGCGCGCTTCGGCCCAGCGGCCGGCGTTCTGGAGCGCGCTCGCCCGCAGCAGCAGGATGCTCCACACGTCGTTCGTGATACCCTTCGCATTGGCGAGCGCGACCGCGCGGCCGTAGGCGTCGGCCGCCAGCGCATCGCGCTTCATCGCCTGGAGCACGTCACCGAGGCGCGACCAGTCGTTGATGCTCGGCTCGGGCGCGGCCGTCGCGCTCGCCGCCACCGCATAAGCCTCGTCGAAGCGCTTTTTGTCGGCGAGGATGCGCGCCTGGATGTCGCGCGCCTCGCTGATCAGCGCGTCGTCCTGTGAAATCCCACGGAGCAAGGCGAGCGCCTCGTCCGACCGTTCCTGCGCGTCGAGCAGCAGCGCCAGCAGCAGCGTCGTGCTGCTGTTCTGCGGGTCGATGTAACGCGCGACGCGAACCAGGCTCACCGGCGGCGCCGACCGCTGCAGCCGCGCCAGGTCGGCGGCAAACGCGGTGAGCGTCTCGGCGAAGGCCTTGTCGAGCGAATCGATCGCCTGTCCAGAGGGCTTGCCGGCCAGGATGCGCAGGCGGCCGGCAGGCGCGTCGGTGCCCATACCGTCGATCATCATCTGCGCGCGCGCCCGGTCCCCGGCGGCAAGGAAGCCGTCGGCGAACGCCAGCCGAAGCCGGATTTCGCGCGGCCCGCCCGAGCCGATCGCCCGGCGCGCGAACGCCTCGGCTTCGGCGGCCCGCCGGAACTTGAGCAGGATCAGCGCGTGCTGCTCGGCGCGCATCGGCCCGAGCAGGCTGTTCACCGGGATCGCGTCGATCGCCTGGAGCGCCGGCGCCAACTGGCCGCGGTCGGCGGCGATCCACGCCGTCACCAGCGGCTCGAGGAAGGTCAGGTCGCCGTTGTCGCCCTTGGCGCGAAGCCAGCCGAGCGCTTGTTCAGGCCGGCGGCGCTTGAGTTCGTCGGCCGCGAGCAGCAGCCTGACGTCGCTGGTCAGCCTGGCGGGCGGGATCGCGCGGGCCAGCCTCAGCGCAAGGTCCATCTGGCCGGCGCCCATCGCCTCGGCGAGCGCCTTGCGCGCAAGATCGGGATCCTGCGGCTGGGCCGCGGCCAGCGCCGCGAGCAGCTCGGCCGAGCGCGCATGGTCGCCGGTGATCGCCGCCGCGCGCGCCTGGACATAGGTGAGCCCCGGGTCGCTGACACCGATGCTGACCGACGCCGCCGGCGCGGGCGACGCGAACAGCATCGCGACCGCGGTGCCGGCCAGCCACTTACATGTTCGGGTAATTTGGACCTCCGCCGCCTTCCGGTGTGACCCAGTTGATGTTCTGCGTCGGGTCCTTGATGTCGCAGGTTTTGCAGTGAACGCAATTCTGGGCGTTGATCTGCAGCCTCGGCTCACCGGTGGGCTCCTCGACGAATTCGTAGACGCCCGCCGGACAGTAGAGCTGCTCGGGTCCGGCATAAACGGGCAGGTTGATGGCCGTGGGTATATCCGCATCCTTGAGCGTCAGATGAACCGGCTGGTCCTCCTCATGGTTGGTGTTCGACACGAACACCGACGACAGGCGGTCGAAAGTCAGCACGCCGTCGGGCTTGGGATAAGCGATCGGCGCGGCATTCTCCTTGCGGCGCAAGGTCGTGTTGTCGGCCTTGTGCCTCAGCGTCCACGGGACGCCGATCCTTAGGTAATTCAACCACATGTCCAGCCCGGCGTAGAGCGTTCCGAAGGTTCCGCCCCAGTGCGCGACGGCCGGCTGCGCGTTGCGCACGGTCCTCAACTCCCTGGAGACCCAACTCTTGTGCAGCGCCGGCGGATAGGCATCGAGCAAGTCTGCCGAACGATCGGCGGCGATCGCCTCGAACGCCGCTTCGGCGGCGAGCATCGCCGATTTCATCGCCGTGTGCGTGCCCTTGATCCGCGGCACGTTGACGAAGCCCGCCGAGCAGCCGATCAGCGCGCCCCCCGGGAACACCAGCCTGGGGATCGCTTGGTAGCCGCCCTCGTTGATCGCCCGCGCGCCATAAGAGACCCGGCGCCCGCCCTCGATCTCGGCGCGTACCGCCGGATGGGTCTTCCAGCGCTGCATCTCCTCGAACGGAGACAAATACGGGTTGGAATAATCGAGCGAGAGCACGAAGCCGAGCGCGACCTGGCCGTTTTCCTGGTGATAGAGGAACCCCCCGCCCCACGCGTCGTCGAGCGGCCAGCCCTGAGTATGGATCACTCGCCCTGGCTTATGCTTTTCGGCAGGAACGTCCCATAATTCCTTGATGCCCAAACCATAAACTTGTGGGCCGCTATCGTCGCGCAGCCCGTGCAGCTCGGTCAGGCGCTTGGTCAGGTGGCCCCGCGCGCCCTCGGCGAAGAAGGTGTAGCGGGCGTGGAGCTCGATCCCGGGCTGATAGTCGGCGCGATGGCTGCCGTCGCGGGCGACGCCCATGTCGCCGGTGGCGACGCCTTTGACCGATCCGTCGTCGTTGAACAGGATCTCGGACGCCGGGAAACCCGGGAAAATCTCGACGCCGAGCTCTTCCGCCTGGCCCGCGAGCCAGCGGCACAAATTGCCCAGGCTGAGCGTGTAGGTGCCGCGGTTGCGCATGAACGGCGGCATCAGCATCTCGGGGATGCCCCACTTGCCGCTCCTGGTGAGGATCCAATGGTGGTTCTCCGTCACCGGAACAGTCAGCGGCGAGCCTTTGTCCTTCCAGTCGGGGATCAGCTCGTCGAGCGCGATCGGGTCGATCACCGCGCCCGACAGGATGTGCGCGCCGACTTCGCTGCCTTTTTCGAGGATGCAGACGGAGATTTCGCGGCCGCGCTCGGTCGCCAGCTGCTTCAGCCGAATGGCCGCGCTAAGCCCCGCCGGCCCGGCGCCGACGATCACCACGTCATAGTGCATGGACTCCCGTTCGGGCATCGGCTCCCTCGGCTCCCGCGCGGCTCGTCGCGCGCGGTGAACATCTCGACTCAACTGCCCTGCCAATTCCTTGACCGTGCCGTCAATGGCGGTGAGGAAGAGTGCGTGGGCGGGGATTTGAATCCGATCGGCATTGCCGAGGCGCGGAGCGCACTGGCCTGGTGGCTCGAGGCCGGCGTCGACGTCGCCGTGCAGGACGAGCCGCGCAACTGGCTGAAGCCTCAGTCGCGACCGGGGACGGCCCCTGCCCCGGGACTGTCCCCCCAGGCGCAGGCCCCCAACGTCGTCCAGCCGAGCCACGACACGCTCGCCGAGCTCCAGCAATGGCTGGCGAGCAGCGTCGAGCTTCCGCTCGTGGGCCGCGCCTCGAAACGCATCGCTCCGCACGGCCCGCAGGATGCCGCGGTGATGCTGCTGACCGGCGCTCCGACGCTCGACGACGCCGCGGCAGGGCAGCCCATCGCCGGCGACGCGTGGGCGCTGACCAGGCGCATGCTTGCCGCAATCGCGATCGACGCCGACGACGCCTACAGCGCGTCGCTGTCCCTGGTGCATTCGCCGGGGACGAGGATGAGCGAGAGCGATCGCCAGGCCTGCGCCGCGATCGCGCGGCGGCACATCGCTCTGGTGCGCCCCAGGCGGCTGCTGCTGTTCGGCGACGAGCCGTGCCTGGCGTTGCTCGGCAAGCACCTCGTCGAGGCCCGCGGCCATGTTCACAAGATCGAGGGCGTGCGCGCCGTCGCGACCTTTCACCCGCGCCAGTTGGTTAACCATCCCTCAAAGAAAGCAATGGCATGGCGCGACCTGCTGCTTCTGATGGAGGACGAGTCTTGAAGGCTGGGCTGGTTGCGCTGGGAGCTTTGGCATGGGCTGCGCCTGCGTTCGCGCAGGCGGCAGACCCGTTGGCGCCGCTGCCGGCCAAGCCGGCGAACGCGCCCGCCGCAGCACCTTCCGCGGCAGTCCAGGCGCCAACTATTCCGCCGGCCCAGGCGCCGGCCGTCAGCGCGCCCCTCGCGGGCGTCCCTATTCCGAAGGACTGGCGCGGCGTGTTCGACGCGATCGACGCCGGCAACTGGGCGTCGGCGCGCGCGGGCATTGCGGCACTGCCGCCGGGCCTGCTGACGCCGGTCGCCACCGCGGAGTTCTACACCGCGAGGGGCTCGCCGGTCGTCGATCTTGGATCGCTCGAGGCGTTGATCGCGCAGGCGCCCGAGCTTCCGCAGGCGGAGCAGCTGGCGCTGATGGCGATCAAGCGCGGCGCGGCGACCGCGCCGCTGATCGTGCCGGAACGGCCAACGGTCAGCCTTGGCTCGGCGCCGGTTCGCTATCGTGCGCGCCCGGTCCAGGGCGACCCCGTCGCCGACCAGCTCCGCCCGATCCTCGATTCCTTCGTCAAGGCCGACGACGCGGCGGGCGCGGAGGCGCAGCTCCTGCTCTACGCGCCGCAGCTGACGCTCGAAGGGCGGGCGGAGGCCGGCCAGCGCGTCGCCTGGGTCTATTATGTGCGCGGGCTCGATCTCGACGCGCGCCGCGTCGCCGACACCTGGCGGCAGGGGGCAAACGGCGAATGGGGAGCGCAGGCGGCGTGGATTTCGGCGCTTGCCTCGTGGCGCCTCGGCGATTGCGAATCCGCCTCGCGCAGCTTCCAGCAGGTCGTTCGCACCGCCCAGCAGCGCGAGCTGCGCGCCGGCGCTTATTATTGGGCGGCGCGGGCCGAGCAGGCGTGCCGGCGGCCGCGCTCGGTCGCGCCTTTGCTCAAGGCGGCGGCGATGACCGCGGAGGCGACGGAGAGTTTCTACGGGCTGTTGGCGCGCGAAGCGCTGGGCATGGAGACGAAACTCCCGCCCGACGGGCATCTGTCGCGCGACCCGCCGATCGAACACCTGCCCAACGTCAAACGGGCGATCGAGCTCGTGCGCATCGGCGAGCCGGCGCTCGCCGAGCAGATGCTGCGCCACCAGGCGAAGATCGGCGCGCCGGCGGAGCACCATGCGCTGATCCAGCTCGCCAAAAGGCTCGACCTTCCCGCCGCGCAGCTGTGGCTCGCCAACCACGGCCAGCCGGGCGCGGTGGCCGACGCCGCCGACCGCTACCCCAACCCGGCATGGAGCCCGCTGATGGGCTGGCGCGTCGACCCGGCGCTCGCCTACGGCCATATCGTCCAGGAATCGGCGTTTCGGCGCACCGCCGTCAGCACCGCCGGCGCGGTCGGGCTGATGCAGGTCCGGCCCGGGACCGCCGCCGACATGGCGCGCGCCCGGGGATGGAATTCGACCGGATCGCTGACCGACACCAAGATCAACCTCGAATATGGCCAGAGCTTCATCGAGATGATGCGGCGGTCGTCGGCCACCGCCGGCCAGCTCCCGCGCGTGATTGCGTCCTATAACGCCGGCCCACTTCCTGTCGGCCGCTGGGCGGCGATCAACGACAAGGGCGATCCGCTGCTGTGGATCGAGTCGATCCCTTATTGGGAGACTCGCTATTACGTGCCGGCGGTGCTGCGGAACATGTGGGTCTACCAGGGCCTCAACCACGAGAGCACCGCGACCCTGAAGTCGATGACCGAGCACCATTGGCCGAGCTTCCCGACGAGCATGACTCGCCTCGCCCACTAGGCGTCGTTCTCTTTTTGTTCTAGACTCGGGCAATGCCGGTCGAGTCGACACGCGGGCGCGGGGCGACCCGCAACGCCACCCCCACGCGCTTCAATCTCAAGGAGCGGGTCGTCGAGGGCGAGTGGCTCGACAGCGTCGAGGCGCTGGACGGCGTGGCCAGGCGGCGCACGACCGTCACCATCGAGCACCCCAAGTCGATCCTCACCCGCAACAGCTCGCCCGACATCGGCTTCGACCGCTCGATCAACGCCTTCCGCGGCTGCGAGCACGGCTGCATCTATTGCTTCGCGCGGCCGACCCACGCCTTCCATGACCTGTCGCCCGGCGTCGATTTCGAATCGCGGCTGTTCGTCAAGCCGCGGGCGGCCCAGCTGCTCCACGCCGCGCTGTCGCGCCCGGGCTACGAGTGCCGGCCGATCGCGATGGGCACCAACACCGACCCCTACCAGCCGATCGAGGAGCGCTGGCGAATCACCCGCTCGGTCGTCGAGCTGCTGCTCGAGACGCGCCACCCGTTCACCATCACCACCAAGTCCGACCGCGTGCTGCGCGACCTCGATCTGCTCAAGCCGGCGGCCGAGCTCGGCATCGCCTCGGTCGCGATCTCGATCACGTCGCTCGACCCCAGGATCGCGCGGACGATGGAGCCGCGCGCCGCGCAGCCGCGCAAGCGCCTTGCCGCGGTCAAGGCGCTCAACGATGCCGGCGTCCCCTGCTGCGTCGCCATCGCGCCGGTCGTGCCGCAGATCACCGACCACGAGCTCGAGCATATCGTCGAGGCCGCGGTCGCCGCCGGAGCGCCGGGCGGCTTCTATCTTCCGGTGCGTCTGCCGCACGAGGTCGCGCCTTTGTTCCGCGCCTGGCTCGACGAGCATTTCCCCGACCGCGCCGCCAAGGTCATGGCGACCATCCGCGCGCTCCGCGGCGGCCGCGACAACGACCCCGATTTCTTCAGCCGGATGCGCGGCAGCGGCCCGTGGGCCGAGCTGCTGCGGACTCGCTTCGACATCGCCGCGAAGAAATACGGGCTGCGCCAGGCCAAATTCCCGTTGCGCACCGACCTGTTCCGGCCGCCCGAGGGCGACCAGATGCGATTGCTCTGATCGACCATCGCGCAAATTTAATCGACCGGCAGCCGTGACTTTCGCAGCGTCGGTGCCCTAGGCGGGACGCATGACTCGACTGTTGTTCGCCGCGGCACTGCTTGCCGCCGCACCCGCTTTCGCCCAGACGCCCGCGCCGCTGCCGCAAGTCCCGGCGCAGGTGAAGCAGCTGCGCGACGCGGCACTCCACGACGATTATGCGTGGGACATCGCCGAGGGCCTGACGACCGAGGTCGGGCAGCGGCTCGCCGGAACCGAGGCCGAGGCGCGCGGCCGCGCCTGGGCGGTGGCGAAGCTGGAGGCGCTCGGCTTTGCCAACGTCCATCTCGAGCCGTTCGCCATGCCGACCTGGACCCGCGGGCCCGAAAGCGCCGAGATCCTCGCCCCGTTCCCGCAGAAGCTGGTCGTCGCGGCGCTCGGCAACAGCGCGTCGACCGGCCCCAACGGCATCACCGGCCAGCTGGTCGGCTTCGACACGCTCGCCGACCTCGAAGCAGCCCCGGATGCCGCCGTTCAAGGCAAGATCGTGTTCGTCAGCCACGCCATGCCGCGCACCCAGGACGGATCGGGCTACGGCTATTTCGGCGGCGCACGCCGCCAGGGGCCGAGCATCGCCAGCCGCAAGGGCGCGATCGGCATCGTCATCCGGTCGATCGGCACCGATCACCATCGCAATCCGCACAGCGGCGTCCAGACGTTCGCAAAGGGCGTGAAGCCGATCCCCGCCGGGGCGCTGACGCT
>DASTID010000111.1:0-2475 GCA_035717905.1 Sphingomicrobium sp. | reverse complement strand
CGCCCTAGCCGCTTGGCGCTAGACCGAAAAGCTCGACCCGCAGCCGCAGCCGGACTGGGCGTTGGGGTTGGTCACGCGGAACGCCGCGCCGCCCAGATCCTCGACGAAGTCCACCGCCGAGCCGCGCACCAGGTCGAGGCTCACGGGATCGACCACCAGCTTGACTCCGTCCGTCTCCGCCACCGCGTCGCCGTCCACGGTCTCATCGGCCAGCTCGAACGTATAGGTAAAGCCGGCGCACCCCCCGCCGTCGACCGCGAGCCTAAGGATCGCCGGCTTGCGCTGGCGCTCGGCGATCCACGCGATGCGCCGCGCGGCGTTCTCGGTCAGGATGATCTGCGGCTCGCTCACCGGAGCGAGATAGGGTGCGCGCCGGGGCGCAGCAAGCTTAGCGGTCGGCGCTCGCGCCCGGGCCGCCAACGCCGACCGCGTCCATCGACGCCGCGCCGGAGCGCTTCTGCATCGCCAGAACATAGTCGGTCGACTTCATGAACGGGATTGGGTTGACCGCGCGGCCGTCGATGCGGACTTCATAGTGCAAATGGTCGCCGGTCGAGCGGCCGGTCGAGCCCATGCGGCCGATCTGCTGGCCGCGGGTGACGTGCTGGCCGGAGCGCACGAGGATCGCCGACATGTGCCCGTAACGGGTGGTGATCCCGCGGCCATGGTCGATCTCGACGAGGTTGCCATAGCCGCCCGAGTTCCACCCGGCGCGCAGCACGGTGCCGTCGGCGGTCGCATAGATCGGGTCGCCGTGGTCGCCGGCGAGGTCGATCCCGGGATGCATCGCCGAAGCCCGGCGGAACGGATCGGAGCGGACGCCGAATCCGCTGGTGAACTCGACCTTGGTCTTGACCGGCTTGTCGGACGGAACGGCGATCACGCCGTCCTGGAGCTGGTCGAGCTTCTTCCAGCTGTTGAACAACGTCTTGAAGGTCGCGTTGCCGGCATCCTCGAACGGGCCGCCGACGCCGTCGTTCGCCGAGGTCGGCGGGTAGAAGCCGAGGCGGCGCAGCGCGGCGGGATCGATGTCCTCGCCCTTGAGCGCGGCGGCGAGCGCCAGCTGGCGCTGCTCGATCTCGTGCACCCGGCGCTCGGTCTCGGCGGCGAGCCGCGCGACCTGGGCCGAATAAGCGGCTTTGTGCATCGCCTGCGCGGCCGCGACGGCCGGGCGCGGCGCGAAGAATTGCGCGGTGGCGAAGCTCGCCCAGGCGACCAGCGCCATGGTGAGCAGGAAGAACAGAGCCTGGGCGGGGGCGGAAATCCGGAAGCGGCGAAGCTTCGACCCATCGTGAATGAACAGATCGCGGTCTTTGAACAGCCCGCCCGCCGCAGCCAGAACTTGCGCCATGAACCCCTTGCTCCAAAAATCGGCAGCGCCGCGCATGGTTAGCGCGGTGCCGCGAAAATCCTCGAACTAAGGAGCTCCCCAGCCCCCGTTGCCAACCCGCGGATGCCCACCGCGTCCTGGCGAGGCCAGAACTCACTCCGGAGGGTTAACAATTTCAACCGAAAGTTCGGCGGGCCGGGATGAGCCGCAGGGTAACTGCGGTGAAACGATCAACCTGGCCGTGCGAGCGAACGATTCGAGCAAATTCAAGCTGTTGTGCAGTGCAACATAGATTGCATCGCGGAGTCGTGACGCGATTCTTTCGCATGCGCGGTTGCGCCGACCCGCCGAACCGTTAGACCTGCGCGCGGGCCACGGTGTCCCAACGCACCGCGAGCTCTCTGCAAGGAGAGTGACATTGACGACCGAAGCTGCCGCCGACGCACGCCTGCGCTGGCCCAAACCCGAAATTCCGCCCGCGCGCCCGTTCTTCTCGTCGGGTCCCTGCCCCAAGCCGCCCGGCTGGTCGGTCGAGCGGCTCGATACGCGGATGCTCGGGCGCTCGCACCGCAGCGCGCTCGGCAAGGCGGTGCTCGCCGAAGCGATCGACCGAACACACGCGCTGCTGAAGCTGCCCGCAGACTATCGGCTGGGGATCGTGCCCGCGTCCGACACCGGCGCGATGGAGCTGGCGATGTGGTCGCTGCTCGGGCCGCGGCCGGTAACGATGCTTGCCTGGGAAAGCTTCGGCGCCGGTTGGGTGACGGATGTCGCAAAGCAGCTCGATCTCGGCGCCGAGGTCCGCACCGCCGACTACGGCGCGCTCCCCGACATCTCGGGCATCGACCCGGCCAGCGACCTGGTCTTCACCTGGAACGGCACGACCAGCGGGGTGCGCGTGCCCAGCGGCGACTGGATCGCCGACGATCGGACCGGGCTGACGATCTGCGACGCCACCTCGGCCGCCTTCGCGCAGGACATCGATTGGCGGAAAATCGATGTTGGCACCTTCAGCTGGCAAAAGGCGCTGGGCGGCGAGGCGGCGCACGGCATGTTGGTGCTCAGCCCGCGCGCGGTCGAACGGCTGGAAAGCACGCCCCCACCGCGGCCGCTGCCCAAGATCTTCCGCCTGACCAAAAGCGGCA
>DASTID010000110.1:0-8444 GCA_035717905.1 Sphingomicrobium sp. | reverse complement strand
GGCGCCCGCGCGATGAGCGGGGTTCGCGACAATCTCGGCATTCTGACCGAGGCGCGCGTGCGCAGCGACGCGATCGTCCGCGCGCGCTCCGCCGAAGAGGTGCCGCTGGCAACGGCGGTCGGGCTCATCGCGCGCGAGCGGCTGACCGCCGAGGCTCCGCCCAAGGCCTCACTCCCGGGCCTCAAGCTGATCGCGCCGTGGGTCGAGGAGAAGGGCGGCGCCGAGCTCGATGCCCTGGCCATGACGCTCGACGACCAGGCGGCGTTCGCCAGGTTGTCGCGGCGGCTGCTCCAGGACCTCGATCTGGCGCCGGCCGAAGAGCTCGCCGAGGACCAGCCGGACGACGCCGGGGACGAGGAGGAAGGCGAACAAGGCGCCAGCGAGGACGCCTTGCAGGACAGCGGCGAGGCCAATCCCGAGAGCGGCGACATCGAGATGCGCGGCGAGGAAACGGAGGACGGCTCGGCCGACGCCGAATCGTCCGAGCAGGCCGAGCTCGGCGAGGACGAGGCGCGCGCCGGCGACGACCTTGGCGACAACGTCTTCGCATCGCCGTCGCGGCGGAACTGGGAGCTGTCGCCGGAGACGGATTACAAGGCGTTCACCACCCGGTTCGACGAGATCGTCGAGGCCGGCGACCTCTGCGACGAACAGGAGCTCGGCCGGCTTCGCGCCTTTCTCGACCAGCAGATGGGCGGCTTGCAAAATGTCGTCACGCGCCTCGCCAACCGGCTGCAGCGCCGGCTTCTCGCGCAGCAGGCGCGCAGCTGGGACTTCGATCAGGAGGAGGGGCTGCTCGACGCGGCGCGGCTTGCCCGCGTGGTGGTCAATCCGCGCCACTCCTTGTCCTACAAGATCGAGCGCGACACCGAGTTTCGCGACACGGTCGTGTCGCTGCTGATCGACAATTCGGGCTCGATGCGCGGCCGGCCGATCGCCATCGCGGCGATCTGCGGCGACATCCTCGCGCGCACGCTCGAGCGCTGTGGAGTGGCGACCGAGATTCTCGGCTTCACCACGCGCGGGTGGAAAGGCGGCCAGAGCCGCGAGGCGTGGCTGGCCGACGGACGCCCGCCGAGCCCGGGCCGGCTCAACGACCTACGCCACGTCATCTACAAGCGCGCCGACGAGCCGTACCGCCGGGCGCGGCGCAACCTCGGCCTGATGATGCGCGAGGGGCTGCTCAAGGAAAATATCGACGGCGAGGCTTTGCTGTGGGCGCACAACCGCCTGATCGCACGGCCCGAGGAGCGCCGCATCCTGATGGTGATTTCGGACGGCGCGCCGGTCGACGATTCGACGGCGTCGGCCAACGGCGGCTCCTATCTCGAGCGCCATTTGCGCCAGGTCATCGAATGGATCGAGAAGCGCTCGCCGGTCGAGCTGATCGCGATCGGCATCGGCCACGACGTGACCCGCTACTACAGCCGTGCGGTCACGCTCATGGATGCCGACCAGCTCGCCGGGGCGATGACCGATCAGCTCGCCAGCCTGTTCGAAACCCCCTGAAATCGAAAGTCCCCGAAAAAAGATGGGCCCGATGCAACAATGCGCACCGGGCCCCCCTCGTTACGCGACGCGAGGGAACTCGTCTGTGTCCAGACGCGACGGGGAAAAGGGGACAAACCCCGTCGGATGCGAGGCTTATGCCTGATCGGCAGGCAATCCATGCTGAACGGCAGGTGCAGCCGCCATTCAGGAAAATCCAGTTTGTTCAGCTAGTTAGGCTGGGAGCAACTCAGGCTGCGGCGGAGTCCTTCGCCTTCCTGGCGATCTCCCGCTTGAGCTTGCGCGCCTTGGGCGAG
The DNA here is from genome assembly GCA_035717905.1 of Sphingomicrobium sp. Lineage (GTDB taxonomy): Bacteria > Pseudomonadota > Alphaproteobacteria > Sphingomonadales > Sphingomonadaceae > Sphingomicrobium. The sequence goes on along the minus strand of DASTID010000110.1, from coordinate 6,639 downwards.
AGCTTGTCGTCGCTGGTCTTCAACAGCCAGTTGTCGAGGCCGCCGACATGCTCGACCGAGCGGAGGCCCGAGGTCGACACGCGCAGCTTGACGCTCTGGCCGAGCGCATCGGAGATGAGCGTCACGTTCTGCAAATTGGGCAGAAACGTGCGCTTGGTCTTGTTGTTGGCGTGGGAAACATTGTTGCCCACCTGCCGGCCCTTGCCGGTCAGCTCGCAAACCCGCGACATGGTTCGATCCTGATTTTTGAGCGAGCGCGCGTGTGCGCCCGGAAAGCGCCGCCCGTTAGCGGCTCGGGCCCGGTGCGTCAACGCTGCGCCCCCGGCGCCGTAGCAACCGAAACGGAAAACTTGCGTTGATCGTTCAAGTCGTCGAGGCGACACAGCAGAACCCAGCCGGAGCAAGCCATGCGCGTTGTCCTCCTCGTCCTGATCGTCGCCGTGATCGTGGTCATCGTCGCCGTCGCCAGCGGTTTTCTCGATATCAATCAAATCCGCGGAGCTCGGGCCCCACAGCTGTCGACGACCGACAACGGCGTCACGGCCAAGGGCGCCCAGGCGCCCGCATTCGACGTCGAGGCCGGGTCGGTGAAGATCGGGAGCAAGCCGGCTGACGTCAAAGTCCCGACCTTGCAGGTCGTGCCACCGCAGCAGAACCAGCCGGCGCCGGCGATCGGCAACAGCCAATAGCTGACAGCCGCGAATCGCTCGCCTACCGGTCCTCATGGCCTTTCCGCTGCCGCCGCCGATGCGCCGCGCGCTCGAGCTGGCCGCCGCCGCCGCGACCGCTGGCGAGGTTCCGGTCGGGGCCGTCGTCACGCGCGGCGACGAGATTGTCGCCGAGGCGCGCAACGCCATGCGCGGCTCGGCCGACCCGACGGCGCACGCCGAAATGGAAGCGATCCGGGCCGCCGCCGCAAAGCTCGGTACGCCCCGTCTCGACGATTGCATCTTGTGGGTGACGCTGGAGCCGTGCGCGATGTGCGCGGCGGCGATTTCCCTCGCCCGCCTGAAGGCGCTCAATTTCGCGGCGGAGGATCCCAAGGGCGGCGGCGTAATCCACGGACCGCGCATCTTCGCGCAGCCGACGTGCCATCACCGCCCCGACCTGCTCGGCGGGATCGGCGAGGCCGAAGCCGCCGCCTTGCTGCGCGAATTCTTCGCGGCGCGGCGCTAGCCGCGGAACGGAACCAGCCGGATCTCGACGCGGCGGTTGGCCGCGCGCTGCGTCTCGGTCGGGTCGGGATTGTACAGCGGCGCGGTTTCGCCGAGCCCCTTCGAGGCGATGCGCGCGCGGGCGACTCCGTGGCTCGACAGATAGGACGCGACGGCCGCGGCGCGCTTGTCGGACAGGTTCTGATTGACCTGCGGCGTTCCGGTCGTGTCGGTGTGGCCATAGACGTCGACGAACGTCTGCTTGCGCGTCTTCACGGTGCGCGCGATCTCCAGCAGCGTCGCGTCGAATTGCGGGTTCACTTTCGCACTGCTGGCATCGAACGTCAGAGCGGCGGGGATGCGCACGACGATGCCGTCGCCGACGCGCAGCACGTCGAGGCCGATTCCGGCCGTCTGGTGCCTCAGCTCGACTTCCAGCCCGGCCATGTAGGTCGCCGCCTGCGCCGCGCCGAGGGGGCGAATCTTGGCCGCGCGCATCCTGGCGGCGCGCGACTTGCGGCTGCCGATGATGTCGCCGCTGAGATAGGGCGCTCCGATTCCCAGGGGGATGAAGCTGGCCGGCGTCGCGATGACGGGAGCGGGCGGCCGCCGAAGCGCGCAGCCGGCGGCCAGCACGCTTCCGGTGCAGAGGACGAGGGCAGGCAGCCAACGCAATCGATTCATCTTGGACAGCTCCGCGACCGCAGGGAAGAGCAGTTGAAACCGGCGCATGCCTAGGACAGTTCCGCGCGTGAATCGACCCGCCGCTTGTGAACCGGTGCCGGCGGGCGCTACATTCGCCGCGAACCGCCCATGAGCGATCAGCTGGACCCATTTCCCTGGATCGACGTCGTCCTCATTCTCGCTTTGGTCGCGCTCAATGGCGTCCTGGCGATGAGCGAGCTGGCGATCGTCTCCTCGCGCGAGGCCCGGCTCAAGGCGATGGCCCGGTCGGGTAGCCGCGGGGCGCAATGCGCCCTCGACCTCGCCGCCGAGCCGGGCCGGTTCTTGTCGACCGTCCAGAGCGGGATCACGTTGATCTCGATTTTCGCCGGGGCGTTTTCGGGCGCAAGCCTGGGCGAGCCGACGGCGCAGCGGCTGCAGACTCTGGGCCTTCAGGAGGACACCGCGCACACCCTCGGCTTCGGCCTGGTGATCGTGCTGACCACCTTCGTCTCGCTGGTCATCGGCGAGCTCGTGCCCAAGCAGTTCGCGCTGAGATCGCCCGAACCGATCGCCGCGCTCGTTTCGCGGCCGATGCATCTGTTGTCGCGCGTCACCGCGCCCTTCGTCTGGCTGCTCGACCAGACCAGCGCCGCAATCTTCCGCGTGCTCGGCCTCGACCGCGAATCCAAGAACCAGGTCACGGCCGAGGAGCTGCACCTGGTGGTCGCCGAAGCGCAGACCGCGGGCGTGCTCGAGGAGAGCGAGCGGGCGATCATTTCCGGCATCGTTCGGCTCGCCGACCGGCCGGTGCGCGAGGTGATGACCCCGCGCATGGAAATCGACTGGATCGACGTCGGCCTGTCGCCCGAGGCGATCCCCGGCGCCTTTCTCGAGACGCCGCATTCGCGGATCCCGGTCGCCGACGGCTCGATCGAGAACATCGTCGGCGTGATCCAGACCCGCGACGTCCTCGCCGCCGCGCTCACCGGCGAAGCGATCGACTTGCGGCGCCTGTGCCGGCAGGCGCCCGTCATCCCCGACCTGATGGACGCGATGGACGCGCTCGTGGTTCTGCGCAGCGCCGACGTGCCGCTCGCGCTGGTCCACGACGAATATGGCCATCTCGACGGAATCGTCACGCCCGGCAGCATCCTGGCCGCGCTTGCCGGCACGTTCGCGCATGACGTCGAGCAGGGCGACGAGCCACCGCTGGTCGAGCGCGAGGACGGCAGCTGGCTGGTCGCCGGCGCGGCCAGCGCCGACCTGCTCGCCGACCGGCTCGGGATCCGGCTGCCCGACGACCGCGATTATTCGACCGTCGCCGGCTTTGCGCTGTCGGTGCTCAAGCATTTGCCGGAGACGGGTGAGAAATTTCGCCACGACGGCTGGTCGTTCGAGATCGTCGACATGGACGGCCGCAAGATCGACAAGCTGATCGCGACCCGGCCGCGCAAGAAACCGGCGGAAGCGGAGGCGCAAGCGGTCGGCTAGCTCGTCAGCTTGCCGAACCTCTGCTCGTAGCCGTCGATGTCGCCGCGCGCGAGATAATCGGCCTGCTCGACGATTCGGTCGCGCGTCAGCCGGCCGCGGAACGCGCCGAGCTGGTCGTCGAGCCGCTCGATCTCGGTCGGCGTGAGCCGGGCGATCTGGTCGTAGCGGTTGAAGCCGAGCCCGCGCAGCGAATCGGCGAGCTTGGGCCCGATTCCCTTGAGCAGCAGCAGGTCGTCGACCTTGCCGCCTTTGCCGTCGAGCTCGCGGCGGACGGGCGCGCGAATCAGCTGGCCGGTCACGTCGCTGGTCGCCGCCGCCGCCTCGCCCGCAATGCCGCGCCCTTCGGGCGGACGCGGGTGCGCCATGTGCGGCCGGACCGGCGCGCTATCGCTGAGCCGGACCCTCTGCCGCGGACGAAGCAGGATCGCCGCGGCGATCAGGGCCAGCGCGACGATGACGAGAAGGATCGGCCAATATTCGCGAATGAAGTCCATTGATCACCATTTCCACTGCGCGTTGTAACGGCGTCGAAGCTCGACCAGATAGGCGAGCAGAAGGCCGATTAGGAAGCCCGCCAGCGCGGCAATCGCCGCCTCGCCGATCAGCGGCAGCCCGCCGCCGCCCGACCAGCGCGCCTCCCGAACGCCGGGCAGGCCGTCCATGATCCGCACCAGCTCGCGGCGCTGGAAATCGTCGGCGGGGCCGCTGAGCACGAGCCGGCGGCTCAATGGGTCGCGGTGCAGCCGCGCCTCGACCGCCGTCATCTCATAGGCGTCGAGCGTCTGCCGCGCGCTGCGCTCGACCGTCGCCGCGAGCCGGTCCGCCGCGCCGAGCGGGCCATGCCACAAGACGGCCGCGGCAATCGCGGCGGCAAGGCCGACGGCCAGCGCCGGGTAGAGCTTGCGCCGCGGCCTCAATCCAACCGCGCCGGCGACGATCCCGCACACGACGCCGAAGCCGAGCACGGGCCAGAAATAGGGCCACAGCACGCTCATGCGGTTTCGCGCGCGAGCTCGCGCCAGCCGATGTCGCGGCGGTGGAAGCCGTCGGCGAAGTCGATCTGGTCGACCGCGCGATAGGCGCGCGCGCGCGCGTTGGCGAAGCTGTCGGCTACGGCCGTGACCGCGAGCACCCGCCCGCCGCTGGCGACAAGGCCCTGATCGCCGAGCGCGGTGCCGGCGTGAAACACGGTTACCCCCTCGACCTGCTCGGCGGCCTCGATCGCGCGGATCGCGCCGCCCCTGGCCGGCTCGCCGGGATAGCCGCGCGAGGCGACGATCACGGTCATCGCGTGCCCGCGAACGAGCCTGGGGGCCGCGGCGCCGGCCAGGCGCCCGGTCGCGACGGCGTGGAGCAGCTCGGCGAAATCGCCCTCGACCAGCGGCATGATCGCCTCGCACTCGGGATCGCCGAAGCGGACATTATACTCGATCAGCTTCGGCCCATCGGCGGTGAGCATCAGTCCCGCGTAAAGAACGCCGCTGAACGGCGTCCCCGCGGCGGCGAGCGCCCGGGCGGTCGGGGCCACGATCTCGTCCATCGCGCGCTGCTCGAGCTCGGGCGTCAGCACCGGTGCCGGCGCATAGGCGCCCATCCCCCCGGTGTTGGGCCCGGTGTCGCCCTCGCCGACGCGCTTGTGGTCCTGCGCCGAGGCGAGCGGCAGCGCCGTCGCGCCGTCGACCAAGGCGAACAGGCTCGCTTCCTCGCCCTCCAGAAACTCCTCGATCACCAGCGGCGAATCCCCGGCGGCATCGATCGCCGTCTCGGCCTCGGCGCGGCTCATCGCCACGGTCACGCCCTTGCCGGCGGCCAGCCCATCGGCCTTGATCACCACCGGTATCCCGAACCGGTCGAGCATCGTCCGCGCATCGCTCGCGCGCTCGACGCGGACATAATCGGCGGTCGGGATGTGGTTCGCGCGGCACAGGTCCTTGGTGAAACCCTTCGACCCTTCGAGCTGGGCTGCCGGGGCATTCGGCCCAAACACCGCAAAGCCGGCGTCGCGCAGCGCGTCGGCCACGCCGGCGACCAGCGGCGCCTCGGGCCCGACCACCACCAGGTCGGCTTCCATGTCGCGCGCGAGCGCGACGACCGCCGCCGCGTCGCATGGGTCGGCGGCGACGCACTCCGCCCAGCGCCCGATGCCCGGGTTGCCGGGCGCGGCGACGAGCTTGCCGCAGCTCGGCGATTGCCTAAGGCGCCAGGCGAGCGCATCCTCGCGGCCGCCCGAACCCAAGAGCAAGATATCCATGGACCTTCCAGACGATAGCCGACCGGGCCTGTTAGCGAACGTCGCCGCGGGCGACAATTCGCCGCCGCTCAGCGTCAGCGAGTTGTCGGGCGCGCTCAAGCGCACGATCGAGAGCGCTTTCGGCCAGGTCCGCGTGCGCGGCGAGATTTCGGGCTTCAAGCGCCATTCGTCTGGCCACTGCTATTTCAGCCTGAAGGACGAAAACGCGTGCATGGACGCGGTGATCTGGCGCGCCAGCGCGGGCGCGCTCGCGTTCAAGCCCGAGGATGGCGCCGAGGTCATCGCCACCGGCAAGCTCACAACCTATCCTGGGCGCTCGAAATATCAGATCGTCGTCGAGCGGCTCGAGCTCGCTGGCGAAGGCGCGCTGCTCGCCTTGCTCGAGCGGCGGCGCAAGGCGCTCGCGGCGGAAGGGCTGTTCGACCCCGCGCGCAAGCGCCGGCTGCCGTTCCTTCCGCGGGTGATCGGAGTCGTCACGTCGCCGACCGGCGCGGTGATTCGCGACATCCTCCACCGTCTCGAGGACCGCTGCCCGACCCATGTCATCGTCTGGCCGGTTCCGGTGCAGGGCGAGGGCGCGGCGTCGAAGGTCGCGCAAGCCATCCGGGGATTCGCCGCGGCCAGCCCCCGGCCCGAGCTGCTGATCGTCGCGCGCGGCGGCGGCTCGATCGAGGACCTGTGGGCATTCAACGAGGAAGAGGTGGTCCGCGCCGCCGCCGAATCGCCGATCCCGCTGATTTCCGCCGTCGGCCACGAAACCGACACGACTCTGATCGACCATGCGGCGGACCTGCGCGCGCCGACGCCGACCGCGGCTGCGGAACTGGCCGTGCCGGTGCGTGCCGAATTGTTGGCGCAGCTTGCCGAGCTCGGCCACCGCGCGCGGCATTGCCTCGCGCGCCGCGCCGAGCGCTGCCGCGAGCGTTTCGAGCTGACCGCCTGCCGCTGGCCCGAGCCGCCGGCGATCTTCGCCCCGATGGCGCAGCGCGTCGACGAGCTCGGTGACCGCCTGCCGCGCTCGCTCGCCGCGCGCGCCGCCGCGGCGCGCGCCGACATGAACCTGGTCGCCGGCCGGCT
>DASTID010000109.1:0-2726 GCA_035717905.1 Sphingomicrobium sp. | reverse complement strand
TTCGTGCTCATCGGAATCCTGATGCTGTTCGGGATCGTCGCCAAGAACTCGATCCTGCTGGTCGATTTCGCGGTCGAGATGATGAACCACGGCATGGCCAAGAACGCCGCGATCTGGGAAGCGGGCCACAAGCGCGCCCAGCCGATCGTCATGACCACCGTCGCGATGGTCGCGGGCATGTTGCCGACGGCCATCTCCATTTCGGGCGACAATAGCTGGCGCGCGCCGATGGGGATTACCGTCATCGGCGGGCTGATCTTCTCGACCGTGCTGACGTTGCTTCTCGTGCCGGCCTATTTCTCGATCGCGATCTCGATCGAATCGCGGATGGGCCGGTTGCTCAAACGAGTGGTCGGCAGCGACGTGACGGAGGTCGCGCAGCCGGTTCCGGCCGAGTAACAGGGAACATTAGCACCCCTGCGCGCCCCTTGCGGTCGAGCGGCCGGAAAACCTAAAGGCAATGAGCAGGGCCGGGAGGGAAGATTTGAGCGTATTGGCGCTGGAGCGCGTGAGTAAGCGCTTCGACGAGACACTAGCCGTCGACGATTTGAGCTTCAGCGTGGAACCCGGAACGGTATTCGGATTCCTCGGCGGCAACGGCGCCGGGAAGACGACTTCGCTTCGGATGATGCTCGACATCATCCGGCCGACGAGCGGTCGGATCGAAGTGCTCGGACGGGCGCCTGGGCGGGCGAACGCGCCGGAGATCGGCTTCCTGCCCGAGGAGCGCGGGCTTTACCGGCAGATGACCGCGCTCGACACGATCACCTATTTCGGGCGGCTCAAGGGCATGGCGGCGGCCGACGCCAGGAAGGAAGGCGCGGCGCTGCTCGAGCGGTTCGGGCTCGCGGCCAATTTCAAATCCACGGTCGACAAGCTGTCGAAGGGCATGGCGCAGAAGGTCCAGCTGGCGACCGCGCTCGTCAACCGTCCGCGCCTGCTCATCCTCGATGAACCCTTCGCGGGCCTCGATCCCGTGAACCAGGGGCTGCTCGAAGAGGAAATCCGGCGGATGTCGGCGGCGGGCGCGACGATCGTCTTCTCGACGCACGTGATGCAGCACGCCGAGCGGTTGTGCGACCGGCTGCTGCTGCTCGGCAAGGGCCGCAAGAAATTCGAAGGAACGCTGGAGGAAGCGCGCGCCGAGCTCCCGGCGCGGCTCAGCGTCGTCGCGAAGCAGGACCCCTCGACGCTCGCCGGAGTCGAATCCGCTACCGATTGCGGCGAGGCTGCGGACGGCTGGCGGCGCTGGGACGTTCGGCTCGACCCGGGCATATCGCCCGGCGACGTGCTCGAGCGATGCACCGCGCAGCAATTCCCGCTTCGCCGGTTCGAGCAGGTGCAAATCAGCCTGCACGACGTGTTCGTGCACATCGTTGGAACGCCGGAGACCGCGCAATGAAGAATATCCTGCTGGTCGCCGCCCGCGAGTTCCGCCAGATCGCCGGCATGCGCAGCTTCTGGCTGACGCTGCTGATCATCCCCGTTTCGATCGTCATCGGCGCGCTGGTGCCGCAGCTGGTGCAAAACGATGACGCGGCGCGGGTCATGGTCATCGACCGCACCGGCGGCGCGGAAGCGCGTGCCATTGCGCAAAGGTTCGAGCTGGAGCGCGATCGAGACCTACTGAACGATCTATCGCGCTATGTGCAGCGGCATCACCTGGAAAAGGCCGATACGCAGGCGCCGTGGGCCCAGCATGACCGCTGGTACAGCGACGCCGAAGTCGCGCGGTTCGTGGCCGATGGCGGTGTCGAAGCGGCGAAGGCGAAGATCGCCGGCGTGAAGCCGGACGCGACGCCGGAATTCGAGGCGTCCAAGCCCGATTATGAAATGGTGCCGGTCCCTGCTTCGCTCGCGTCGGCCGCCGACGCCAGCCTCGACGACGCGCTGAAGCCGGTCCTCAAGCCCATTGCGAAGGATGTTAAGGCGGTCGACTACGTCATCCTTGTCCCTGCTGATTTCGGCGCCAGCCCGCTCGTCCGGCTGTGGGCCAATCGGCAGCCGTCGCCGCGCTTCATGAGCAATGTTCAGGAAGTGCTGACCCGCGACCTTCGCGCGCTCTACCTGACGGCGCAGGGCCTTTCGCCCGACGCGGCGCGGACGGCGGCGACGATCGCCCCCGCGCTGGCCATCTCCACGCCGCCGCCGGGTGGGGGCGCGCGCGAGGCGATGCTGGTGCGCTCGATCTTGCCCATCGCCGCGGCCTATTTGCTGATGATGAGCCTGATGCTGTCGGGCAGCTGGATGCTGCAGGGCACCGTCGAGGAGCGCTCGAACAAGCTGCTTGAGACAGTGCTCGCCTGCATCAGCCCCGAGGAGCTGATGTACGGCAAGCTGCTCGGCACGGCGGGAGTCGGGCTGTTCATGATCGCCGTGTGGATCGGCTGCGGCATTTTCGCGGCTTATGCGACGCACGGCGCGATCGCGGACATGATCCGCCCGGCGCTCGACCCGCTAACCTCGCCCGGCGCGATCGTCGCGCTCCTTTACTTCTTCGTCGTCGGCTATGTGACGATCGCGGTGCTGTTCCTCGCGATCGGGGCGATGAGCGAGTCGATGCGCGACGCGCAGGGCTATCTGATGCCGGTCATCCTGGTGATCATCCTTCCGATCACCATCCTCATGCAGGCGGTGCTCGGCGGCGACGGTGGCGGCGTGCTGGTCGAGGTGCTGACCTGGGTGCCGATCTGGACTCCGTTCGCGGTGCTGGCCCGGCTCGGGCT
>DASTID010000108.1:0-15425 GCA_035717905.1 Sphingomicrobium sp. | reverse complement strand
GGGGCCGAGCATCGCCAGCCGCAAGGGCGCGATCGGCATCGTCATCCGGTCGATCGGCACCGATCACCATCGCAATCCGCACAGCGGCGTCCAGACGTTCGCAAAGGGCGTGAAGCCGATCCCCGCCGGGGCGCTGACGCTACCCGACGCCGAGCAGCTTCAACGGATCCTGAAGCGCGGCAAGCCCGTGACCATGCGCCTGGTCCTCGTGTCGCAGGCTGGGCGCGGGCAATCGGCCAATGTCATCGCCGAAGTGCCCGGCCGGGATCCGTCGCTGCCCCCAGTGCTGGTCGGCGGCCATCTCGACAGCTGGGACCAGGGCACCGGAGCGATCGACGACGCCGCCGGCGTTGCGATCACCACCGCGGCGGCCAAGCGGATCATGGACGCCGGCCGGCCGCTGCGCACCATCCGCGTGGTCTGGTTCGGCGCCGAGGAGCCGGGTCTGTTCGGTGGCCTTGATTACATGCGCAAGCATGCGTCCGAGCCCCATCATGCGGTCGCTGAGAGCGATTTCGGCGCCGATCGCGTGTGGCGCGTCAACAGCAAGCTGGGGCCCGCGCGCGCGGGCGAGGCGAACCAGCTTCAGGCCGCGCTGGCTCCGCTCGGCATCGTCCCCGGCAAGCTCGACGAAGCCGACGGCTCGGACGTCGGGCCGATGATCGCCTCCGGCGTGCCCGGGATCGAGCTCAGCCAGGACGGTACGCATTATTTCGACATCCACCACACGCCCGACGACACGCTCGACAAGATCGACCCCGAGGCGCTGCGGCAGAATGTCGCGGCGTGGACGGCCATGCTGGCAGTGCTCGCCGGGCCGATCGAGCCGGAGCCGAAACAGGCCACTCGGCGTTAACCCGCAAAAGGAGGCAAATTGATGCGTATCCTGATCGCCATTCCCGCCCTGCTCGCGCTCGGCGCCTGCAACGTCAGCAAGGAGGGCAATGCCGTCACCGTGCAATATGACCAGAACACGGCTGAGAACACGGTCGCCGCGCTAGGCAACACCGCGGAAAACATCGCGTCGGACATTGGCAACGACGTCGGGAACACCAGCGACAAGGTCCAGAACGAGATCGGCGACGACAACGGCAATGCCGAGGCCAACGCGACGCAGAATCAGTAGCCGCTCGAGCCCTCTCCCCCGCGCGGGAGAGGGACGGATCCACCGAAGGCGGCGGAAGGGCGAGGGATGGTCGGGGAGACAGGATTCGAACCTGCGACCCTCTGCTCCCAAAGCAGATGCGCTACCAGGCTGCGCCACTCCCCGACGATCCCGAAGAAACGAGAACCAGTTCTCTTTTCTTCCACTCGATCAAAGTAGCACTTTGATCGCAACCCTGGTGGGCCCGGCAGGACTCGAACCTGCAACCTAGCCGTTATGAGCGGCCGGCTCTACCGTTGAGCTACAGGCCCTCCCCGGCCAGGTCGAAATAGACGGCGCCGGCTTTCGCGCCAAGTCAGGCGTGCGGGAAGACTAGCGAAAAGCCCGCGCGCGAGGTGACGAGGTCACCCCCGGCAATCCGCGTCAGCCCCCGCACCAGCCGCAGCGCAAAGGCCGTGCCCGGCTCGCTCGAGCGCGGGGCCAGCAGTTGCGCGTCGGTCAGGCCGCGCAGCGCCGCCGGGCGGCTGATCGACAGCCGGCAGCTGCCCCCCGCCTGGTCGACGGAAATGCGCAGCCGCTCGCCCGGCTCGGACGCCTCGATGGCTGCCGAGCAAAGACGGAACATCAGCCGGTCGGCGAGCTCGGGCTCGACCGCCGCGGCGGCGATGCGCTGCGACCGGGCGATCTCGATCTCGACGTCGCGCTCGGCCGCCGCGGCGCGCAGCGAGCCTGCCGCCCGGTCGAGCAGCTCCGGAAGGTCGACGGTGCGTCCGCCGCCCTGGCCGGTGTGGACCTTGGCGGCGAAATCGAGATCGTCGATCGCGCCGAGCAGCAGCCGGGCCTGGCCGACGATCTCGCCGGCCCGCTCGCGGTAGCGGCGGTCGGCCGGGCCGAGAAATTGGCCGTCGATGATCTCGGCGAAGCCGATGATGGCATTGAGCGGCGTCTTGATCTCGTGGACCAGCTCGCGCAGCGAGTCGGGGTCGGCGAGGACTTCCGCGGATTCGATCCGCGCCGCGATCGGCGCATCGCGCAATGCGATGCCGCGATAGCCGGCAAAACGCCCGTCCGCGGGCTCGAACGCGGGCACGCCGCTGATCTTCCACTCGCCCGACACCGACCCGTCGCCGGCGATGGTCAGCATTCCGTCGCGGAACGGCGCGCGCATCGCGAAGGCGCGGACGACGTCATCGTCGAGCCGGGCGCCGTCGCCGTCCTGCGGCCGGGCGATCGAACGGCCGATCAGCGCGCCGCGCGGCGCGCCGTCGATCCAGCCGATCTCGCCGCTCGGCCCGCACTCCCAGCGAAACACGCTGGGCGAACCGGCGGGCGCCGCGCCCGGCGCCGGCGGTTCGCCGTGCTGCAGCTCCCGCTTGCGTCGTCGGCGCTCGATCCGTGCGACCACGTCGCTGAGCGACGGGCCCATCGGCGCTTCGGCGGCGCGCGGCGGCGCTTCGACCACCGGCTCCGCTTGTTCGACCAGGCTTTCAGTCAGCTCGGCGGGCGGGGCCGCGCCCAGTTCCGGGTGAAGCGCCTCGATGAAGCCGCGAGTCTCGTCGTCGGCGACCGGCAGCAGCGCGCGCCACTGCGCCGCATCGAGCGTCGCCGCGGCGAGGACCGGCGCCGACACGGTCAAGCGGTCCGCGGCGAAATATTCGAGCAGGCCGAGGGGCAATGGCAGCGCGGCGACCGCGCGGGCCGCGGCCGCGCGCAGCGGCTCGTCGACGCTGGGCGCTTCCGACCGGATCGAATCGAGCGCCTGCGCGACGACCGGGCTCGCGCTGTTGGGGCCGGCGCGCGCGACCAGGTCGACCAGCTGCCGCCAGCGCACCGCGGCGTCGTGCCGGTCGCTCGCGGGCTGGTTCAGAACCGTCAGCAATCGGTCGTCGAACCGCACCAGATGTCCCATTTCTCCAGACGCATGGAGTGAAGGCTCTATGCGGCGGAGGGCGCGGCGCTAAGGCGGCACCCCTTAACCATCCCGAAACGGGACATGTCGCGCGACTTCGACGACCATGAGAAAGGGCGCCGGCCATGCGGCCGACGCCCCTTCGATCTTGCGCATGAGGCAGCGGTTCAGGCGTGGGTCTGCAGATAGACCAGCCACAGCTGCGCGATGCCCGCGCGAGTGCCGGTCACCGCCTTGAACGCCGCGGTCGCGCCGGCCTTGTCGCCGGCGGCGGCAAGCGCCATGCCGAGGTGGATGTTGGCGACATCGGCATCGACGCCCGACTGGCCCTTCGCCTTGCGATAGGAGTCCGCCGCCTTGGCATAGTCGCGCAGCGCATAATAACGATCGCCGATGCGCAGCACGGCCATGCCGTTCTTCGCATTGCTGGTCGCGGTCGCGAGATCGGCGGCGGTGGCGATCGGCTTCTTCTTGAGCGCGGCGATGAGGTCGCGGAAGTCCGGCTTGGCCGGGTCGATCCGCTTCGCCGCCACGCCTTCGTCCACCACGGCCTTGGCTTCGTTATAGTTGAGCTGGTCGGCCGCCGAGGTGGCGTAAAGCATATAGTCGCCCGGCGTCGTCAGCGCGCCCGCCGCGCGCATCAGGCGGAGCAGGTCGAGCGTGCCCTCGACGTCCTGGCGGCTGGTGTTGCGATAGATCGCGATCGCGTTGCGCCAGCTCTCCGGGCTCGGATAGGCCGCGACCCATGCGCGGGACAGGTCCATGGCCGCGGGAAGCTTGGCGTCGTAAGCGGTCTGGACACCCCGCTTGAACAGATCCTCCTCGGGCTTCTGGCCGGCCGCGGTGCTCGCCTGGATCGCTTTCTGGAAAGCCGCCGCGGCCTGGGCGTTCTGGCCCTGGGCGAAGCGCGCATTGCCGAGGAGCTTCATCGATTCGATGTCGCCGGCGTTGAGCGCGATCGCGCGATCGAACGCCGCCGCCGCGCGATCGAACTGCTTGGCGTTGTAATAAGCGCCGCCGAGCCCGCGATAGAGCCGCGACAATTTGTCCTGCTCGATCAGTCCCGATGCGGCGATGGCGTCGATCGCGGCCGCCTCGCCGGGAATGTCATGCGCCGCGGCGGCGATCTTCAGCTGGAACTGGGCGAGCAGATATTTGTCCTGCGGGGTCGTCGCGACCGCCTGCGCCGCGGCGACTTTCGCGGGAATGTTCGCGGTGTCGTTGGCGTTGACCGCCTTCTGAAGCTCGACGAAGGCCTTCATCGCGCCTTTCGACGGCCTGATGCCGGCCGAAGGCTGGGCGGGTTCCTCGGCTGCGCTAGGGGGCGCCGGCGGCGGCGTCTGCGGAGCCGCCCGCGACGCGTCCTGATATTGCGCCAAGGCTGGCCCTGCGGAAACCGCCAGCATCACGCCGGCGGCCGTGAAAAGGAATGTCCTGGTCATCGAATCTCCTGTCCGGGAGCATGGATATGGGAAATGGGCTGGCGGCGTCTTAGTGCGCGCCGCCGCGCAGGCCAAGGCTCCTGCCGCTACGCGGCTGAACCCGGATTGAACCAGGTGGGCTCTCGCGCGCGTATACGCGCACGCGCGCGGGGTGGCGCTTGAAGCAACCATGCCCTAAATAGGATTTGGGGGGCGGCATCCGGCTGCACCCCTTTCGCTTGCACCCTTGACCGACAGGATTCCCCTTGGCTTCTGAACCGCCCGTCATCGACGGCTCCGGCAACACTCCGGGCGACAGCGATATCGCGCCGATCTCGATCGTCGAGGAGATGAAGACCTCCTACCTCGACTATGCGATGAGCGTGATCGTCAGTCGCGCGCTGCCCGACGTGCGCGACGGCTTGAAGCCCGTCCACCGCCGAATCCTGTGGGCGAGCCTCGAAGGCGGATTCGTCTTCGGCCGTTCCTACCGCAAGTCGGCCAAGATCGTCGGCGACACGATGGGCAACTACCATCCCCACGGCAACCAGGCGATCTACGACGCGCTCGCGCGGATGACGCAGTGGTGGTCGATGCGCGTGCCCCTCGTCGACGGCCAGGGCAATTTCGGCTCGATGGACCCCGATCCGCCGGCCGCCGAGCGGTACACCGAAGCGCGGCTGGCGAAGGTCGCCAACTTCCTGCTCAACGACGTCGACAAGGACACCGTCGACTTCACTCCGAACTATGACGCGACGCGGAGCGAGCCGCAGGTCCTGCCCGCGCGCTTCCCCAACATCCTCGTCAACGGCGCGGGCGGAATCGCGGTCGGCATGGCGACCAACATTCCACCGCACAACCTCGGCGAAGTGCTCGCCGCCTGCCGCGCCTATATCGAAGATCCAGCGATCAGCTCCGAAGGGCTGATGGAGCATGTGAAAGGCCCCGATTTCCCCACCGGCGGCTTCATCCTCGGACAGTCGGGAATCCGCGGTGCATACACCGCCGGCCGCGGCTCGATCATGCTCCGCTCGCGCCACCACGTCGAGGAGGGCCGTGGCGACCGCCGCTCGATCGTGCTCACCGAAATCCCTTACCAGGTCGGCAAGTCGGGGCTGGTCGAGAAGATTGCCGAAGCCGCCAAGGACAAACGCATCGAGGGCGTCTCCGACATCCGCGACGAGTCCAACCGCGACGGCGTCCGCATCGTCATCGACCTCAAGCGCGACGCGACGCCGGACGTCGTGCTCAACCAGCTGTGGCGCCACACGCCGGCGCAGTCGTCCTTCCCCGCCAACATGCTGGCGATCCGCGGCGGCCGGCCGGAAACGCTGACGCTGCGCGACATCATCGAGAGCTTCGTCAGGTTCCGCGAGGAAGTGATCACGCGCCGCTCGAAGTTCGAGCTGCTGAAGGCCCGCGAGCGCGCCCACATCCTGCTCGGGCTGGTCGTTGCCGTCACCAATCTCGATGAGGTGGTGAAGCTGATTCGCGGCTCGGCAAGCCCGGCGGAGGCGCGCGAAAAACTGCTCGAGCGCGATTGGTCCGGCGAGCAGATCCGGCCTTATATCGCGCTGGTCGAAGCGGTCGAACCGCAGGCGAAGCGCGAGAAATACAAGCTCAGCGAAGCCCAGGTGAAGGCGATCCTCGAGCTCAGGCTGCACCGCCTCACCGCGCTCGGACGCGATGAGATCGGCGGCGAGCTCGAGGGACTGGCGAAGAGCATCGGCGAGCTGCTCGAGATCCTCGCCAACCGCGCCCGGCTCTACGAGGTGATGCGCGAGGAGTTCGACGAGGTCGAAGCCGAGTTCGCGACTCCGCGGGTGACCGAGCTCGCGCCGGCCGCCGACGGCATCGAGGACGAGGATCTGATCGAGCGCGAGGACATGGTCGTGACGGTGACCATGGCCGGCTACATCAAGCGCACGCCGCTGTCGGTGTTCCGCGAGCAGAAGCGCGGCGGCAAGGGCCGCGCCGGAATGGCGACCAAGGAAGAGGATGCGGTGACCGAGCTGTTCGTCACCTCGACCCACAATCCGGTGCTGTTCTTCTCCAACCTCGGCCGGGTCTATCGCATGAAGGTGTGGAGGCTGCCCGAAGGCGGACCGAACACGCGCGGTCGGCCGATGGTCAACCTGCTCCCGCTCGCCGAGGGCGAGACGATCTCGACCGTGCTTCCGCTGCCCGAGGACGAAAATGAGTGGGGCGGCCTGCACATCATGTTCGCGACCGCGCACGGCACTGTCCGCCGCAACAGCATGGCGGCTTTCACCAACATCCCGTCGAACGGCAAGATCGCGATGCGCTTCGGCGCGGGCCCCGCCGAGGAGGTCGAGACCGACGAGAGCGAGGAACAGGGCGATTCCACCGACCGGCTGATCGGTGTCGAGCTTCTGACCGAGGACGACGACGTCCTGCTCGCGACCCGCAACGGCAAGGCGATCCGCTTCAAGGCGACCGACGTGCGCGAGTTCCAGTCGCGCACGTCGACCGGAGTCCGCGGCATTCGCCTGCTCGAAAGCGACCAGGTGATCTCGATGTCGATCCTGCGCCGGGTCGGGACCGCGCAAGAGGAGCGCGAGGCCTATCTTCGCTTCGCTCCGTGGAAGGGCGAGAAGGACGGGGAATGCTCATTGTCGGCGGACCGGATGGCGGAGTTGACGGAGAAGGAGCAGTTCATCCTCACCGTCACCGAGAACGGCTACGGCAAGCGCTCCTCGGCCTATGAATATCGCCGCACCAACCGCGGCGGCCAGGGCATCACCAACATCGACACCAGCGAGCGCAACGGCTGCGTCGTCGCCTCCTTCCCCGCCCACCAGGGCGAGGCGCTGATGCTCGTCACCGACCAGGGCAAGATGATCCGCACGACGGTCGGCGACATCCGCGTGATGGGCCGCAACACCCAGGGCGTGACCATTTTCCGCGTCGGCGATGACGAGCATGTCGTCAGCGTTGCCAAGATCGACGAGAGCGAGGAGGAAGAGCTCGAAGTCGAGGGCGGCGACGAGCTGGCGCCCGACGACGGCGCGGTAGTCGGCGAAGACGAGCTCAGCCGCCCCGCCGATCCGGAAGCCGGCTAACTCGCGCTCCCTCCTGTGGCTTCGGCCAGAGAGGAGCCACCCAGCGCCGAACGCCGCAACTCGCGCCGCGAACCCGCGTTCTTCCTTCAGCAAACAGAGGAGGAACCGCCGACATGCCCCTTCCCCACAATGCGCTGGTGCTGGTCGCCGACGGCCGCAAGATGCTGTTCTTCCGCAACCATGGCGACGAGGGGCAGATCGACCTCAGGACCGAGGCCCATGATGAGCGCGAAGACCGGAAGGACAGCGACATCAAGACCGACAGTCCCGGCAGCATCCACCAGAGCGCCGGTTACGGCCGCTCGACCTACGAGGAACCCGATTTCCACCAGCAGGAGGAAGATCGCTGGATCAAGGAGGCGGCCGACGAGCTCAAGAAGCGCGCTTTGCGCAATGATTTCGACGCCCTCGCCATCGTCGCTCCGCCCAAGGCGCTCGGCGTGCTCAAGAAATGCCTGCACAAGGAAGTCGAGAAAAGGCTCGTCTTCACCGTCAACAAGGAGATGAGCGGACGCCCGGTCCCCGACATCGAGGCGCTGCTGGACGATGCAAGGCAGACGGAGCTGCCCAACGTCTGAGCCAAGACCGCTCTTTACGGTCGGCCATTCGACACGCACGATTCCCGAGTTCGCCGAGATTCTGCGCGGCGGCGGCGTCGAAAGCGTCATCGACGTCCGCACCGTTCCGCGCTCGCGCACCAACCCGCAGTATAATTTCGACGTGCTCCCGAGCGAGCTTGCGCCGTTCGGCATCGCCTATGACCGAATTGCCGAGCTCGGCGGGCTGCGCGGGCGCTCGGGCGGAGTGCCAGACGACGTCAACGGCTACTGGCAGAACCGGAGCTTCCACAATTATGCCGATTACGCGCTCGGCGAAGCGTTCGACGAAGGCCTCTATCGGCTGCTCAAGACGGCATCGGAAAAGACGACCGCGGTGATGTGCGCGGAAGCGGTGTGGTGGCGCTGCCATCGCCGGATCATCGCCGATTATGCGATCCTGCACGGCCGCCGCGTGCTTCACCTGATGGGTGCGGGGCGCATCGACGAGGCGAGCCTGACGCCCGCAGCCCGAGAGCGCGACGGGCGGCTCATCTATCCCGAGGACGGGACAGTCCCTGGTTAGGGACAGTCCCTGTACGGGGACTGTCCCTGCTAGGGGACTGTCCCCCGATCAGTCAGCCGCGCTCGCCGCGCTCGCCCGGGCCCGGCATCGCCGGCGGCGGAGGCGGCGGCGCCGTTTGCAGCATCTGCGCCTGCTGCAGGTGCATCTGCATCGTCGGCAACGCCTGCGACGCGGCCGCCTGGAGCGCCGGCACGTCGCCGCTCGCCGCATAATTCTGCATCAGCTGAATCGCCTGTTGGTGGGCGCTGATCTGCGCCTGCTGATAGGCCATGTCGAAGCTGGGCCCCATGCCCGCCGCCCGCAGCTGGTCGAGCATCGCCTGCTGGGGGGGAAGCAACGCCGGCGGCGGCATCGTCAGCCCCGCCGAGGCAGCCGCGGCGGCGACCGCCTGGCCGATGCGCGTGTGGTCGGCGATGATCATGTTGGCGAAATTGCGCACCGCCGGATTGGACGAGGCCTGCAACGCCAGCTGGCTCGATTCAATCTCCCACTGGTTGGCGCTGCCCGCCTGAGCGAGGAAGCCCGGCGCCATCAGCGGGTTGTTGAGGTCGACCGGTGGGGGCGGCGGCGGGGGCGGCTGCGGATTCGATGAACAGGCGGCGAGCACCATTGCTCCGCCCAGCATAATCGCCAGTTTCCGCATCGCACCTTCTCCCTTTTTCGCTGGATTCGCGCTTTGGAAACGGTGCGCCGGGCAGCAGGTTCCTCGCCCCTCCGCTCCGGACCTTTCAGGCGAACAGGTCGACGATCTCGGCTTCCGGAGCCGCTGCCTTCAGCAGCAAGGTCCGGTGGCACCCGGCGGGCTCGCGCTCGTAGCACAGCAAGGCGCTCGGCTTTTCGCCGGCGAGCGCCACCATCTGCGCCGCCTCGGCCATCGCCTCGGGCAGCTCGAGCTGGCCGGCATAGATGCGCTTCAAATCCTCGTGCCGCCCGGCCCTGGCAGCCGCGCGCCCGTCGGCGGGCGTGCCGAGCGCGCGCAGATGGACGTAATCGATGCCCTCTTCCGCGAGCGCATTGCGCAGCGGCGTCTTCGAAAAGCCCGGCCGGCGCGAGTTGGGCACCGCGCGAACGTCGATCACGCGCTCGACGGCCGCCTGCTTCAGCGCGGCGAGGAACTCCGGCACCGTGGTGCTTTCATAGCCAATGGTGAAAATGCGCATCCGCTCAAAGCTCCATCAGATCGCGCCCGACGACGATCGGGCCCGAATAATGGCGCCGCGCAGCGGCAACCCATTCCGCATCCGGAACGTCGGGATCGCCGGCCGGCACGAGATGAGAGAGGACCAGCATCTTCACGCCCGCTTCCGAAGCGATCTGCCCCGCCTGCTCGGCGGTCGTGTGGTGCCCAAGGACGCTGTTGACCAGCCTTTTCCGATCCGGAAGCCCGCGAAGCAGTTCTCCGAGGTGCTCGGCGAGCATCGCCTCGTGAACCAGCACGTCCGCGCCGTGGGCGAGCCGCACCAGCTCGGCCGAAGGACGAGTATCTCCCGAGATCACGATCGACCGGTCGGCAGCATCGAACCGATAGGCGAGCGCGAGATCGACTGGCGGATGATGGACCTTCGCCGCGGTCACTCTGACGTTGCGATCCAGCATCACCAAGCCGCCGCCGAGAATGTCATGGGCCCGGACGAGCGTCGCGAACGGGACCCGGCCTTCGTCCTTCGTGCGGATCGCAATGTCATAGGATTCGTACCGCATATAGTCGCGCACGATGCGCTGCATCGGCGGCGGGCCCCAGCAATCCACCGGCGTCGTCAGGCCCGACAGCCAGGCGAGCTGCAGCAACGGGCCGAGATCGATATCGTGGTCGGAGTGGTGATGGGTGATGAAGACGTTGCTCAGCCTGGGGAGCGCAAGTCCGGCCAGCACCATCTGCCGCACGACTCCGTAGCCGCAGTCGACAACATAGATTTTGCCGCCGGCGACGATCGCCTGCGCGCTGCCCGATCGGTTCTTCCTGGCCCTCGGCCCGCCGGCCGTGCCGAGCAACACGAGGCGCGTCTGGCCGCTTTCGGCGGCGTTGAGACGGCTTAACGGCAACACGGTCGAGGCCAGCGCCGTAAGCGCGGTTCGCCGGTCGAATTCCATTTCGGCAATTTACGCGTTTCTGCGCGGGCTGGTCGAGATTAAAAGGGTTCATGTCCTTCGACATCCACATCGTCGGCGGCGGGCTCGCCGGGAGCGAAGCCGCGTGGCAGCTGGCCGAGGCGGGTCTTCGCGTGCGCCTCTCCGAAATGCGCGGCGGTGGCGATACGACTCCGGCGCACGAGACCGACCAGCTCGCCGAGATGGTCTGCTCGAACAGCTTCCGCTCGGACGATGCCGAGCACAACGCGGTCGGCCTGCTTCACCAGGAAATGCGCGCGCTCGGCTCGCTGGTGATGCGCGCAGCCGACCAGCACCGCGTGCCCGCGGGCTCCGCGCTCGCCGTCGACCGCGACGCATTCGCCGCCGAGGTCACGCGCGCGATCGAGCGGCATCCAGACGTCACGGTCGTGCGCGAGCGGATCGACGCGCTGTCCGATCACCCGACGATCGTCGCCACCGGTCCGCTCACCGGCTCACGGCTCGCGGAAGCCATCGCGGCCGAAACGGGGCAAGGCGCCCTCGCCTTCTTCGACGCGATCGCCCCGATCGTCCACCGCGACAGCATCGACATGGGCGTATGCTGGATGGCGGCACGCTGGGACAAAGGCGGCAAGGACTACATCAACTGCCCGCTCGACAAGCCCCAATACGAGGATTTCGTCGCCGCGCTGGTCGACGGCGAAAAAATGCCCTTCCACGAGTGGGAGAAGGACACGCCTTATTTCGAAGGCTGCATGCCGATCGAGGTGATGGCCGAGCGCGGCCCGGAAACTCTGCGCCACGGCCCGATGAAGCCGGTCGGCCTGGACGACCCGCGCACCGGGCGCTGGCCTTATGCGGTCGTCCAGCTGCGCCAGGACAATGCGCTCGGCACGCTGTGGAACATGGTCGGGTTTCAGACCAAGCTGAAGCACGGCGAGCAGGTGCGCATCTTCCGCACCATCCCCGGCCTCGGACAAGCCGAGTTCGCGCGATTGGGCGGGATCCACCGCAACAGCTTCATCAACTCGCCCCGGCTGCTCGACCGCGAGCTGCGGCTGAAGTCCAGGCCGAACGTCCGTTTCGCCGGCCAGATCACCGGATGCGAAGGCTATGTCGAAAGCGCCGCGGTCGGAATCCTAGCCGCGCGTTTCGCGGCGGCCGAGCTGCGCGGCGACACCCTCCCGCCGCCGCCCGTCGAGACCGCGCTCGGGGCGATCCTCGGCCACATCACCGGGGGCGCCGACGCCGAGACGTTCCAGCCGATGAATGTCAATTTCGGGCTGATGCCGCCGCTGCCCGGCCGGATTAAGAAAGCCGACCGCAAGCAAGCCTATACCGACCGCGCGCGCGCGGCCTTCGAACAGTGGCTGCAAACCCAGCGCGCGAGCGAACTAGCCTAGCATCCGCATTTCGGTTTCTTCTTCGGCGGCCGCGGCGCGGTGGTCGCATATTCGGCCGCGGTCAGCCAGCCGCTGCGGTCCTTGTCGGCGCCCTTGAACTTGTCGATCGTGGTATGCGCCCACTCCTCGAAGCTCAGCGCGCGGTTGCCGTCGACATCGAGCTTGGCGAATGCCTTGCGCCGCGAGCCCAGCAGCTCCTCGGATTCGATCCGGCCGTCGTCGTTCTTGTCGGCCCGGCCGAACCGCCGCTCCTCGCGGCTCTTGGCGCTTGCCTCGGGCGCCTGGAGGCGCGCGGCGACCATGAACGGCGTTCCGGAGGTCCGCGGCGGGGGCGCCAAAGGAAGCGCGGGCGCCTGCTCGGCATGGCCCTGCCACAACAGGAAGGCGCCGGTCAGAAACAGGAAGGACGCGGCCGCGCCGGCGAAGAAGCGGACCATTGGCAATCTCCTCGATCAAGGAGATTCGGCACGGCTGTTAACTCCATAACGGAGCGAAACCTGTCAACCGTCACAGCCGCCCGGTCAGCCGGTGCCGGAGCAGAACCAGGGCACGGCCGGGCGTCGCCTCGGGTTCGGAACGGGCAAGATCGCGGCGCGCAAGCGCGGCGAGGCCCGTCAATGGGCGAAACCGGCTGGGCACGGATAAGCTGTCCGTGACGGCCGGCAAACCTTCGGGAGCAAGACGTCGCCGCGACAGGCTTCCGGCCGCGTAGACTGATCCGGCGATCTGGATGGACTGGGGAGGATCGGATCCCAGCAGCCGAGCCGCCAATCCGAACAGGTTCACGCCTCTATTGAGCGCGACTTCGGGATCGGGCGTCTCCTGGAGCAGGGTCGCCCAGCCCGGTTCGATCTGCGCCAGCGCGGCGCCGGTGATGCCGCGTGGCAGCAATTCCGCCGCCGCCGCCCGGAGCCGCGGCTCGGCCGGCACCTTGCCCTGATCGAGCTCTTCCAGCCGTTCGCGCCACCAGGCGAGCTTGATCGCGCCCAATGCCGGCTGCGTCGATTGGCTGACGACGTCGGCCATCGCATCGTCGATGGCGAACAGGGCTTCGAATGCGGAGCGAAGGTGGGCCGGCCAATAGAGCCGGACGAGGTCGCGATCGCGCGGCCTATCGATAGGTGACCGCCTTCGCCGCCTCGACCACGTCGGACGCCTTGATCAGCGCCAGCTTCTCGAGGTTCGCGGCATAGGGCAGCGGCACGTCCACGTCGGTCACCCGCAGCACCGGCGCGTCGAGGTCGTCGAAGCCCTCGGTCATCGCAATGGCGATGATCTCGGACGCGATCGAGCAGACCGGCCAGCCTTCCTCGACCACCACCATGCGGTTGGTGCGCTTGAGGCTTTCGAGGACGGTCGCCTTGTCCAGTGGGCGCAGCGTGCGGAGGTCGATGACCTCGGCGTTGATGCCCTGGCCCATCAGCTCCTGCGCCGCCTCGAGCGCGACCCCGACTCCGATCGAGTAGCTGACGATGGTCACGTCCTTGCCCGGACGGACGATCCGCGCCTTGCCGATCGGCAGCACGTAATCGTCCATTTGCGGCACGTCGAAATGCTGGCCATAGAGCAGCTCGTTCTCGAGGAACACGACCGGGTCCTCGGTGCGGATCGCGGCCTTCAGCAGCCCCTTTGCGTCGGCGGCGCTGTAGGGGCAGATCACCACCAGCCCCGGAACGTGCGCGTACCAACTGCCGTAATTCTGGCTGTGCTGGGCAGCCACGCGGGCAGCGGCGCCGTTGGGACCGCGGAACACGACCGGGCAGCGCATCTGCCCGCCCGACATGTAATTGGTCTTCGCCGCCGAATTGATGATGTGGTCGATCGCCTGCATCGCAAAGTTGAAGGTCATGAACTCGACGATGGGCTTGAGGCCCCCCATCGCCGCGCCGGTGCCGAGCCCGGCGAAGCCATATTCGGTGATCGGCGTGTCGACGACGCGCCTGGCCCCGAACTCGTCGAGCAACCCTTGCGTGACCTTGTAGGCGCCCTGGTATTCCGCGACTTCCTCGCCCATCACGAACACGCGGTCGTCGGCGCGCATTTCCTCGGCCATCGCGTCGCGCAGCGCCTCGCGCACCGTCATGCTGGTCAGCGGCGTGCCTTCGGGGACCTCCGGATCGTCATGCGTATGCGCGACGTCGGCGACGAGATCGCGCGCCGCGGTCTCGAACACGTGCGGGGTGGGAGTTGCCTCGTCCTGCTGCGATTCCGACTGCGGGATGCTGGGCTCAGCTTTCATGGCGGGCTCAGCCGCAACCCCCTCTCCCGTGCCGGGAGAGGGTTGGGGTGAGGGTCCCTGCGTCTGCGGAGAAGGCTGAACCCCCTCAGCCCGACCCTCTCCCCACTGGGGAGAGGGAGAAACGGTCTCGCCCTCGGCCGCAAGCAGCGCGATCGGCTGGCCGACCTTCACCCCGTCGGTCCCTTCCGGCACCAGGATCTTGGCGATCTTGCCCTCGTCGACCGCCTCGAACTCCATCGTCGCCTTGTCGGTCTCGATCTCTGCGAGAATGTCGCCCGACTTCACCTCGTCGCCTTCCTTGACCAGCCATTTGGCCAGCGTCCCCTCCTCCATCGTCGGGGACAGAGCGGGCATCTTGAGCTCGAGCGCCATCAGTAGCTCCCCACCAATACGTCGGTGTAGAGCTCGGATGGATCGGGCTCGGGCGCTTCCTCCGCGAACTTGGCGGCGCCGACGACGATGTCCTTGATTTCCTTGTCGATCACCTTGAGCTCGTCCTCTTTGACTCCAAGCTTCTCGAGCTCCTTCGCGGTGTGGTCGATCGGGTCGCGATGCTCGCGCACCTCCTGCACCTCCTCGCGCGTCCGGTATTTGGCCGGGTCGGACATCGAATGGCCGCGATAGCGGTAGGTCAGGAACTCGATGACGATCGGACCCTTGCCGCCGCGCGTCCAGTCGAGCGCGACCTGGGCCGCGCCGCGGACGGCGAGCACGTCCATGCCGTCAACCTGCAGCCCCGGGATTCGGAAGCTTTCGCCCTTTCGGTAAAGCAGCGGCTCGGAATGCGACCGATTGACGCTCGTGCCCATCGCATATTTGTTGTTCTCGATCGCATAGATGACCGGAAGGTCCCACAGCTTGGCCATGTTGAACGCCTCGGCGACCTGGCCCTGGTTGACCGCTCCGTCGCCCATGTAGGTCAGGCACACGCCGCCGTCCTCGCGATATTTGTGCGCGAAGGCGAGCCCGGTGCCGAGCGGGACCTGCGCGCCGACGATGCCGTGACCGCCGTAGAAGCCGTGCTCGACGCTGAACATGTGCATCGAGCCGCCCTTGCCGTGCGAGATGCCGGC
>DASTID010000107.1:0-12907 GCA_035717905.1 Sphingomicrobium sp. | reverse complement strand
AGGCAGATCACCAGCACGTCGCGCGGCACCCGGAAATATTCGACCGTGCGCGCCAGCGCGAAGCTGTTGGGCGGGATGATGCACACGTCGGTGCGGCGGTCGACGAAGCTGTTCGCCGCGAAATCCTTGGGGTCGACGGTCGCCGAATCGACGTTGGTGAAAATCTTGAACTCGTCGGCGACGCGGGCGTCGTAACCATAGGACGACAGCCCGTAGCTGATGCAGCCCTCCCGCCGCTGCGCCTCGACGAACGGCTCGATCATGCCATTCTCCTGCGCCTGCTCGCGAATCCAGCGGTCGGATAAAATCGCCATGACCGGTGCCTAACGGCCACAGTTCATCGCATCAATTTGCGGCGCAAGAATTCCTGTGGATGCGCGATTGGCCGCGAATTGCCGACTTCGGGCGACCCGCGGTCTGATTCGCGCACACTCAATCCACAGTTGTGCTACTTTCGTTCTCATTGGGTGTGGGGACGCCCGAGCCTAGAGGATTCGCCATGGCCGAAGTCGTCCGCATCGCCGAGTCTGCGTCAGAGACCGCAACCCAAACCCTTCCGCAGAACATCGAGGCCGAGGCCGCGCTGCTCGGCGCGCTGATGATCGACAACCGGCTGGTCGAGGACGTCCAGCTCAAGCTCAAGGCGCATCATTTCTTCGAGCCGCTGCACGGCCGCATCTACGAGGCGATCCTCAGGCTCACCGACAAGAACATGGTCGCCAACCCGGTTACGCTGAAACCGATGTTCGATGGCGACGAGGCGATGAAGGAGGTCGGCGGGCCTGCCTATCTCGCCCAGCTGACCGGTTCGGGCGCGGCGGTGATCGGCGCGCGCGATTTCGCCACGCAGGTCTATGACCTGGCGCTGCTGCGGGCGCTGATCGGCGTCGGTCGCGAGCTGGTCGAAGGCGCGCTCGACACCAGCGAGGAGATCGCGCCGCTCGAGCAAATCGAGAAGGCCGAGACCGAGCTCTACAAGGTCGCAGAGGAAGGCGGAGCGGAGGGCAAGGCCAAGTCATTCGCCGAAGCGACCAAGGACGCGCTCCACACCGCCGAGCGGGCGCTCAACAGCGGCGGCCATCTGTCGGGCCTCACGACCGGGCTCGAAGCGCTCAACGGCAAGATCGGCGGGCTCCACAAGTCCGACCTGGTGATCGTCGCCGGCCGCCCGGGCATGGGCAAAAGCTCGCTCGCCACCAACATGGCGTTCGCCGCCGCCCAGCGCTTCCTGCGCGACCAGGAGGACGGCATCGAGACCGCCAAGTCGGCTGGCGCGCCGGTCGCTTTGTTCAGCCTCGAAATGTCGGCCGACCAGCTGGCCACGCGCGTGCTTGCGGAGCAGTCCGGGATCACGTCCGAGAATCTGCGCATGGGGCGGATCACCCAGCATGAATTTCGCGACCTCGCCCGCGCCGCGGCCGAGCTTCAGAGCCTGCCGCTCTACATCGACGACACGCCTGGCCTGACCATCGCCGCGCTGCGCACCCGCGCCCGCCGCCTCAAGCGGCAGAAGGGCATCGGCATGGTGATCGTCGACTATCTCCAGCTGCTCCAGGGCACCGGCCGGTCGAGCAACGAGAATCGCGTGCAGGAAATCTCGGAGATCAGCCGCGGCCTGAAGACCCTCGCCAAGGAGCTCGACGTCCCGGTGATCGGCCTGTCGCAGCTCTCGCGCCAGGTCGAGCAGCGCGAGGACAAACGCCCGCAGCTCTCGGACCTGCGCGAATCCGGCTCGATCGAGCAGGATGCCGACATCGTGCTCTTCATCTATCGCGAGGATTATTACCTCAAAGCCGTCGAGCCCGACTTCCCGCTGCCCGAGGAGGTCGACAAGCAGGCGAAATACGAGGCGTGGAAAGAAAAATACGACCCAGTCGCGGGGCGCGCCGAGATCATCGTCGCCAAGCAGCGTCACGGCTCGACCGGCATCGTCCGGGTCCGGTTCGACGGGCGCACCACCAAGTTCAGCGATTCGGCCGACGAAGGCTATCTGCCGGAGGCGCGCGGGTAGCCAAGGCTCTGGGGAGGGGGACGAGGGCGCCGGCACGGTCCGGCGCCCTCGGTGCATCACGGACCGATGTCTCCGCCTTGAGGCTGGTACGGCTTGCGCGGCGCGCCGTGCACCAGGCCGAGGGCTGCCGCGACGTCTTCGTCCCGCCCGTAGACGTCGGGGCGGAACTCGATGCGCGAGCCGTCCCAGAACGCTGTGCGATAGAGCAGCCGCACCGGGATCGACCGCTTGAGCTTGACGAAGGTCTCGTCGCCGCTTGCCATGCCTCGCTGGAACTGGCCGAGAACGCCCTGCCGCGCGGCGATGTCACCGGCCAGCTGGAGCGCATTCTCGACCCGCACGCAGCCGTGGCTGCGGTGCCGGTCGGGCAGGCCGAACAGCGCCTTGGCCGGCGTGTCGTGCAGGTAGATCGCATATTTGTCGTCCATGTCGAACTTGGCCAGCCCGAGAGAATTCTTGGGCCCCGACTGCTGGACGTAGCGCCCGTCCTTCATCACGAAATTATTGGCCGCGAGCCAGCCCGAGCCCTTCTTCGAAATCTCTTCTTCGGCGATCGACGTCGGCACGGTCCACGTCGGGTTGGCGACCAGCCGGAAGATCGGCGCCTGGATTTGCGGGGTTGGCTTGTCGGGCTCGCCGACCACCACCTTGCGCCGGTCGTAATGCCGCCCGTCGCGCCAGAAATCGAGCGTCGCCGCGGCCGTGTTGACGTCGATCCGGGTCGCCGGCGGATCGCGCTCGAGCCAGCGCAGCCGCTCCATCGCGATCGCCAGCTGGCGCGCGCGGCCGGCGGGCCCGGCGTTGATCGCGCCGAGCGTATCCTCGCCGATCACGCCGTCGGGCTTAAGGCCGTAATCGGCCTGGAGCCGCTTCACCGCCGCGACCATCTCGCGCGAGTATCGCCGCGGGGGCGCGGCCTTGTCCTGCGGCGGCGGCAGATAGCCCGTCGCGCTCAATGACGCGGCGATCGCCGCCAAGCGCGGATCGCGGCTCCCGGCCTTGATCGGCTTGCCCGACGGGACCGGCTCCGCGTTCGCCTGGCCGGCCTGCCGCAGATAGCGCAGATGGGCGTTCGACAGCGCGCGATATTCGTCGGTCTGCGGCGGCAGCGACGCGAACCAATCTTGGAGCTTGCCGTCAGCGAGGGCGTTGGCGAGGCCGGCCGCCACGTCCGTTTTGGGCGCCGGGATGGTATAGATTTCGACGAGCCTGGACGGGTCGGTGTAACCGCGGGCGAGCGCCGAAGCGTAGCCGAGCGCCGCCTTGGTCAGCGCCGCTTCGCGGGCGTTGGCGTCGCGCGGCAGCGGCTGCTTCAGGAACAGGTCGGGCTTGAGCGCGTTCGCCGGCGCCCCGGCGATGATCGCCAGCAAGGCCTTTTCATCGTCGCCATGCCATGCCGCTTGCCATTGCCGCGCCTTGTAGAAGGCGCGCGACGCCGCATCGGTGACGTTGGACTGGAGAGCGCCCGATTCGACGTCGTTGGGCTGGACGCCGGCCTTGTTGCCGCAATTGGCGAGGGCGATGCTGAACAGGGCAAGGATGAGCGCCTTGCCGGCGCGACTACGGATGTTCACCGCCGTTCAACGCGAGGCTCGCGAGAAACGATCCAAGAGCATCCTCCCCACGCTTTCGTGGGGAGGGGAACCGCATCGAGTGCGGTGGACGGTTCTTGACAGTTAAGACCCCTTCACCAGCTTCGCTGGTTCCCCTCCCCGGCAAATGCCGGGGAGGATATTCAATCTTCCAGCATGTTGGGGTCGCGCAGGCCCTCGCCGATCGCGCCGCGGGCGCGGTCGGCCTCGCTGCTGGTCACCGGATAGGCGCAATAGTCCGCCGCGTAGAATGCGCTCGGGCGGTGGTTGCCCGACAGGCCGATGCCGCCGAACGGCGCGTTCGACGGCGCGCCGTTGGTGGGCTTGTTCCAGTTGATGACGCCGGCGCGGACGTTGGCCCAGAAGCGGTCGTACTGCTCGGGCGTGCCGCCGACGAGGCTCGCCGCGAGCCCGAACCGCGTGTTGTTGGCTTCGTCGATCGCGGCGTCGAAATCCTTGACCCGGATGACCTGCAGCACCGGCCCGAAAATCTCCTCGTCGGGCCGCTCCTTCGCCTCGGTGACGTCGATCAGCGCCGGGGTCAGGTAGGGCCGGTCGGCGTGGGGCCGGTCGAGGTGGACCAGCGGCTTGCCGCCTTTCATCATCAGGCCGAGCCATTGCTCCTGCACCTGGTCGGCGGCGGCGAGGTCGATAACCGGGCCCATGAACGGCGCGGGGTCGGCGAACGGCTCGTCGACCACGATCCGCCCGATCAGCGACTGGACGGCGTCGAGCAAAGGCCCCTCGGCGCCGTCCTCGACGATCAGGCGACGTGCGGCGGTGCAGCGCTGGCCAGCGGTGAGATAGGCCGATTGGACGACGATCGCGGCGACCGCCTCGAGGTCCTTCGGCTGCCACACGACGAGCGGGTTGTTGCCGCCGAGCTCGAGCGCGAGAATCTTTTGCGGCGTGTCGGCGAATTGCCGGTGCAGCGACTTTCCGGCGCGCGCCGAGCCGGTGAACAGCAGCCCGTCGATCCCCGGCTCGGCGGCCAGCGCCTTGCCCTGCTCCGGCCCGCCGACCAGCAGCCGGACGACTCCATCCGGAATCTTCGCCGCGTGGAAGCAATCGACCAGGAACGCGCCGGTCGCCGGCGTCTTCTCCGACGGCTTGAACACCACCGCGTTGCCGGCGATCAGCGCGGGGACGATGTGGCCGTTGGGCAGATGCGCGGGGAAATTGTACGGGCCGAGCACCGCGAGCACGCCGTGCGGCTTGTGCCGCACCGCGATCTTGTTGCCCATCGCCGCTTCCATCTTCCTCTGCGGCGTGCGCTCGGCGTAGGCCTCGATCGAAATTTCGACCTTGTTGACCACCGCGCCCACTTCCGTGCGCGCTTCCCACAGCGGCTTGCCGGTCTCTCGCGCGATCAACTCGGCGAATTCCGCCTCGCGCTTGCGCACGACGTTGGCGAAGCGGCGAATGGCCTCGATCCGATAGGCGACCGAATGCGCCGCCCACGCCGACCAGGCGGCGCGCGCGGCGGCGACCTCGGCGGCGGCGTCGCCGATCTCGCCCGACCAGATCTGCTCGCCGGTCGCGGGGTTGGTGGACACAAGCATGGTTGGCACGCGGGTGCGGTCGACTACCGGCGCTTGCTCGTCAAGCTGCTGTTGCATCCTGCTCCATCGCTTCGCCCATCCGGCGGATGGCGCTAATCTTCTCATCGAACGGCCGCCAGTCGTCCCGCTCCGCGATCGCCGACCAGATCGCCTCGACCTCGTCGATGGTCATCGAACAAGGCGCGGCGTCTGTCCAATATGGATGCGACCGCGCGGGGACTGTCCCTGAATCAGGGACTGTCCCCCTGAGCAGCGCCGCCAGCGCCCGGAACCGCTCGCCGGGATAGGCCTCCGGTCCCGGGTCGCGGCCGCCGCGCCAGTCGAAGAAAATGCGGTCGATCGGCGCCTCGCGCGTCGCCAGTGCGGCAATCAGCGCGGCGGCAAGCTCGCGATCGCCGGCGCCGCGCCCGACGCCGAGGCGGCGGAGCATGGCGGCGACCAGCGCCTGCTCGAACCGCGCGCTCCACCCGGCCAGCATCTCGGACAAGGGCGGCGCCTCGGCGACCAGCGACAGGCAACCCGCGAACTGGGCGAGGTCCCAGTGGATCGCCTCGGGCTGCCGGCCGAACGCGTACAGCCCGTAATGGTCGAAATAGGCCGCGGTGAATTCCGGGTCCCATTCGGGCGTGAAGCGCCACGGACCATAATCGAAGCTCTCGCCGGTGACGTTGATATTGTCGCTGTTGAGCACGCCGTGGACGAAGCCGGCGGCGAGGTAGGAGGCGGCGAGCGTGGCGGTCGCCTGGCTGACGAGGTCGAACAGCCGAAGCGCATTCTCGGCCGCATTGGCCGCGGGTTGCTCGCCGTAGAGCTTGTCGAGGCAGTAGCGCACGAGCGTCTCGACGTTCTCGACCTCGCCGAAAAAGGCGAGCCGCTGGAACGTGCCGATGCGGATGTGGCCGTGGCTGAGCCGGGTCAGCACCGACGAGCGGGTCGGAGAGGGCTCGTCGCCGCGCTCGAGCGCCTCGCCGGTCTCGAACAGAGCGAAGCTCTTCGAGGTATTGACGCCCAATGCCTCGAGCATCTCGGTCGCGAGCACTTCGCGCACGCCGCCCTTGAGCGTCAGCCGCCCGTCGGCGGTGCGGCTGTACGGCGTCTGGCCGGAGCCCTTCGTTCCGAGGTCCAGGAGTCTGTCGCGCTCGTCGCGCAACTGCGCGAACGTGAAGCCGCGGCCGTCGCCGATGTCCGGGTTGTACACGCGGAACTGGTGGCCGTGGTAGCGCAGCGCCAGCGGTTCGGCGAGGTTGCCGGGCAGCGGCTCGAACCGGCAGAAATGCCGCGCCCAGTCGGCGTCGCCCAGCTCCAGGCCGACGCGCCCGGCCCAGCGCCGGTTGAGAAAGCGCGGGATGCATTGCGGAAAGCGCGCTGGTTCGACCGGATCGTAGAA
Source organism: Sphingomicrobium sp. (assembly GCA_035717905.1). GTDB lineage: Bacteria > Pseudomonadota > Alphaproteobacteria > Sphingomonadales > Sphingomonadaceae > Sphingomicrobium. The sequence continues at coordinate 6,355 of DASTID010000107.1, read as the reverse complement.
GCCCGGCCCGAGCTCGAGAATCTTCGGGTCGGGACGATAATCGGCCATTCCCACTAAAGGTGGAGCGCCGCCGGCGGTTCCGCGGTTCAGTGGACCAGCCGCTCGATCTTGGCCAGCGCGGAGGCGTCCGGCTCGTCCGGCGATATCGTTCCTGCGAATGTGCCGTCGCTGTCGAACAGCAGGACCGTCCCCGTATGCTCCATCTCCTGGCCCATCGCGGCGTGGGGCACGGGCTCGGCGTAAATGCCGTATTGCTTCTTCACCTGGTCGATCTGGGCCTCGGAGCCGGTGAGGCCGATGATCGGCGCTCCGAACAGCTCGGCATATTGGCCGACGTCCTTGGGGCCGTCGTGTTTCGGGTCGATGGTCACGAAGACGATGCGCAGCGCGGCGTCGTTCGCGGCCTGGCGGCGCAGCTTGACCAGCCGCGACAGCGTCATCGGACAGATATCGCCGCAGCGCGTGAAGCCGAAATAGATCGCGTAGGGCTTGCCGGCGAGCGCCTGGCTCGAGAAGGCGTGGCCGTCGGCATCGATCAGCGTGAACGGCCCACGGAAGCTGGCCGGCGCCGTCTCCAGCCCGGGCGCATCGGTCCTGGCGCGCGGCACCAGCAGCAGCGCCGCGGCGCCGGCCACGGCGATTGCGACGAGCGCCCACAGCAGCAGCCGGACCTGCCTGAGGCGGGAGGGGTTCGGTGGATCGGCCACGGTGGCCGGCTCGTCGAGCGGATCACGCGGCCAGTCAAGCGCCGCGCCGCTTCCGCCGGGTCAGACCAGCATGCGCAGGGTCGCCCCGCCCTCGGGCGAGTCGAGCGCGACGATCGAGCCGCCGTGGGCCAACGCGACCTGGCGGGCGAAGCTCAGGCCGACTCCGCTGCCGCCCTTGTGGGTGGTGAAGAACGGCAGGAAAATGTCTTCGCGCCGATCCTCGGCGATGCCGGCGCCGTTGTCGCGGACTTCGATCTGGAACCGCGCGCTGCGGTCGCGCGCGATCTTCAGGACGACGATCGGCTCGGCGACGTCGCTGGTCGCGCGCACCGCGTTGCGCAGCAGGTTGAGCACGGCTTGCGCGAGTAGCTCGGGATCGGCGTTGACCTTCAGCGACTCCGGCTCGACGTCGATGCGGGCGTCGATCTCGCGCACGCCGGCACTGGTCAGAGCGAGCCGCATGATCTCCTCGCCCCATGGCTGCGCCTTGAACGGGCGCCGGTGAACTTCGGGGGTCTGCGCGAACTCGCGGTAGCTCTGCACGAACCGAAGGATGCCCTCGGCCCGCCGGGCGACGGTTTCCGTGGCGACCCGCGCCTGGCTGAGGTCGCCGCCCGAATCTTCGGCCGCCGCGACCATCTCGGCCCCCGACCGCGCCAGCGACGTCACCGGAGTCAGCGAGTTCATGATCTCGTGCGTCAGCACCCGCACGAGGTCGGCCTGCGCCGCGACCTCGAGCGCGCCGAGTTCACTTTGCACCGGCAAGATCGAGAAGATCGTCACCGGCTGATCGAGCCGCGCGACCTGCGCCGAGGCCAGGATCGCCTTCTGCGGGATGCCGTCGAGCAGCAGGCGGGTGATCTTGCGGCTGCCCGGCGGAAGCTGCGCCGCCGCGGCAAGCTCGGGGCCGAGCATGTCGAGATCCTCGACGCGCTGCAGCGGCTGGTGCGCGAACAGCTGGCGGGCGGCCTTGTTGAGCAGCTGGACCCGGCCGGTCCCATCGATGGTCAGCAAGGCGCTCGGCGAATCGTCGACCACCGCCGACAGGAAGCGCGCTTCATCGGCGGCTTCGAGATGGCGTTCCTTGAGCGCCTTGATCGCCGCGTCGAGCGCGTCGCCGAGCACGTCGAAACCGGCTCCGCTGGGATCCGAGAAACGTTGCGAATAATCCTCGAAGCGCACCGATTCGACGAAGCGCGACACCATGAAATTGGTGCGGCGGATGAAATTCCACAGGCTGGCGAGCGCGAACAACGCGACCAGGAGCACGACGATCCGGCCGGCGCGAAGATCGGGGGTGCGAAGCGACAGCGTGAGCACCCAGATCGCGCCGATCAGGACGACCGTGCGCCACGCCAGCCCGAACTCGAACTTGCGGCTAAAGCCCATGCTTTTCCATGCGCCGGTAGAGCGCCCCGCGGCTGAGCCCGAGCTCGGCGGCGGCAAGCGAGATGTTGAAATGATGCAGCCTGAGCGCCCGCTCGATCATCTTCTTCTCGACCTGGTCGAGGTTGAGCGTCGCCTCCGCCGCGGGCGCCAGCGAGACTTCGGCGCGGCGCGACAGCGGGAAATCCTCGAGCCGATAGTGGTCGCCCTCGGCCATGATCACCGCCCGTTCGGCCGCGTGGCGAAGGGCGCGGACATTGCCCGGCCAGTCATGGCGCACCAGTGCGTCGAGCACCGCGGCGGGCACCTCCCGCGCCGGCCGGTCATACTTGCGCGCATAGACGCCGAGATAATGATCGATCAGCGGCGGCACATCCTCGGGCCGGTCGCGCAGCGGCGGCAGATGAATCTCGATCGTGTTGAGCCGGAACAGCAGGTCCTGGCGGAAGCGCGCGGGGTCGGACAGCTGGTCGAGCGACAGGTTGGTCGCGGCCAGCACGCGCACGTCGATCGCCACCGCGCGGTTCGACCCGACCGGCACCACCTGCCGTTGCTCGAGCGCGGTCAGCAGCTTGGGCTGCAGGTGAAGCGGCAAGTTGCCGACCTCGTCCAGGAACAAGGTGCTGCGGTCGGCCGCCTTGAGCCGGCCCATGCGCTCTCCCGCGGCGCCGGTGAACGCGCCCTTGGCATGGCCGAACAGCTCGGACTCGAACAACGACTCGCTGGTCGCGCCGAGGTCGATCGACACCATTGGCTGCGCGCCGCGGTGCGACAGGCGGTGAATTTCGCGGGCGACGATTTCCTTGCCGGTGCCGTTCTCGCCGAGGATCAGCACGTTCGCCTCGGTTGGCGCGGCGCGCTCGATCAGCAGGCGCACGCGGTCCATCGCGTCTGATCCGCCGATCAGCTGGGTCTCGCCGGTCGGCGTCAGCTCGCTCGCGCGCCCGCGTTCCATCCGCGCATCGACCCGGCTGCGGCGCAGCGCCGCGGCGCTCCGCACCGTCGCCGACAGCCGCTCGTTGCTCCACGGCTTGGCGACGAAATCGCTCGCGCCACGCTTGATCGCCTCGACCGCCAGCGACACGGCGCCATGGGCGGTGATGATCACCACCGCCGAATCGCGATCGTGCGCCATGATCCGCGCAAGCGTGTCGAGACCCTCGCGCCCGTCGGTCGCGGCGCGCTCGAAATTGAGGTCGAGCAGGATCGCGTCGGGCGATTCGCGCTTGAGGAAGTCCATCAGCTCGCGCGGCGAGGCGAGCGTCTCGATGCGCGCGAACATGTCGCGCAGCGCGAGCCGCGCGGCGAGCGCGATGTCGGGGTCGTCGTCGACCACCACGGCTAGATCGAACACCGAGTCCACGCTACGCCTGTAGCGCGGCTGTCCGGAAACGAACAGTCGCCGGGACCAAATATTTCGCCGGGCCGATTGGCACGGCCTTTGCAGCGGAAGAGCCATGAACGGGGCAGGGCAAGAATACATTTGTAGCGCGGCGGCCGCCGAAACCGGCGTCCGCTTGTCCATTTCCGGACAAGAACTGACCGGAGGCGGACAGTGAGCCTGGTCGAATTGCGGCAGAGCCGCCGCCCTGACGCCGTGACCGGCGGCGCGATGGACAAGGTGATCGAGCGCAAGCGGATCGACAAGCGCATCCTGGTCGCCGGGGCCGCGGGCGGGCTGCTGCTGCTGATCCTCATCTTCTGGCTGTTCGCGCCGCGCGCCGATTCCCAGTCGGTCGCGCGCGATCGCCTCGCGATCGCGCCGGTCGAGAGGGGCGTCTTCGAGGACTTCCTTCCCCTTCGTGCTCGAGTCACCCCGCTCGTTACCGTCTATCTCGACGCGGTCGAGGGCGGCCGGGTCGAGCAGAAGCTGGTCGAGGACGGCGCCCAGGTGACCGAGGGCCAGCCGCTCGCGGTCCTGTCCAACGCCGAGCTGCAGCTGTCGACGCTCGAGAAGCAGGCCGAGGTCGAGCAGCAATTGAACAACATGCGCAGCCAGGAGCTGGCGCTTACGCAGACACGCAACGCCAACCTGCGCGACCTCAACCAGGCCGAGACCGACCTCGCCAAGGCGCGGCGGCAGTTCGACCTGCAGAAGCCGCTCGCCCAGCGCGGGTTCGTGTCGATGAAGACCTTCAACGACACCAAGGACGACCTCGCCTATCAGACGCAGCGGCTGCAGATCCTCAAGCAGAGCATCGCCCAGACCGAAGCGCTGCAATCGAGCCAGCTGCAGCAGCTGCGCCTCGCCGCGGCCTCGCTCAACAGCAGCATGGGGATCGCGCGCGACAGCCTTGGCCAGCTCAACATCCGGGCGCCGGTGACCGGCCAGCTCAGCGGCTTCGACATCCAGCTCGGCCAGTCGCTGCAGCAGGGCGAGCGGATCGGCCAGATCGACAGCGCCGGGGCCGACAAGCTCCAGGCCGACGTCGACGAATTCTACCTCGGCCGGGTCCAGGTCGGCCAGACCGCGAGCGCCGACATCGATGGCAAAACCTACCGGCTCAAGGTCGCCAAGGTCTATCCGCAGGTGCGCAACGGCCAGTTCCAAATCGACCTCGTCTTCGTCGCCGGGGAGCCCGCGTCGGTACAGCGCGGCCAGACCGTCCAGGCCAGGCTCACGCTGGGCGATTCGGCGCCGGCGGTGCTGATCCCCAACGGCGCGTTCTTCAACGACACCGGCGGCAGCTGGGTGTTCGTGGTCGACAAGGGCGGCAACAGCGCGACCAAGCGCCAGGTGCAGCTCGGCCGCCGCAACAGCGACTACATCGAAGTGCTCGGCGGCCTCGAGCCCGGCGAGAGAGTCATCACCTCTTCCTACAGCGGGCTGGTCGACAAGGACCATCTCACCTTCGACAGCGACGACTAGAAAGGACTTCGAGAGCCATGCTCACCATGACCGGCCTGACCAAGACCTACCGCACCGACACCGTCGAGACGACCGCGCTCGATTCGGTCGATCTCGACATCGCCGACGGCGAGTTCGTCGCGATCATGGGGCCGTCGGGCTGCGGCAAGTCGACCCTGCTCAACGTGATGGGCATGCTCGATAGCCCGACCAGCGGCTCCTACGTATTCAACGGCCACGAAGTCGCCGGCCTCAGCGAATCCGACCTCGCCGAGACGCGCAAGAGCAACATCGGCTTCATCTTCCAGAGCTTCAACCTGGTCGACGAGCTGACGGTGCGCGAAAATGTCGAGCTCGCCTTGCTCTATCACAATCATTCGGCGTCCGATCGCCGGGGCCGCGTCGACCGGGTGCTCGACAAGGTCGGCATCGCGCATCGCGGCAAGCACCGCCCGACCCAGCTGTCGGGCGGGCAGCAGCAGCGCGTCGCCGTCGCCCGCGCGCTGGTCGGCGAGCCCAAGCTGATCCTCGCCGACGAGCCGACCGGCAACCTCGACACCGCGCATGGCGAGGAAGTGATGCGCATGCTGCGCCAGCTCAACCAGGAAGGCTCGACGATCGTCATGGTGACGCACTCGCCGGCCCACGCCGATTTCGCGAGCCGGGTCGTCAATATGCTCGACGGCCGAATCCTGCAGGAGCGCCGCCGCGCGGCCTAAGCCCCGAACCAAAGGGAGGCGTCCCATGTCATCGACTTTCACGACCGCGCCGCTCGCCGCCTTGAGTATGGCGATCGCCGTCGCAGCTCCGGCGCAGGCACGCTCCGCGCTCGAATCGCTGCAGCTTCGCGTCGGCCCGCGGATCAACGCGACGATCAGGACGGCGGAGGTGCATTTATCGTGCAGCGACGACGCCGATTGCCGGTTCGACGTGCCGGCCAATTCCGGCTTCGACATCGTCGCCCGCGGCGCGCCGGGGCAGGCATTCCACTGGAGCGGCTGCAGCGCGCAGCCCGCGGCGAACCGCTGCCGCGTCGAGATGCGCGGCGAGCCTGTGCTGATCACCGTTCGATAGAGGAGCAGCGGCGATGTGGCGGAATTATTGGACGGTCGCGGTTCGGGCGCTGGCGAAGAGCAAAATCTATTCGGTCATCAACATCGCTGGCCTGGCGATCGGCATGGCCGCGTGCATCCTGATCCTGCTCTACATCCGCTACGAGCGGAGCTACGACAAATGGCTCCCGGACGTCGAGAACACCTACCAGCTTCAATCGTGGTATCCGCATCCCAAGGACGGCGTCCCCGGCTTCTTCCAGATGGGCACCTACGTGGCCCAGCCTTACGTCAAGAAGGATTTCCCGCAGGTCGAGCGAACTGCGTATATCCAGGACAGCGGGCCCGTCTTTCTGAAGGAC